>CAYWIA010000146.1:0-4816 GCA_964458245.1 uncultured Methyloceanibacter sp. | reverse complement strand
GCCAGCGTGCGCACGCCGCTCATCGTGCCGGTCTTGTAATTGGAGCCGCGGCTGCGCTTCAGCAGCTCCGCATACGGCACAAAGAGGTTGAGCACCTTGGTCAGCCCGCGGGCCGTAAAGTGGTTGCCGCGGCTGATGCCCGAGCCTTCTTCGAGATAGATGTCCTTGGAGAGACCGTGCTTGGCGAGCATCTCGTTCGCGACCTGGAGTGACTTCTCGAGGCTGACGGGCCCGCCCAGGCGCTCCGCGCCGATCTCCAAGAACACCTGATTGGCGATGTAGTTGTTCGAGCCGATCAGCAATTGGTGGATGATCTCGGCGAGGTAGCGCGATTGATGGTGCACGTAGACGGGCTGCAAGCCCTCCGGCACGGGCCCGACCGTGATCTCGCCCTCGACCTTGCCGCCGGCCTGATCGATGAACGCGGCGATCAGCTCGCCGGCATATTTCAGGCTCACCTCCGGGTCCTGGGTGAGGCTGATGCGGCTGCGGCCCTTGGGGCCTCGGGCCCTGAACTGGCTGATCGCCAGCGGCGTGATGGGGGTCTGCTTCTCGGCGGTGCGGACGCTGTTGCCGCTGCGCACCGCGTGGATCGTATTGAAGTTCACCGCAAGTGCGGAGTTCAGCGCGTCGTAGGCCTCGTTGGTGTCCTCGATACCCGGGATGCGGAGATCCGAAGGGTAGTAGCTCGAGTCGAGCACGATGCCGGTGATGGGCTCCTTGCCGATCGCGGCGACCAGCTGGGGCGCGAGCAGCGCCAGCTCCTCGGAGATCAAGAAGGGATCGCCGCCCCCCTGCACGTAAAGCACCCGATCGTCATCCAGGTAGAAGCGGGTCTTGAAGCGGTAGTCGGCGCCCAGCACCTCCATCGCCAGCCAGGCCGTCACGACCTTGGCGACGGACGCCGGGACGAAGGGCTCATCGGCGTTCTGGGCGATCAGCTCGTTGCCGTCGTCGTCCATGACGAACACCAGCCCCGACGGCGCCAGCGCGGCGACCCGCTCCTTGGCGCCGGCCAGCGCTTGCGTGGCGGAGAGCGCATGGGCCGGCAGCAGGAGCAGTGCAAGGATGAGCAAACGGGACATACGCATATTTTATAGGGTCGGGACCGTACCCGGCAAACGGCCTTGTCTAGGCAATGACGGAGGAACGCTTTTGCGCGTATGCCGCAATTGCGGCCACAATAGATACCGAGTTCTCCCCCATTTGGTCCCGCGCCCGCCGTGACGGCTGCCAATATTGCGGCTCGGCCGGTTTCCGGCGCACATCCCCACACATCCTTTGGCGTTTCCCGTCAGGATCGTTATGAGAGCCACGGCGATGTCCTCGCAGGACCCCAAGAGCAGGCTGCCCTATATTTTCACTTGGCTTGGCATGGCCGGGTTCATTGCGGCGTTGATCTATCTCTTTTCTCTGATCTAGCTCGCCTGGAACGGTTAAGCCGCTCTCACCGTTGGTCATTTGCGCTGCCGCACTAGGGGCAAATTGCCGTGTTAGCCGGTTCGCCAAGCCAAATTCGGATCGATCCACCGATCTGCTCAAGGAGGATGATGAGATGCGCTATTCCGTTTCTATTGCCGCCGCCGCGGCCCTTGTCGCCATGTCGTTCGCGGCCAACGCTGCAGACGTGAAGCCTGTCGAGGGCGCCGTGAAGGGCACCGCGACCACGGGCAAGGGCGTTGTCAAAGGTGCCGGTGAGGTTGGAAGCGGCGCCGTAGGCGGCACCGTGGAGGCCGGCAAGGGCGTGGCCAGAGGCGCCGGCGAGGTCGGCGGCGGCGTCGTCGAGGGCGCCAAGGATATCGGCGAGGGCGTGAGCGAAGGCCCCGTCGGTGCCGTCAAAGGTGTCGGCAAAGGCACGGTCGCGGTCGGCAAGGGCGTTGTCGGCGGCACGGTCGAAACCGGCAAAGGCGTGGTCAAGGGTGCCGGAACGGTCGGCAAGGGCGTGGTCAAAGGCGGCGGCACGGTGCTGAAGGAAACCGGCAAGGGCGTCGGCTGCGTCGTGACCCTCGGCAACAAGTGCTGATCATTCTGGCGCATCATCGGCTGGGAGAGAAGGCACCGCTCATCGCGGTCTTCAAACTTTTGCCAGGTTTGTCTGCTTCTTTGTCACAAACAAGGAAGCCACTGATCTCATGATTCGATTCGCCACTCAGACTGCTCTGGCAGGCCTCATCGCCCTTTCGGCGGCCGGCTGCGCCGTTGAGGTGCCCATGAAGGCCTTTCGCATGGCGCCGCCCGACGCGACCCTTAAGGACGACACGCGGCCGCGCGCGGACGTGAAGCACCTCTCCGTCCGCTAGCTCTTTGGGCTTGGGCCTTTGACCCCTCCGACGCGCCTCAGCGCTCGATCTTGCTGATCTTGGAGCCTTCCAGGGTCAGATTATACATCAGCCCCTTCTGGTCGAGGATGAAGCCGATTACGGGCTCGGTGACCTTGTCGGTATCGATGGAGCCGCCAATGCCTACCGTGATGATGGCGACGGAGCCGTCCACGCCCACCTTCCAGCCCGCCCGGCGGTAGAAGGCGTCGAGCGCGCTCTGGGTCATGAACATGATGATGACCGCGCGCTCCTGGGCGCCGAGCTGGAAGCCGAACGAGGCCGAGATCATGTTGTAGTAGCCGGCCGGGCGCTGATTGACGATCAGCAAGCCTTCGCCGTATTCGCCGCCCAGGCCGAAGCCCGCCTTGATCACCGAGGGGAACACGAGGATCCCGACCGCCTTGTTGGCGAGCTCGCGGGCGCCGCCGATCTGGCGTACGAAGCTATGCAGCGTGTCGTTGGCGTCGCGCTCGATCTCGGCCCCGGAGGCGGCTCGCGCCGCGGGAGCCTCTCCAAAGGCCGCGGCCACGGCAAGAGCGGCGACGAAGAAATTGGCGATCATCATTTTCATGGCGCAGGCGTCCTCCCATTGCGAGCGACGCTAGGCGCGCTTTGTGGCGGCGGCGGGGCTTTGGGCTCGCGGGAGCGTGGCGAGGGACTAGCGGACGATTCCGGTGAGAAAAATGAAGCCGGAATAGCCGCTGCGGATCTCGCGTTTGACGATCCCGATCAACTCGGCTGTGGGAGAATTGGTCCAAGAAGCGTTTTCAGCCGACCGGGCCCTATGCCTTGAAGGGCGCCATTGCGCCGGTGAAGATCGACGTGGACAAGCGGACGGGCACCTATGAGGAGCCGAACGTATGGGTGGCGTCTTCCGGAGCGGCTGAGTGCAGATTGTGCCTTAAGCGACGTGGCTTTCCAGCGTGCCCTTGATGCGGCGCGGATGGGTGAAGACCTCGAAGCCGTCTTTCCGCGCGATGGCCACGAGCGTCATGCCGCAAGCGTCCGCCATGCGTACGGCGAGCGCGGTCGGCGCTGACACGGCGGCAACGATCGGCGCGCCGATGGCCGCGGATTTCTGCACCATCTCCACGGAAACCCGGCTCGTCAGCACGACGAGGCCTTGCTCGGCGGTGCTGCCGTCGCGGGCCAGCGCGCCGGCGAGCTTGTCGAGCGCATTATGGCGGCCGACATCCTCGCGCACCGCCACCAGGTCTCGCGCGGGGTCCCAGAAGCCTGCGGCATGGACGGCGCGGGTTTCGCGGTTGAGCGCTTGCTGCGGAAACAGCGAGTTCACGGCCGTCATGATCTGGTCCGGCGTCAGCACCTGTCCGTCGCCGACTTCCGGGGGCGGGCGCATCGCCTCGATCAGGCTTTCCACCCCGCACAGGCCGCAGCCGGTAGGGCCCGCCATCTTGCGGCGGCGTCCCAGGAATTCCGCGGCGTCCTTCGCCTTGAGCCAGACCCGCAGCTCGATGCCTATCTCTTCCTCGACCACCTCGATCGTGTCGATGGCGTCGAGAGAAGACACAACGCCCTCGGTCAGGGCAAAGCCCACGGCAAAGTCCTCGAGGTCCTGGGGGCTCGCCATCATCACCGCGTAGGAGGCGGTGTTGAAGGTAAAGGCGATAGCCGTTTCCTCCGGGATCGCGCGCTCGCTCTCGGCGGTGCCGGTGGCACGCCAGCTCGAACGGGGAACGCGGACAACGGGTCGCGGCATGGCTTGTCTCCGCTTCGAGGCGCGGCAATCGCTGCCGCATCCGAAAGAATCACCCTCTAAATAGGTCAAGCAGGCGCCCGCTGCCACCCGGATTCCCCGGCCGAAAACCAGCCAAAAGCAAGGGGGAAGCGGCGTGCGCGGTATTCCTGAAACAGAAGGCGTATAATTCGAGACCTACCGTAATGTGCGTCGCCGGTCGAGTTGCTGCCCGCTCGCCGGCTTCTCAACAGCGGCGGCACAGGGAGGGTTATCGAAAATGGCAGCAGCCTTGGCGCATAAAGATCAGTCGGATGTCTGGTGGGTGTTTCTGCTCGAAGGGATCGCGGCGATCATCTTCGGCATTTTGCTGATCACGAACCCAGCATCGACCTTGGTCGCCCTTGTTATTTTCCTCGGGTTCTATTGGCTCTTCGTCGGCGTGCTCGAATTGGTGCGCGTCTTCGTCGACAGCTCCGTGCCTTGGTACTGGTCCTTGCTGATCGGCGTTCTCGGCATCATCGCCGGCATCATCGTGCTGCGGCATCCGCTGTTCGCGGCCATCGTGCTGCCGACGGCGATCGTGGTTTGGCTCGGCGTTCTCGGCCTCGTCATCGGCGTGTTCGCCATGATCGGCGGTTTCACCGGCGGCGGCGTGGGCTCGTTTATCTTCGGCCTCGTCAACTTCGTGATCGGCCTGATCCTGCTCGGCTCGCCCATGGTGGCGGCGCTCGCCGTTCCCTTGGTCTTCGGCATCTTGTTGCTCATTCAGGGCGTGGTCCTGATCATCTGGGCGTTC
>CAYWIA010000145.1:0-4880 GCA_964458245.1 uncultured Methyloceanibacter sp. | reverse complement strand
TGGACCAGCGCCTCGCGCGCGTCCACGTCGAGATGGTTGGTCGGCTCGTCGAGGATGAGGATATGCGGCGCATCGCGGGTGATGAGCGCCAGCGACAGCCGTGCCCGCTCTCCGCCCGAGAGCTTCTTCACTTGGACCATCGCCTTGTCGCCCGAGAAGCCGAAGCGGCCGAGATGGGCGCGGACGGCACCCTGCTTCGCGTCCGGCAGCAGACGCTCCATGTGCTGAAGCGGCGTGTCCTCGGCGACCAGTTCCTCGATCTGATGCTGGGCGAAATACCCGACCGTGAGCTTGCCGCTCGCCGCGATCTTTCCCGCCATCGGCGCGAGCTGGCCGGCGAGCAGCCGGGCGAGCGTGGTCTTGCCGTTGCCGTTGCGGCCCACAAAAGCGATTCGGTCGTCCGGATCGATCCGCAAGTCGAGCCCCGACAGCACCGGCGTATCCGGCGCATAGCCCACCGCGACGTCTTCGAGCACGAGAAGCGGCGGCTTCAACTCTTTCGGGCTCGGAAAGTCGAACACGAGCGAAGGATCCTCGGCCGCCTCGGCCACCGGCTCCATTTTCTGAAGCGCTTTCAGCCGGCTCTGCGCCTGGCGCGCGCTGTGCGCCTTGTAGCGCCAGCGGTCCACATAGGCCTGCAGCTTCTTGCGCCTGGCGTCCTGGCTCGCGCGCGAGGCTTCGGCTTGGGCCAGCCGCTCGCGCCGCTGCCGCTCGAACTGATCGTAATTGCCGGCATAAAGCGTCGTCTTGCCCCGCTCCACATGGAGGATGGTGTCGACCACGTTGTTGAGGAGATCGCGCTCGTGGCTCACCACGATCAGGCTCGCGCGGTAGCTCTTGAGGAACGATTCGAGCCACAGCGCCGCTTCGAGATCGAGATGGTTGGAAGGCTCATCGAGCAACAGAAGGTCCGGCTCTGAGAACAGCAGTCCCGCCAGCGACACGCGCATGCGCCAGCCGCCGGAGAAGGTGTCGAGCGGCTGGTGCTGCGCCTCCTCCGAGAAGCCGAGACCGGCGAGGATGCGCGCGGCCCGCGCCGGCGCGCCATGGGCGTCGATGGCCGTGAGCCGCTCGTGGATCTCGGCGATGCGATGCGGATCGACCGCGTGCTCGGCCTCGTCCATCAGCGCGGCGCGCTCGGCCGCCGCCGCCAGCACCGTTTCGAACGGCGTGGCCTTCCCGCTTGGCGCTTCCTGCGCCAGATAGCCGATGCGCATGGCCGACGGCGCCTCGATGCGGCCGGTGTCGGGTTCGTGCTGCCCGGCGATCAGCTTCAGCAGAGAGGACTTGCCGGCGCCGTTGCGGCCGACCAGGCCGACGCGCGCCTTCGGCGGCAGTGACGCCGAGGCGTGATCGAGAATGAGATGGCCGCCGAGCCGCAGCGAGATGTCGTCGAGGGTGAACATGGGCGCTCGTGTAGCACAGGATGGCCCGCGGTCACGCCTTTAGCGCTTGCGAGAGATCCCGCCGAGCGCATTGCGCTTGATGGCGTCCTCCAGCACCCGCGTCGCCATGGGCACCACGGAGCGGGCGATGGACTTGCCGAGCGTCGTCCAGAAGCCGTCGCTGCGCGAGCCGCCGCTCTTGCGGGCCGCGGTCTTGCCGCCGGACGCCGCGGCTTCGGCGGCCTCCGCCGCGCGGGCCTTGGTCCGCTCCTGCAAGATCTCATGCGCCGAGTTGCGGTCCACGACCTCGTCGTAGTCGCCGGCAACCGGGCTGTTCTCGATTACCGCCTTGCGTTCCGCAGCGGTCAGAGGTCCGACCTGCGAAGACGGCGGCTTGACGTAGGTGCGCTCTACCATGGTCGGCTGGCCCTTCCGGTCGAGACTGGACACCAAGGCCTCGCCGATCCCGAGCTCCATGATGGTCTTCTCGGTGTCGAAGGCGGGGTTGGCGCGGAAGGTGGTCGCCGCCGCCTTCACCGCCTTTTGCTCCAGCGGAGAAAAGGCGCGCAAAGCATGCTGCACCCGGTTGCCGAGCTGGCGCGAGACCGTATCGGGCACGTCCATCGGGTTCTGCGTCACGAAATAAACGCCGACGCCCTTGGAGCGGATCAGGCGCACCACCTGCTCGACCTTCTCCAGGAGCGCTTTCGGCGCATCGCGGAACAGCAAATGCGCCTCGTCGAAGAAGAACACGAGCTTGGGTTTTTCCGGATCGCCCACCTCGGGCAGCTCCTCGAACATCTCCGACATGAGGAACAGGAGGAAGGTCGCATAGAGCCGCGGGCTCTGCATGAGCTTGTCGGCTACGAGCACGCTGATATAGCCGCGCCCGTCCGGGGCTGTGCGCATCAAATCGTCGATCTTCAAGGCCGGCTCGCCGAAGAAGTGCTTCCCGCCCTGCTGCTCCAGGACCAGCAGCGAGCGCTGGATGGCGCCGACCGAGGCCTTGGTGATGTTGCCGTATTTGGTGGTGAGCGTGTCGGCGCGGGCGGCGAGATCCTCGAGCAGCGACTGCAGATCCTTGAGATCGAGCAGGGGCAGCTTCTCGTCGTCGGCGATCTTGAAGGCGATGTTGAGCACGCCTTCCTGCGCCTCGCTGAGATCCATCAGCCGGGACAGGAGTAATGGGCCCAATTCCGTGACAGTGGTCCGGATTGGGTGGCCCTGTTCGCCGAACAGATCCCAGAAGATCACCGGGTGCGCGCTGAATTCGACGTCGTAGCCGATCAGCTCGGCGCGTTCCTCGATCCAGCCCTTGGCCACGCCCATCTCGGCGACGCCGGAGAGGTCGCCCTTCACGTCGGCGCAGAACACCGGCACGCCCTGATCCGAAAAACTTTCCGCAAGGCCTTGAAGGGTTACGGTTTTTCCGGTGCCTGTGGCGCCCGTGATCAGCCCGTGCCGGTTGGCGAGCTTAAGCAGGATGAACTCCGGCTTGACGCTCTGGCCAAGATAGACGGACTCCTCGGGGAGTTGATCCGGGTCCAGCTTGGCGACGATCTCCGCCGCATCGGCCGCGTCTTTGGCGGCCGCTTTGGTCTTTGCCGCCGCCGTCTTGGTCGGTGTCTTCTTGCGCGCCATTGCCGCTGATCCCCCTCGCTTGGCCTGCGGCACTTTAACGGCTGCACAAGCCCCGCGCCAAGATGGCCTATGGGCGCAATCCCGCCAAGATCCCACGGGTTTCTCGCCGCGCAGGCTTCGTGCTAGGAGAAAAAGCGAGAACCATTCTAGGGTTAGCAAGATGGCTGAACTCCCCCTGGCCCGCGACTTTCCGCCCGCCGACGAAGCGGCCTGGAAGAAGCTGGTGGAAAAGGCGCTGAAGGGCGCGCCCTTCGCCTCGCTCGAATCCAAGAGCTATGACGGCATCGTCATCGAGCCGCTCTATGGCCGGGCGAGCGACGCGGACGTCGTTCCCGGCCGGGCGCCGGGCGCGCCGTGGGAGGTCATCCAGCGCATCGAGATCGCCGACGGCAAGACGGCCAACCGGCAAATCCTCGAAGACCTGAACAACGGCGCGAGCGGCCTCAGCCTCGTGTTCCAAGGCTCGGCCGGCGATTACGGCCATGCCCTGCCGCCGTCCGAAGCCGTTCTCAAAGAGGCGCTGGAGGACGTGCACTTCGAGTGGGGCGTGCCCATCGAGCTTCAGCTCGGCCCGCTCTGCAAGGACGCCGCCTTGATGCTCGCCAATCTGGTGCAGCAGCGCGGCCTCGCTCCAAGCGACGTCAATATCCGCTTCGGGTTCGATCCCATCGGCGTGCTGGCGGCCAATGGCTGGAACAACGTGGTCTGGCCCGACATGGCGAACGTATTCGCAAGCCTCGTCGGCGAGATGATCGGGCAAGGCTTCAAGGGGCCCTTCGCGGTCGGGGACGGCCGGCCCGTGCACGCGGCAGGCGGCTCGGAGGCACAAGAGCTGGCCTTCGCGCTGTCAACCGCGCTCGCCTATATGCGCGCCGCTCACGACGGCGGCGTGCCTCTCGATACGGCGCGGCGTCTCATCTTCTTCCGCCTGGCGGCGGACCAGAACCAGTTCCTCACCACCGCCAAGTTTCGCGCCCTGCGCAAGCTGTGGTCGCGCATCGAAGAGGCGTGCGGCCTCGAGCCGGAGCCGGCCTTCGTCACCGCCGAGACGGCCTGGCGCATGATGACCAAGCGCGATCCCCACGGAAATATCGTGCGCGGCACGATTGCAGCACTGGCCGCGGCCGTGGGCGGGGCGAACGCCGTGACCGTGCTGCCGTTCAGCGCGGCGGTAGGGCTTCCCGACGCCTTCGCCCGCCGCATCGCGCGCAACACGCAAACCATCCTGCTCGAAGAGTCGAACCTCTATCGCGTCGCCGATCCCGCCGCGGGCTCCGGCGCCATGGAAGCGCTCACGCGCGCGCTGTGCCTGGAAGCCTGGAAAGTGTTTCAGGAGATCGAAGCGGCCGGCGGCCCTGCCGAGGCGCTGCGCCAAGGGCTCATCCAAAGCGACGTCGCCGAAGCCCGCGCCGCGCGCGAGAAGGCGATCGCCCGGCGGAAGGACTCGCTGATCGGCACCAGCGACTTTCCCGATCTCGCCGAAGCCGAGATCACCGTGCTCGACGGCGCGCCGCCGGCGCCGTGCGACGACGAGCCCGAGCGGACCGCGGAGCCGCTGCAGCGCATGCGCCTTTCCGAGCCGTTCGAAGCGTTGCGCGACCGGAGCGACCAGTATCGCGCCGCACACGGCGCGCGCCCGAAAATCTTCCTCGCCTGTCTCGGCCGGCCCGCGGACTTCAACGCGCGCGCAAGCTTCGCCAAGAGCCTGTTCGAGGCGGGCGGCATCGAGGCCATCGCCGCGCAAGGTGCACAGTCGAGCGACGACATGCTGAAAGCCTTCAAGGCCTCGGGCGCATCGCTTGTCTGTCTCTGCTCATCCGACAAGGTCTATGCGAGCGGCGGGGCAGACGCGGC
>CAYWIA010000144.1:0-4934 GCA_964458245.1 uncultured Methyloceanibacter sp. | reverse complement strand
GCCCCGTCAGAAGCGCGCTGCCGCTCATGCCGATAGCGGCGAGCGGCGCTTGCGCCACCACCTCCCCCTCGGGGTCGATGAGGCGGATATTGCGCAGGCGGAACAGCACGCCGGGGCCCTCGCCGCTGCGCTGAAGCACGGCGTCGTCGATCTTCACCTGAAGGCCCGAAAGCTGCTCGTTGATCGCACCTTCGATCGGCGGCACCAGCCCCGGGAGAGAGATGGGACCGCGGGCCAGGCGTCCATAGCCGAGAACGATGGCGATGAGGCCGACGACGAGAATGCCGGCGAAGACTTCGCGGCAGACATGGGCGCTGCGGTTGGAGAGCTTGGCGAGCTGAAGCTGAACCGGTTGCGGAACGCTCTTCACCAATTGGCGGCCACGGACGGGCAAGGCGCGGATGGCTTTGCCACCCTCCGCGGTCAGCTTGGCCAAGGCTCCTGCGAGCGGTTCGTCCATTCAGTCACAGGTCCCAACAGTTTGGCCAACCACCGTTGAGTGTCCCTCGAAAGAGAACCCAGCGACAAGCCAGACAGCAACACGGCCCCCGCCGCTTGATCTTAGCGTCGCGAGCCCGATCCGCTCATGGTCTGTACCGACACCCCCCAAGGCGCACCCTCGAACGTCCCGCCTTGGGCCTCGTTACCACGGCGCGCAAAGCGAGGCTAAGGGCTTGTGCCATAAGAGGCATCAAAATCGGCTAAACCAAGGCGATTCAGGGCTTAACCCGGTGCGCGGCGCCCCTGCGGGAAGGGCTCCGGAGCATGGGCAGAGAACCCCCATGACAAGGTTAAACCGAGACGATATTGTCACGACCAGGAGTTGGGTGCTGGGTATTAGCTCTCAGGCGAGAAGCGCCGCGACATTTCACTTGGACAGCTTTACTGTCTCCTGTCGCGGGACCTGGTGCCGAGTTGCGTTTCGCGCTGCGTCACTCGTATTGGATGGGGAGGTACCCAGTTATGTTCACGAAGAAGCCTGAGCCAGGCGAGACCGTCACCAAATTGGGTGGCGAGCGTTCGAACAGCGGTTCGGAGTCGAAGTCGTCGCCGTTCACCGAGCGGCCGGCCACCTACGCCAAGGGCCCAAGCCCAAGTTCCAGTTCCAGCGCCAGCAAGATGGTTCCCTCCATTATCGGCGAGGACTTAACGATCACGGGCAACGTGGCCTCCAAGGGCGAAATCCAGGTCGACGGCGAAATCCAGGGCGACATCCATTGCGGCTCGCTGCTGCTCGGCGACAAGTCCCAGATCAACGGCTCTGTCATCGCCGAGGACGTTGTGGTGCGCGGTAAGGTCATGGGGTCAATCCGGGGCCTTCGTGTGACGCTCCAGGCGCAGTCCCATGTGGAAGGCGACATCTTCCACCAGAGCCTCGCCATCGAGCAGGGCGCCTATTTCGAGGGGAAGTCGCGCCGTTCGGATGATCCGATGGCCGATGTGAAGTCCGTTAGCCCGCGGCCGGAGAAGAGCGCGCCATCGGAGAATCCCTTCTCGAGCCACGCCGCCGAATAGCCGACGAGCTTTCGCCGATCGCGCGCTTTCAGTGACGCCGTCGGGGCGTGACTGGCCGCGCGTCGACCGGCGACCTCCGGACTAGGTTTTGGCGCCAGGCTTGGGGTCGGCGCTGATGCGCTCGGCAAGCGCCGCCTCGATGAACCCGTCGATGTCGCCGTCGAGCACGGCCGGCGGGTTCGTGCTCTCGACGCCCGTCCTCAGGTCCTTCACCAACTGATAGGGCTGAAGAACATAGGACCGGATCTGGTGGCCCCAGCCGATCTCGGCCTTCGAGGCGGCCGTGGCGAGTGCCTCCTCCTCCCGGCGCTTGAGCTCGGCCTCGTAAAGCCGCGCACGCAGCATGGCCCATGCCGTGGCACGGTTCTTGTGTTGCGAGCGTTCGTTCTGGCACTGCACGACGATGCCGGTGGGCTCGTGAGTCATGCGCACGGCGCTGTCGGTGGTGTTCACGTGCTGACCGCCCGCGCCCGAAGCCCGGTATGTGTCGATGCGGACGTCCTTTTCGTCGATCTCGATCTCGATGGTGTCGTCGATCGCGGGATAGACCCACACCGAGGCGAAGCTGGTGTGGCGGCGGGCATTCGAATCGAACGGCGATATACGCACCAGGCGATGCACGCCCGACTCCGTCTTGAGCCAGCCATAGGCGTTCAAGCCCTTGACCAGGACCGTGGCCGATTTGATACCGGCTTCCTCGCCGTAGTTCTCGCCGATTAGCTCCACCTTGTAGCCGCGGCCTTCCGCCCAGCGCATATACATGCGCTCCAGCATTTGCGCCCAGTCCTGGCTTTCGGTGCCGCCGGCGCCGGCGTGGATCTCCACGAAAGCGTCGTTTGGGTCCGCTTCGCCCGACAACAGCGCCTCCACCTCACGGGTGTGCGCCTCTGCACGTAGCTTGCGCAGCGCCTCGTCCGCCTCAGCGATAATGCTCTCGTCGCCCTCTTCCTCGCCAAGCGCGGCGAGCGTGCGATTGTCGTCGAGCTCACGGGCGATGCGGTCGAAGGCGTTGAGCGCGGTTTCGAGCTGCTGGCGCTCGCGCATGAGGCCTTGCGCGCGCTGAGAGTCGTTCCAAAAGTCCGGCGCTTCCGCCTCGCGATCGAGCTCCGTCAGGCGCGCCTTTGCTTGATCGGGGTCAAAGATGCCTCCGTAGCAAAGACAGGGACTCCTTGATCTCGTTCACGAGCGTCTCGGTTTCGGCACGCATCTTGTTCCTCAGTGTTCTTGAGTCTTTGTTGACGGGTTGGCTCGTCAATACACATGGCCCCGGGCACGGCCGCGCCCGGGTGGTATGGCTGAAACGAAGGTCTAGTAGAGGCCGCCGGTGCCCGATGTCAAAGCCCGGTCGTTGCTGGGCGGCCCCTGGAAGCCTGACTGGCCGGGCGGCGGTGCCCGGTATTGCTGCGGCGGCGGAAACCCTTGCGGCGGACCGCCGGCCTGGGCGTTGTCAGGATATTCCGGAAAAGCCTCGCCCTGCTGCTGCTCGGCGCCTTCCGGCGCTTCGCCTTCGACGATCACGGCGCCGTCGGGGACGTGCCCCGGCTTGAAGGCTTCCATAATCACGCCGCTGTCCCCCCTGCGGGCGGGCAGGCCGGTTTTGTGATTGACGCGGACCAGCATCGCGCCGGGCGGCGCCCGGAACGGCACCGGCGGCACGTCTTTCAGCGCCTCCTCGAGGAAATCCTGCACGATCGGCGCGGCCAGACCGCCGCCCGTGGCGCTGCGGCCCATCGGCTTCGGCTGGTCGTATCCGACATACGCGCCGACGACGAGATCGGGCGTGTAGCCGATGAACCAGGCATCCTTGTAGTCGTTGGTGGTGCCGGTCTTGCCGGCCAAGGGCCGATTCAGCGCCGTCAAACGGCGTGCGGTGCCGTACTGCACGACACCTTCCATGATGCCGACCATCTGGAATGCGGAGATCGGGTCGACCACCTGCTCGCGGACATCGACGAGCTTCGGCTCGGACTGCCCATCCCATTCCCGCGCGTCGCAGTCGGCGCAATCGCGCTTGTCGTGCCGCCATACGGTGCGGCCATAGCGGTCCTGAATGCGGTCGATGAAGGTGGCCTCGATCTTCTTACCGCCATTGGCGATCATCCCATAGGCGTTGACCATGCGCAGCAGCGTGGTCTCGCCAGCGCCGAGCGACATGGACAGCGCAGGCATCAAGTTATCGTAGACACCGAAGCGCCGGGCATATTCGGCGATGACGGGCATGCCGATATCGCGCGACAAGCGGACCGTCATCAGGTTGCGCGACTTCTCGATGCCGTAGCGCAACGTCGAAGGTCCGGCGCCGCCGCCCGAATAATTCTTCGGACACCAAGGCGGCATGCCGCGGCCTTGGCTGACGCAAATATTTCCATCGACGATGATGCTCGACGGCGTGTAGCCATTGTCGATCGCCGTCAGATAGATGATGGGCTTGAACGATGAGCCGGGCTGGCGCAGCGCCTGCGTGGCGCGGTCGAACTGGCTCTGGTGGAAGCTGAAGCCGCCGATGATGGCGAGCACGCGGCCCGTATGCGGGTCCATCGCCGTAATGGCGCCGCTGACCTTCGGGACCTGCTGGAGCGACCACTTCCCGGCGACGGTCTCTTCGGGCGCGGGATTGCCGTCCTTGTCGGTCTTCGGTTCGAGGGGAGCGACGTAGACCACGTCACCGGGCTTGAGAGCCTGCGTGACCGTCTTGCGGGTCCATTTCACTTCCGCGGCTGGAATGACGCCGGTCTCGCGCTCGGCGACCAGTTGGCCTTCCTTGTCGCGGCCCGGACGGATGCCGATCTTGGCCTCGTCGTTCGAGACTTCGAGCACGACGGCGAGCTTCCATGGCTCGATATCGCTCCACACCGGAACGCCGGCAAGCGTCTTGCCCCAATCGCCGGCGGGGTCGATGGTCTTGTCTACGCCACGCCAGCCGGCATGGGTCCGGTCATAGTCGGTGAGCCCCTTGACCAGCGCCTTGCGGGCGATGGCCTGCATCCGAGGATCGAGCGTGGTGCGGACCGAGAGGCCGCCGCCATAGAGCTTATCCTCGCCGAAATCGTCGATGATCTTGCGACGCACTTCCTCGGCGAAATATTCCGAGGCATGGATCTTGGGACCATAGGTCCGCGCCAGGACGCCAAGCGGCTGAGCCTTGGCTTCCTCGCCCTCGTCATGTGTGGCGAAGCCGTTCTCGACGATACGGTCGATCACCCAGTTCCGCCGCGCGATAGCGCGCTCGGTGTGCTTGAAAGCGTCGTAGTTGCTCGGCGCCTTCGGCAGGGTGGCGAGATAGGCTGCCTCCGCCAAGGTCAGCTCGTTCAGCGCCTTGTTCCAATAGGTCTGCGCCGCTGCGGCCACGCCATAAGCGCCCGCACCGAGATAGATCTCGTTCAGATAAAGCTCGAGGATCTGCTCCTTGGTGAAGGCGC
>CAYWIA010000143.1:3158-5013 GCA_964458245.1 uncultured Methyloceanibacter sp. | reverse complement strand
AGGCGCTCCGATCAGCCACAGAGCAAGGCGCGCGGCATGGGCGACCACGTTCCGGCCTTCATGATGCGCTCCGTGCGCGTGCCGTAGAGCATCCACAACACCTCATTTTCAAAGCTTGGACGGCCGGGACAGACCGGGCCATGACGATCGCGACCGATCGTTTTGAGCTTTAGTCGGATGAGGCTTCGGCCGTATCGCGCTCGGTCGCAGCCTGCAACATCACCGACTCGCCGCAGCCGCAGGCGCTCGTCTGGTTCGGGTTGTTGAACACGAAGCCAGAGCGCATCTCGTTCACCTGATAGTCCATCTCGGTGCCGAGCAGGAACATCACAGCCGTGGGGTCGATCAGGAGTCGGACCCCCCTGTCCTCCACCACCTCGTCATGCGGCCCGCGCTCTTCAGCGTACTCCATGGTGTATTCCATGCCGGCGCAGCCGCCGTTCTTCACGCCGATGCGCACGCCGTCGATCTCCTTGCCGGAGTCGGCGGACAGCTTACGGATGCGCTCCGCGGCGGCTTCGGTGAGGCGCATGGCTTGGGGTCGAGGACGCGTGTTCATGAGTGAAACTTGGGCCTATTTGGTCAGGCGTTCAAGGGCTTGAATCTTAGAACATATTTAAAGCGAGGCGGGCCTCGTCTGACATGCGCGACATGTCCCAGGGCGGATCGAAGGTCAGGTTGACCTTCACCTGGCCGACGCCGGGCACCGAGGACACGGCATTCTCGACCCAGCCCGGCATGTCTCCGGCCACCGGACATCCCGGTGCCGTCAGCGTCATGTCGATCTCGATATTTCGGTCGTCGTCGACGTCGATCTTGTAGATGAGCCCAAGCTCATAAATGTCGACGGGAATCTCCGGATCGAACACGGTCTTGAGCGCGGCGACGAGATCCTCGCGCAGCCGCTCCAGTTCCTCGGGCGGGATGGAGGACGGCGCGTCCTCCTCAATCGCCGCTGGCTCCGGCGCGGCACCAGGCTCACCCGGGGCCGGCGCTTCGCCAGGCGGCTGCACGTGACCCGGCGCGGACTGGCCCATGCCCGGCGACAGATCGTCGGGCGCTTCCTCGGTCTCGTTTCGCTGAGTCTTTTCAATCATCTCGCTTGTCTCTCTTAAGAGAACATCTCACGGGTCTTCCGCAGCGCATCCGCCAGCCGGTCGACCTCCTCAAAGGTATTATACATGGCGAATGAGGCACGGCATGTCGAAGTCACGCCAAATCGCGCGAGCAGCGGCTCGCAGCAATGGGTGCCGGCGCGCACGGCCACGCCGTGGCGGTCCAGGATGGTGCTCACATCGTGAGCGTGAGCGCCTTCCACCTCGAAGGAAATGATGCTGCCTTTGTCCTTGGCGCGGCCGAAAATCCTCAGCCAATTCAGTTCTCCGAGCTTCTCCACGGCGTAATCGAGAATTGCCCGCTCGTGGGCGGCGATGCGCTCGCGGCCAATTCCCTCCACGTAGTCGATGGCCTCGCCGAGCCCGATCGCCTGGACGATGGCCGGGGTGCCCGCCTCGAAGCGGTGCGGCGGCTTGCCGTAGGTGATCTCGTCGGTCGTGACGTAGCCGATCATCTCGCCGCCGCCCTGATAAGGCGGCATCTCCTCGAGCAGCGCCTTCTTGCCGTAGAGAACGCCGATGCCGGTGGGACCGTAAAGCTTGTGACCGGTGAAGGCGTAGAAGTCGCAGTCGAGGTTCTGCACGTCGACCGGCATGTGCACGGCCCCTTGGGCGCCATCCACCAGCACAGGGATGCCGCGTTCGTGGGCAATGCGCACAATCTCCTTCACCGGCACGATCGTGCCCAGCACGTTCGACATATGCGTAATGGCGATCATCTTGGTGCGCGGGGTGATGAG
>CAYWIA010000143.1:0-3058 GCA_964458245.1 uncultured Methyloceanibacter sp. | reverse complement strand
CCAGCACGTTCGACATATGCGTAATGGCGATCATCTTGGTGCGCGGGGTGATGAGCTTCTCGAACTCCTCGAGCAGAAACTCCCCCTCGTCCGACACCGGCGCCCATTTCAGCACCGCCCCTTGCCGCTCGCGAATGAAGTGCCAGGGCACGATGTTGGAATGGTGCTCCATAATGGTGAGCAGGATCTCGTCCCCGGCGCCGATCCTGGGCCGCCCGAAGGACGAGGCCACGAGGTTGATGGCCTCGGTGGCGTTGCGGGTGAAGATGATCTCTTCGTCGGCGCGCGCATTGAGGAAGCCCCTCACCTTCTCGCGCGCGTTCTCGAAATTAGCGGTGGCCAAATTCGACAGATGATGCAGTCCGCGGTGGACGTTGGCGTATTCGTGGCCGTAGGCGTGGGCGATGGCGTCGATGACCTGGCGCGGCTTCTGCGCGGACGCGCCATTGTCGAGATATGTCAGCGGTTTGCCATGGACCGTCTCAGACAGAATGGGAAAGTCCGCGCGGATGGCCTCGACATCGAAGCTCGCATCCCTCACGCGGAGATCCTTGGCGCGGAGATCCTTGGCCGATGGTGTGAGGATGGTCATCGGCTCATCGCCTACGCCGCCGGCGCGCCGAGCCATTCGGCGGCAGCGGCATTGAAAGCGTCCTGCAAGGCCTCGTTCTCGAGGACCGCGAAGGCCTCGCCTACAAACGCCTGGATCAGCAGCGCGCGCGCCTCCTGCTCCGGCAGGCCGCGGGACTCAAGATAGAACAGGAGTTCGTCGTCGATCTGGCCGGAGGTGGCGCCGTGACCGCAGACCACGTCGTCGGCGAAAATCTCGAGCTCGGGCTTGGAGTCGAACTCCGCCGTCTCGGACAGCAGCAGCGCTTGCGCCATCTGCTTGCCGTCGGTCTTCTGTGCGTCTGGCAGAACGACGACCTTGCCCTGGAAGATGCCGCGGGCCTCGTCGTCGAGCACGAGCTTGAACAGCTCCCGGCTTTCACAGGCCGGCACCCGATGCTCCACGATGAGCGTGGTATCGCAATGCTGCTTGCCGCGCAGAAGATCGGCGCCCGATACGTCCGTCGCCGAGCCCTCGCCATCGAAGCCCACATAGAGCTGATTGCGGGCCAGCGCCGCACCAAGGGAGAATTGGAACGCGTTATAGCGGGCGTCGGCGGCGATGTTCGCCGTCCACACATTCAAATGAATCGTATCAACGGCTTCGCGTTGCAGCTTGATATGTTGAATCGCCGATTTGTCGCCAAGCTTGAGCTCGGTCACGGCGCTGCGCTGCAGGCCTTGCATGCCGAGCGTGCCGTAGCTCTCGAGCACGGTGGCAGACGCCCCCTCCTCCGCGACGATGACATTGCGGGTGAAGGTCGAGGCAGGCTCGCCGGTGCCGTCGAGATGCACGATATGGATCGGCTCTTGCAGGGTCAGGCCCGCCGGCAGACGCAAGGCGACACCGCCCGTCATCAGCGCGGTGTTGAGCGCGAGCACCGCGTCGTCGTCGCGCGGGTTCACCTGGCCGAGCGTCTCCTTGAGCCATTCCGGCGGCATTTCGAGCAAATGGGCGAGCGAGCCCAGCTCGGCGCCGGCCTCGCGCAGGCCCGTCATGTCGGAGAGGTCGACCCGAAACTCGCCTTCGACCAGCACCAGGCGATAGGCCGGCAAGGCGGCAATCTGCTTGCCCAACGCTGCCTCGATGTCCGCTTCGCTCACGGAGGCGCCCAGCGCCACGATGAGAGGGTTCACCTCTTCGAGCCGCGCGCGCAGATCGGTATATTTCCACGCCTCCACGCGGCGATGCGGCAGCCCAAGGCCCGCATAAGCCTTGATGGCGGTCTTGCGCAGCTCCGCCACGAAGGGGTTGGCCGCGCCGGGCAGCGCGCTCTCCGCCTTCGCGTAGAGATCGAGCAGCTCCTGCTCGGCCTTGCTGCGAAACTGTTGGACGGACAGGTCCATAAGCACTCCCCCTACGCGGCCGTGGCTTTGCCGCCGAATTCGGCGTAACCGGATTTCTCGAGCTCAAGCGCAAGCTCGGGCCCGCCCGAACGCGCCACGCGGCCGTCGGACATCACGTGCACTTTGTCCGGCACGATGTAGTTCAACAGGCGCTGATAGTGGGTAATCACGAGCATGGCGCGCTCTTTCGAGCGCAACGCGTTCACGCCGTCGGCGACGATGCGAAGCGCATCGATGTCGAGGCCGGAATCCGTCTCGTCGAGCACGCAAAGGCCCGGCTCCAGCAGCGCCATTTGCAGGATCTCGTTGCGCTTCTTCTCGCCGCCGGAAAAGCCGACATTGAGCGGACGGCGCAGCATCTCGACGTCGATCTGCAGCTCCTTGGCCTTCTCCTTCACCAGGCGAAGGAAATCCGGCGTGGAATACTCTTCCTCGTCGCGGGCCTTGCGCACCGCGTTCACGGCGCTGCGCAGGAACGTCATGGTGGCGACGCCGGGAATCTCCATCGGATACTGGAAGGCCAGGAACACGCCGGCGACTGCGCGCTCGGAGGGGTCCATCGCGAGCAGATCCTCTCCCTTCCAGGTGATCGAGCCGTCGGTGACCTCGTAGTCCTCCTTGCCGGCCAGCACGTAAGCGAGCGTCGACTTGCCGGAGCCGTTCGGGCCCATGATGGCATGCACCTCGCCGGCGGGCAGCGTGAGGTCGAGCCCTTTGAGGATCTCGCGGCCTTCGACTTTGGCGTGGAGGTTTTTGATCTCAAGCATGAATCCGTCTTTCCAAGTCTCTGGTATTGAATCCGTTCACGGTTAGCCGACCGAGCCTTCAAGCGAGATGCCGATGAGCTTCTGGGTCTCGGCCATGAACTCCATGGGCAGGTGCTGAAGCACGTCGCGGACGAAGCCGTTGACGATCAGCGCCACGGCCTCCTCCTCCGACAGCCCGCGGCTCAGGCAGTAGAACAGCTGGTCGTCGGAAATCTTCGAGGTGGTCGCCTCGTGCTCGAAAGTCGCGCTCGCATTCTTGGCCTCGATATAGGGCACGGTGTGCGCGCCGCATTTGTCGCCGATCAGCAGCGAGTCGCAGCAGGTGAAGTTCCGCG
>CAYWIA010000142.1:0-5025 GCA_964458245.1 uncultured Methyloceanibacter sp. | reverse complement strand
TGGGATCGTGCTCCATGATCTCGCCCTTGAAGATCCAAACCTTGATGCCGATGATGCCGTAGGCCGTGCGCCCAAGCGCCGTGCCGTAATCGATATTGGCGCGCAGCGTATGCAACGGCACGCGGCCCTCGCGATACCACTCCAAGCGCGCGATCTCAGCGCCGCCGAGACGGCCAGAGCAGTTGATGCGGATGCCCAGCGCGCCCATGCGGATGGCAGACTGCACGGCGCGCTTCATGGCCCGGCGGAACGCCACGCGGCGCTCGAGCTGCTGGGCGATGCCCTCGGCCACCAAGGTGGCGTCGACCTCGGGCTTGCGCACCTCGACGATATTCAGATGCACCTCGGAGTCCGTCATGCTGGCGAGCTCGCGGCGCAGCTTCTCGATATCGGCGCCCTTCTTGCCGATGAGAATGCCCGGACGCGCCGTATAGACCGTCACCCGGCACTTCTTGTGCGGACGCTCGATCACGACCTTGGAGATGCCGGCCTGCTTGCGCGACTTCAGGATGTGCTCGCGCATCTTGAGATCCTCGTGGAGGAGCTGCGCGTACTCGCCGCGAGAGGCGAACCAACGCGAATCCCAAGTGCGGTTGACACCGAGCCTAAGCCCGATCGGGTTGACTTTCTGTCCCATCAAGCAGGCTCCTCGACCTGGCGAACGACCACGGTCATCTGCGAAAACGGCTTCAAAATACGTGTGGCCCGGCCGCGCGCCCGCGGCTGAAGGCGCTTCATCACAAGATTCTTGCCGACATAGGCCTCGGCCACGACCAGCGCGTCCACGTCCAGATCGTGATTGTTCTCGGCGTTGGCAACGGCCGACTGCAGAGTTTTCTTCACGTCCTTGGCGATGCGCTTGCGCGAGAAGGTGAGATCGGCGAGCGCGCGATCGACCTTCTTGCCCCGGATCAGCTGGGCCACCAGGTTGAGCTTCTGCGGGCTCACGCGAATAAGCCGGGTCACGGCCCTCGCCTCGTTGTCCTTGAGCGTCCGCTCACGTTGCGACTTGCCCATGACTACTTGCCCCTCTTCACTTTGCGGTCGGCGGCATGGCCATGGAACGTCCGCGTCGGCGAGAACTCGCCGAACTTGTGGCCGACCATGTCCTCGGTCACGAGCACCGGAATGTGCTTCTGGCCGTTGTGGACGCCAAAAGTGAGACCCACGAACTGGGGCAGAATGGTCGAGCGGCGCGACCACATCTTAATGATGGCGTTGGAGCCGCTTCCGCGCGCCTTCTCCGCCTTCTTCAAGAGGAAGCCGTCGACGAACGGACCTTTCCAGATCGAACGTGCCACGTCGTTATCCCTTCTTCTTCTTCTGATGGCGGCTGCGCAGAATGAACTTGCTGCTCGCCTTGTTGGAGCGCGTCCGCTTGCCCTTGGTGGATTTGCCCCAAGGCGTGACCGGATGCCGGCCGCCAGACGTACGTCCCTCACCACCGCCATGCGGATGATCGACCGGGTTCATGGCCACGCCGCGAACCGTGGGCTTGCGGCCCATCCAACGGCTGCGTCCGGCCTTGGACAGCGACACGTTGGAATTGTCGGGGTTGGACACCGCGCCGACCGTCGCCATGCAGGCGGACGGCACCATGCGGGTCTCTCCGGAATTCAGCCGTACAATCGCGTAACCGGCGTCGCGGCCGACAAGCTGCACGTAAGCGCCGGCAGCGCGTGCGATCTGGCCGCCCTTGCCCGGCTTCATCTCCACGTTGTGGACGATGGTGCCGATCGGCATGTTGGCCAGCGGCATGGCGTTGCCCGGCTTCACGTCGGCCTTCTCGTCGGCGATCACCGTATCGCCCGCGGCCAGACGCTGCGGCGCCAGGATGTAAGCCAGCTCGCCGTCCGCGTATTTGATGAGGGCGATGAACGCCGTGCGGTTCGGATCGTATTCCAGCCGCTCCACGGTGCCCGGCACGCCAAATTTGGTGCGCTTGAAGTCCACCAAGCGATAGGTTCGCTTGTGGCCGCCGCCGCGATGCCACACGGACACCCGGCCGGTATTGTTGCGGCCGCCGGACTTGCTCAAGCCCTCGGTCAGCGACTTGACCGGCTTGCCCTTCCACAGATGGCTGCGGTCCACGAGCACCAGCTGACGCTGGCTCGGCGTGGTCGGTTTGAATGTCTTCAGCGCCATCTCGTCAGATCCCTGTCGTCACGTCGATCTTGTCGCCTTCGGCGAGCTTGACGACGGCTTTCTTCATGTCCTTCTGGCGCCCTTCGATGCCGCGGAAGCGCTTGGTCTTGCCCTTCCGGGTCAGCGTATTGACCGCGACGACCTTGACGCCGAACAGCTTCTCCACCGCCTTCTTGATTTGCGGCTTCGTCGCGTCGAGGCGCACCTTGAACACAACCTTGTTCGACTCCGACGCCTCGCTCGACTTCTCGGTAATCACCGGCGCGAGGATCACGTCATATGCTTGAAACGCACTCATTTGAACCGCGCCTCCAGCGCTTCCAGCGCCGCCTTCGTCAGCACGAGCTTGTCGTGCCGCAAGATGTCGTAAACATTGATGCCCTGCACCGGCAGCACATCGATCCGCGGAATGTTCCGCGCGGCCCGCGCAAAGCCTTCCTGCAACTCCGCGCCGTCCACGATCAAGGCCGAACCGACGCCAAGCTTCTCGAAGCGCGTCTTGAGCTCCTTGGTCTTGGCCTCTTTCAGCTCGCACGAGTCGAGCACGACCAGGGCGTCGGCCTTGGCCTTGGAGGACAGTGCGTGGCGGAGCGCCAGAGCCCGAACCTTCTTCGGCAGCTCGATGGCGTGGCTGCGCGGCTTCGGCCCGAACGATTTGCCGCCGCCGCGGAAGATCGTCGGCTTCGCGCTACCGTGACGCGCGCGCCCGGTGCCCTTCTGCCTGAACATCTTGGCCGTGGTCGCGGTAACCTCCGACCGGTCCTTCACATGGACCGTGCCGGCCCGGCGCTTGGCGAGCTGGTAGCGCACCATGCGATGCAGCAAGTCGGCGCGCGGCTCGAGACCGAACACGTCGTCCGAGAGCTCCACGGTGCCCGCCTTCTTGGCGTCGAGCGTTGTTACGTCCGCCTTCATCACGCGTTATCCCCGCCCTCTGCCGGCTCGGCGTTTGTCTCAGCGGCAGGCGCCGCCTCTTCCTTGGCCTGCTTGGCCTGATCCTCAGCCCCATTGCGGAACGCGCCGGGCTTCGGCACATCGTTCGGCAGGGCCCGCTTCACCGCATCGCGCAGCAGAACCCAACCGCCCTTGGCGCCGGGAACGGCGCCGCGGATCATGATCAGGCCGCGCTCCACGTCCGTCTTGACCACCCGCAGGTTTTGCGTGGTGACGCTCACGTCGCCCATGTGGCCGGCCATCTTCTTGCCCTTGAACACCTTGCCCGGGTCCTGGCACTGGCCGGTCGAACCAAGGCTGCGGTGATTGATCGATACGCCGTGGCTGGCCCGCAAGCCGCCAAAGCCGTGCCGCTTCATGCCGCCGGCAAAACCCTTACCGATCGAGGTGCCGGACACGTCCACGAACTGCCCCTCGACGAAGTGGTTGGCGGTAATCTCCGCGCCCACGTCGATCATGTTCTCCGGGCTGACGCGGAACTCCGCGACCTTCCGCTTCGGCTCCACGTTGGCCACGGCGAAGCTGCCGCGCTCGGAACGCGTCAAACGCTTCACCTTGCGCCGGCCCGCACCAAGCTGGACGGCGGTGTAGCCGTTCTTCTCTGCCGTACGCTGGCCGACCACCTGGCAATTTTCCAGACGCAGCACCGTCACGGGGATGTGGTCCCCGCCGTCGGTGAAGATCCTGGTCATGCCGACCTTCTGAGCGATGACACCTGATCGCATCGAACTTTTTCCTTGCCTCGTCCCGCGGCCGTTAGAGCTTGATCTCGACATCCACGCCGGCGGCGAGATCGAGCTTCATCAGCGCGTCAACTGTCTGCGGCGTGGGATCGACAATGTCGAGCAGCCGCTTGTGCGTACGCATTTCGAATTGCTCGCGGCTTTTCTTGTCGATATGCGGCGAGCGGTTCACGGTGAACTTCTCGATGCGGGTCGGCAGCGGGATGGGCCCGCGAACTTCCGCACCGGTGCGTTTCGCCGTGTTGACGATTTCCTTCGTCGACGCATCGAGGATGCGATGGTCGAAGGCTTTCAGCCTGATTCTTATATTTTGGCTCTGCATCTCGACGGCCTTAGGTTTGAGAAGCGCGCCGCCCGGATCGGACGACGCGCTGATTCTCTTTCAACTACTCGATAATCGACGACACCACGCCGGCGCCGACGGTCCGGCCGCCTTCACGGATGGCGAAGCGAAGCTTCTCCTCCATGGCGATCGGCACGATCAACTCGACGGTCATGGCGATGTTGTCGCCCGGCATCACCATCTCAGTGCCTTCCGGCAATTCCACAACGCCAGTCACGTCGGTGGTGCGGAAGTAGAACTGCGGACGGTAGTTGCCGAAGAACGGCGTGTGGCGGCCACCCTCTTCCTTGGTGAGGATGTAGGCCTCGGCCTTGAACTTGGTGTGCGGCGTCACGGAGCCCGGCTTGGCGAGCACTTGGCCACGCTCCACGCCCTCGCGATCCACACCACGCAACAGGCAGCCCACGTTGTCGCCCGCCTGGCCCTGATCGAGCAGCTTGCGGAACATCTCGACGCCGGTGACGGTGGTCTTGGTCGTGGGCTTGATGCCGACGATCTCGACTTCCTCGCCGACCTTGACCACGCCGCGCTCGATACGGCCGGTAACCACGGTGCCGCGGCCGGAGATCGAGAACACGTCCTCGATCGGCATCAGGAACGGCTTGTCGATCGGACGATCAGGCTGCGGGATATAATCGTCGACAGCCTTCATCAGCTCGAGGATCGACTTCTTGCCGATCTCCTCATTGCTTTCCTCGATGGCGGCCAGCGCGGAACCCTTGACGATCGGGATCTCATCGCCCGGGAACTCGTACTTCGACAGAAGCTCGCGCACCTCGAGCTCGACGAGATCGAGCAACTCGGGATCGTCCACCTGGTCGACCTTGTTCATGTACACGA
>CAYWIA010000141.1:0-5076 GCA_964458245.1 uncultured Methyloceanibacter sp. | reverse complement strand
ATGTCGATCCGGGAACCATGAGCCCCTATCAGCACGGCGAGGTGTTCGTCACCGACGACGGTGCGGAGACCGACCTCGACCTCGGCCACTACGAGCGCTTCACCGGACGCCCGGCGCGCCAGGCGGACAACGTCACCACGGGGCGCATCTACCAGGAGATCATCGCCAAGGAGCGGCGCGGCGACTATCTCGGCTCCACCGTCCAAGTCATTCCCCACGTCACGGACGCCATCAAGGAATTCGTCACCACGGGCAATGAGGGCGTGGATTTCGTGCTCTGCGAGATTGGCGGCACGGTCGGCGACATCGAAGGCCTGCCCTTCTTCGAGGCGATCCGCCAGCTCGGCAACGAGTTGCCCCGCGGCGAGAGCGCCTTCATCCATTTGACGCTGGTGCCGTTCATCCCGAGCGCGGGCGAGCTCAAGACCAAGCCGACCCAGCACTCGGTCAAGGAACTGCGCTCCATCGGCATCCAGCCCGACGTTCTGCTGTGCCGCACCGACCGGCCGCTGCCGCCGGACGAAAGGCGCAAGATCGCGCTGTTCTGCAACGTGCGGCCCGAGGCCGTGATCCAGGCGCTCGACGTCTCCAGCATCTATGACGTGCCGGTGGCCTATCACGAGGAAGGCCTCGACCGGGAGCTGCTCGCGGCCTTCGGCATCACCAATGCGCCGGAGCCGGACCTGCGCATGTGGAAGGAGATCTCCGAGACGATCGCCGAGCCGGATGGCGAAGTCACCGTGGCCATCGTCGGCAAGTACACAGGCCTGAAAGACGCCTACAAATCGCTCAACGAAGCGCTGGTGCATGGCGGCATCGCCAACAAGGTGAAGGTGAACCTCGAATGGATCGAGGCGCAGGTGTTCGAAAGCCAAGATGCCGCGGCCTACCTGGAAGACGTGAACGGCATCCTCGTGCCGGGCGGCTTCGGCGAGCGGGGCGCCGAAGGCAAGATCCATGCGGCGCGCTATGCGCGGCGGCGCAAGCTTCCTTATTTCGGTATCTGCTTCGGCATGCAGATGGCGGTGGTCGAGGTCGCGCGCGATCTTGCCGGCATCGAAGGCGCGAGCTCCACGGAGTTCGGCCCGACCGCGGAACCGGTGATCGGCCTCATGACCGAATGGATGAAGGGCGATGAGCTCGAGCGGCGGGAGCAGAACGGCAATCTCGGGGGCACCATGCGGCTTGGCGCTTACGACGCCGTGCTCGCCAAAGGCAGCCAGGTCGCCGAGATTTACGGTGGAACGGAAATCTCCGAGCGCCATCGCCACCGCTACGAAGTGAACATGCGCTACCGCAACAAGCTCGAAGCAGCGGGCTTGCGCTTCTCGGGCCTCTCGCCGGACGGCCTGTTGCCCGAGATCGTCGAGATTCCCGAGCATCCCTGGTTCATCGGCGTCCAATTCCACCCCGAACTCAAGTCGCGGCCTTTCGCGCCGCACCCGCTGTTCAAGTCGTTCATCGGCGCGGCGGTGGAGCAGAGCCGTCTGGTCTAAGGCGAAGCGGTGAACTGATCCTGGCGATTCCCCATTGAGGTCAGCGGCGCTTACGTGGCGCGGATGCGGCGGGCGGCACCGTCGATTCTCCCTCACCGCGCACGGGGATCACGTCGTCCCCCACGAGAACACCTGACTTGAACAGGTAGCCGGCGACACCTGCGCCCACGAGCGGGGCAACGATGAACAACCAGACCTGCGCGAGCGCCGTGGGGTTCGTGGCCGCGCCGATGATGGCGGGGCCCAACGAACGGGCCGGGTTGACCGACGTTCCCGTGATGTTGATCCCAAGCAGATGGATCGCAACCAGCGTGAGCCCGATGGCAAGGCCGGCGAGCCCAACGGGTGCGCCTTTCTGCGTGACGCCGAGAATGCAAACGAGGAACAGGAACGTGGCGACCACCTCGTATACGAGGGCGGAAGTCATATCGTATTCACCGAGATAGCCCGGGCCCCAACCGTTCTGCCCCAGCGAGCCCGTCCAACCCGATGCCTTGCCCGAGAGGATGAGGTAGAGCACGGCGGCGCCGGCGATAGCGCCCAGGATCTGTGCGATCACGTACATCACGAAATCGGAGGGCGTCATGCGTCCGGCCACGAGCACGCCGAAGCTGACGGCGGGGTTGATGTGGCAACCCGAGACCTGGCCGATGCCATAGGCCATCGCCACGATCGTCAGCCCGAAAGCTGTGGCGATGCCGAGAATGTCGACGGCGGTGGGGCCGCTACCCATCCCCGCGATCACCGCCGTGCCACAGCCGATGAGCACCAAGGCAAAGGTCCCAATAAACTCTGCGATCGCCTTATTCATTTGATCCCCCCCTCCAGAGAAAAGCCGCCCAATATGGCAAATTGGCTTCGCAGAACAAGCGGACTCGCTGCTCTGCCCACAGTTGACGCTCTGGCTGGCTGGCCCCATGGTCCGGCGATGAACGAAGCCATGAAGCCGGCCCCGGCGGCCACCGTCACGGTCGGAAACGCCCGGTTCGGCAACGACTTGCCTTTTGCCTTGATGGCCGGCCCGTGCGCGCTGGAGAGCCGCGCGCATGCCCTTGAAACGGCCTCGGCGCTAAAAGAAATGGCCGCTCGGCTTGGCTTGGGTCTGGTCTACAAATCCTCCTTCGACAAGGCGAACCGCACGAGCGCGGCGAGCGCGCGGGGCCTGGGGCTCAAGGAGGCGCTGCCGATCTTCGCGGAGGTGAGGGAGGTTACAGGACTTCCCGTGGTCACCGACGTTCACGAGCCCGAGCAATGCGCACTCGCCGCCCAAGCGGTGGACTTGCTTCAGATTCCCGCCTTTCTCTGCCGCCAGACCGATCTCCTCCTGGCCGCGGCCAAGACCGGCAAGGCGGTCAACGTCAAGAAGGGCCAGTTCCTCGCGCCCTGGGACATGCGTCACGTGGTGGCCAAGGTGGTGGGGGCCGGCAATCCCAACGTGCTCGTCACCGAGCGCGGCGTTTCTTTCGGCTACAACACGCTCGTCTCCGACATGCGCGCGCTGCCCATCCTGGCCGAAACCGGCGCGCCGGTGATCTTCGATGCCACCCATTCCGTCCAGCAGCCCGGGGGGCAGGGGGCCACGAGCGGCGGCGAACGGCGTTTCGTGCCGGTCCTGTCGCGGGCCGCGGTGGCCGTGGGCGTCGCGGGCCTCTTCATCGAGACCCACCAGGATCCCGACAAGGCCCCTTCCGACGGCCCCAACATGATTCCCCTGAAGGAACTGGAGCCTTTGCTCAAAGAGCTGATGGACATCGATCATCTGACCAAGCGCGCCGCAAGTCCTCACTGAACCGGCGCGTATGATCGCATGTCAGCGCGGCGGGGGGATAAGCGCCTGCGCTTCGAAGTCCCAGCGCCACAGCGTGTCTTCGCTGAGATGCGTGCCGCCCCACCAGCGGTCGACCGTGTGATGCTCCGTCCAATCCGCGCCACCGGCGAGCACCGCCTTGCCGAGGGAGGTGAGGCTGAGCCGGCTGGTCAGATAGGCCTTCGCCAACTCCGGATCGGTGTGCTGAAACGGCGCGCCTTCGAGTCCCGCGACCAAAGGCTCGCCCGCGAGCGCCAGCTGATCGAGTAGCCGCCAGAAGCTCCAATCGCCCATGAACTCGGCATCCTCCATCTTCTGCACGCCGACGAAGAGCCCGAGCGCCGAAAAGGAGTCTTCCGCCCCGATGAGCGCAAGGATTTGCCGCTCGGTGCGCGTCAGGCCATCGGGACCCGGCAGTTCCTCCAACATGCGCATGATTGACGACTGCAAGAAGGGGAGCGCCGCGGTGTCTTCGCCGAGGAGCTTCGCCCACGGCTTTGGCGTCGGCTGGCGAAATGCCTCCCAAGCGCGCTTGGCGAGATCGAGCTGCGCTTGCGTGACGGGAGCGGCCGTCGCGTCCAGCCTCTCTATCGCCTCGGGCTCCTGGCGGCCGATATAGTCTTCCGTCTGCACCAGCAGCAGCGTGCCTTCAGGGCGAGGACGCGCGGCGAACCAATCGAGCACCTGAAGCAATTGCAGCTGATCGTAGAGGTCGTGCTCGAACCACAGCACGACGCGATCGAACTGCGCGCTGACGGCAAGACCGCGGTCGCGCGACGTCAGCTCGAATTCGATGGTGTCGCGATCTCCGGCACCGCTCGTGCCAAGATAATCGACCCGCGTCGCGGTCAGGTCTTCCAGCGTATCGGTGAGCAGCACCGGGCCCTCATGCAGCACATCGCGCCACGGCAGAACCTCGGTCCCGTGCAGCGCGCGGCGCAGCAATTCGCCGGCCGCGTCGCCGTTGGTGATCACGAGATCGGTCACTTAACCGCGGCCGCGATAGGGCGCGACACCCTGATCCGGAATCCACACGCCCTCGGGCGGGGTGCCGTGCTGCCAGAACACGTCGATGGGAATGCCGCCGCGCGGAAACCAGTAGCCGCCGATGCGCAGCCAGGCCGGCTCGATGATCTCGACGATCCGCTTGCCGATGGTCAGCGTCGCGTCCTCGTGGAACGCGCTCGCATTGCGGAAGCTCGCCAGGAACAGCTTGAAGGATTTCGACTCGAGCAGCCATTCCCGGGGCGCGTAATCGATCACGAAATGCGCGAAGTCGGGCTGCCCGGTCACGGGGCAAAGGCAGGTGAACTCAGGCGCCGTGAAGCGCGCCACATAGTCGGTGTCCGCATGGGGGTTGGGCACGCGCTCGAGCTGCGCATCGACCGGCGAGGCCGGGACGGGCACCTCATGGCCGAGCTGGCGCAGGCCGGTGATCTTGCGCGTCATGGCCTACTCCGCCGCAAGCCGCATGGGCGGCCCGTGATAGACGCAGCCCTCATGGCAGGAATCGCGCGCCACGACGATCTCGGCCAGACCCGGCAACCGGTTGTGCAGCCGGTCCCACAGCCACATGGCGATGCGCTCCAGCGTCGGATAGGCAAGACCCTCTACGTCGTTGAGCATGCGGTGGTCGAGCGCGTCGCGGGCATCCGCCACCGCCGCCTCCAACTCGTCAAAATGCACGACGATGCCGGTGTCCTCGTCCGGCTCTCCGCCCACGGTGACGCGGACGCGGAACGAGTGTCCGTGCACCCGCGCATTGGGGTGGCC
>CAYWIA010000140.1:0-5092 GCA_964458245.1 uncultured Methyloceanibacter sp. | reverse complement strand
CCGAAGCGCTCCTCATCCCAGCGCATGGCGCGCTTCAGAGACTCCATGGCCCAGCCGCAGCGATCTTCCTTGCCGGGCTCGACATAGATGCCGAGCGCAACTCTGCGACCCGACGCGGTGGTGAAGGTGTCGTGGATCGAGGCCAGATCGCCACCGACCAGCGCGAACAGGTAGGAGGGTTTGGGGAAGGGATCGTGCCAGATCGCAAAATGGCGGCCGGTACCGGTTATCTCGCCGGATTCGACGAGGTTGCCGTTGGAGAGCAGCACCGGCGTGGTGTCGCGGTCCCCCTCGATGCGTACCGTGTAGACGGCGAGAATGTCGGGCCGGTCCAAAAAATAGGTGATGCGGCGGAAGCCTTCGGGCTCGCATTGGGTGCAGTACGTGCCCCGTGAGCGGTAGAGGCCGGAGAGCTCGGTATTGGCCTCAGGGTCGCACCGCGTGACGATTTCGAGCGTGAAGGGCTCGGCCGGGAGCATGTGGATGGTGAGCTTGCCGGGCGAGAGCGTGTAGTCGCCGGGCTCGAGCGCTCTGCCGTTGAGCGCGATGCGGTCGAGTGTCAGCGCCTCGCCGTCGAGGACGAGGGGTTCTCCGCCCGCCGCCACGGGATTGGGCCGCATGGTCAAAGTGGAGGCGACGCGGGCGCCCTTGGGCGCCAGGGCGACATCGAGCGCCACCGCATCAATGAGATAAGCGGCCGGCGTGTAGGCCTCGAGAAACTTCGGCTGGCGGCTGGACTCGTTCATGGGGACTTAGGCCTTTCCTCTCCGTCGCTCTTAGAGGGCCCGGCCGCCCCTGCCAAGCCCGAAGCTCGGCTGCTCGCGGCCGGTCAATGAAACCTAGGGGCACGGTCGGGTGTTATCTCCGGATAGCCTCAAAAGGGAGATATTCATGAGTGCAACCAGCACGACGAACGAGGCGACCACATCTAGCGAGCGCGTGCCGCCAGATGCCTATCCCGCTGAAAAAGCCCGCGGCGGCGAGATTATTCTGAAGACCAAATGGGCCCGGGCGATCTTCCTCGCCGGTTTATTCGGCGGTATCGTCGTGGTGGCTGCCGTCGCCATTTATCTCGGGATTTTCGGCTAGGAGAGCCCCATGAGCCCGACCGACAAGAAATCTTCGGCCCTCCGGCCCAGCCATCAGGTTTCCGGCAAGGATTACCCCGGCGAATGGGCCCGGCAGATCGAGCTCGGGCTCGACAAAGAAGGCCGCCGCGCGTGGTTCTACGGCGGGCTCTTCGGGGCCTTCGTCCTGGCGGTGGTGATCGCCGCGCTGATCGGGGTGGTCGTCGACGCACCGCCGAAGATCTAAACGCCGCCTAGCCGAGATCGATGCGGCGCAAGCGCAGCGCATTGCCTACCACCGACACCGACGACAGGCTCATGGCGGCCGCGGCAACGATGGGTGACAGCAAGATTCCAGCGACAGGGTAGAGCACGCCCGCTGCCACCGGCACGCCGATGGCATTATAGAAAAACGCGAAGAACAGATTCTGCTTGATGTTGCGCATGGTGGCGCGGGCGAGCTTCACGCCGCGCACCACGCCGCGCAAGTCCCCCTTGAGTAGCGTAAGGCCGGCGCTTTCCATGGCTACATCCGCGCCCGTGCCCATGGCGATCCCGACATCCGCCTTCGCCAACGCCGGCGCGTCGTTGATACCGTCCCCGGCCATGGCGACGACGGCGCCGCCGTGCTGAAGATTTTCGATCAGGGTCAATTTTTCTTCCGGCTTGAGGCCGGCATGCACCTCGTCGATGCCGAGCTTGGCGGCGACGGCCTTGGCGGTCGTTGCGTTGTCGCCGGTGGCCATGACGATCCGCAAGCCCAGCGCATGCAGCGCGGCAATCGCTTCCGCCGCGCTCTCCTTGATGGGGTCGGCCACGGCTAAGATGCCGGCAAGCTTGCCGCCGGCGCCCAAGAACATCACGGTCTCACCGCCTTGGCGGAGTTCGTCTGCTTTTGTTTCTAGCGGGGAGACGTCGATGCTTGCCGCCGCCATCAAGCGCGCATTGCCAAAGAGGACGTCGCGATCGCGGACACGGCCTTTGACGCCTTGACCGATGACGGCCTCGAAGTCTCGGATCTTCTCGGGTCTCAGGCCCTTTTCCTCCGCGCCCCTCAGGATGGCTTCGGCCAGGGGATGCTCGCTGCCTGTCTCAAGCGCCGCGGCCAGGCGCAGCACCTCCTCCGGCTCGAAACCCTGCGCCGCCTCCACCCCAGTGAGACTCGGCTTGCCTTCGGTGACGGTGCCGGTCTTGTCGACCACGAGCGTATTCACGGCAGCGAGACGTTCGAGTGCGGCGGCGTTCCGCACCAGCACACCGGCCTGAGCGCCGCGCCCCGTGGCGACCATGATGGAGATCGGCGTGGCGAGGCCGAGCGCACAGGGGCAGGCGATGATGAGCACGCTGACGGCTGCGACAAGCGCGTGGGCAAGCTGTGGCGCCGGCCCGAAGACCGCCCAGACGATGAAGGCGATCACGGCGACGGCGATGACCGCCGGCACGAAATAGCCGGAGACGACGTCCGCGAGCCGCTGGATGGGTGCGCGCGAGCGCTGCGCGTCGGCCACCATGTTGACCACTTGGGAGAGGGTGGTTTCAGCGCCGGTGCGGTCGACCCGCATATCGAAGGCACCGGAACCGTTGAGCGTGCCGCCCGTCACCGAGTCGCCTTGCGTTTTCTCCACCGGCACAGGTTCGCCGGTGAGCATGGATTCGTCGACCGTGCTGCGGCCTTCGATCACGGTGCCGTCGATGGGGATCTTGTCGCCCGGACGCACACGCAGCACATCGCCGACCTTGACTTCGGCGAGGGGAACGGCTTCGACCTTGCCGTCCTTCAGCACGCGCAGGGCCGTCTTGGGCGCGAGATCGAGAAGTGCGCGGATGGCGCCTCCAGTCTTTTCCCGGGCGCGCAGCTCCAGCACTTGGCCCACAAGCACCAGCGCGACGATAACGGCGGCCGCCTCGAAATAGACCGGGACCAGGCCGTGGGCGTCCCGCATGGAAGCCGGAAACAGGCCCGGGGCGATGGTGGCGACGAGGCTATAGAGATAGGCCGCGCCGGTGCCGAGCCCGATCAGCGTGAACATGTTGAGCCAGCCCGAGCGCAGGGACTCGAAGCCCCGCACGAAGAACGGCCAGCCGCACCACAGAACGGCGGGCGTGGCGAGCGCCAGCAGCAGCCATTGCTCGGCGTGTGCTGAGAGGAAGGGCAGGAGATCGATGCCGAAGACATGGGCGCCCATGTCGAGCGCGACGATGATGAGCGATAGCGGCACGGCGACCCGAAGGCGCCGGGTGAAATCGATCAGCTCTTCGTTTGGAGCGTCCGGCGCCAGCGCGCCCATGGGCTCGAGCGCCATGCCGCAGATGGGGCAGGGGCCGGGGCCCTCCTGCACGATCTCCGGATGCATGGGGCAGGTGTAGAGTGTGCCGGGAGGCGCGGGCTTCGGTTCGTCCCGTTCCGTCAGATAGCGCTCAGGGTCTGCGGCAAATTTCGCCTGACATCCGTCCGAACAGAAATGATAGGTGTAACCCTGGTAGTCGCGGCTGGGTTTGCCCACATTGGGATCGACCTTCATGCCACAGACCGGGTCGGTGGCGAGATGGGGCTCGTCGGTTGCGGCTTCTGTCATGCTTTCAAGGCCATGGGGACTCTAGGTTCATATGGCGATTCACGCTGCCTTGCACACGGGCGCCTAGCATAAGGTAAAGTGCAAGCTTGTTCGGGGGACCATTCTGTTGCGAACGGTTGTTTTCGAGATCTGCATCGCGTTGGCGGCGCTTGCAGGCTTCGGTGTCGGCTATCTGCTGTGGGACCGGACGGAGGCCCACTACGCGGTCGATTTGGCGGCGCTTGGGCCCGGACCGGAGAACGATGTTATCCGCTACGGCCACGCGCTGATCGTGGACACGCCGCGCTATATCGGCCGCAGCGCGGAGAATCCGGCCATGGCCTATGGCGGCAACGATCTCGCCTGCCAAAGCTGCCATCTGAAGGCAGGGCTCCAGCCCTTCGCCGCGCCGTTCGTCTCCACCGCCGCGACCTTTCCCATGATGGTCAACAACAAGGTGGTCACGCTGCCCGACCGCATCAATTCCTGCATGGCGCTCGGCTTGAACGGCCGGCCGCTGCCGGAAGACAGCCGGGAGATGGCGGCCCTGATCGCTTACATCGAATTCGTCGGCAAGGGGACGCCGGAGGGCGTGCGTCTCCCAGGCATGGGATTGATGCCGATTGCCCTGCCGGAGGCCTTGCCGGATTCCAGGCGGGGCCTCGCGGTTTACGCTCAGCACTGCGCGAGCTGCCACGGGCAGAACGGGCAGGGCGAGCGGAAACAGCCGCCGGAGATCGGCTATTACGTGCCGCCGCTCTGGGGCGAAGAAAGCTTCAACGGCGGCGCGGGCATGGGGCAGCTCTTTTATGCGGCGTCCTTTATCCGCGCCAACATGCCGCCGGGGGTCGACTATCGGGCGCCAACGCTCACGGTCCAGGAGGCCTGGGACGTCGCGGCCTACATGATCGCCAATCCGCATCCGATCGCGCCGCCCGAGCCCGAACCTGAGCCAGCGGCGGAGGAAGGCGCGGGCGAGGAAGAGGCGCCGGCGGCGCCTTAGACGGCTCAGCGCGTGCTCCGTCTCTGGTCAAGAGAGCGGCGGTTCGAAAACCAAAGCCCGATCGCGACCGGAAAGCCAAGAGCGAGCCAGGACAGATAATCCCACAGACCGTCTCCGATGAGCGCGAACAACAGACCCGCGCTACTGATCACGGCGATGATGAGCGGCATGAGATAGGTGCGGCCGAGAAGACCGCGTCGAAGCGCGCTGGCAGCCATCTATTCCGCCGGCGCTCCGGCATAGCGCGGGGCGATCTCGGCGTCGTCGGCGAAGCGATTGGCGGCGTTCGGCCTCCGGCGCCGGAACCAGAGATAGAGCCCCGTCACCAGCACGACGATGGTGATCACGTCGAGGATGGCCCACAGAATTTTGAGCGGCATGCCGCCGTAGTCACCGAAATGAAGCGGCTGCGAGATGAGCAGGGTGGTGACGTACCACGGCATCTCGCGTGTGTCGGTGAAGTCGCC
>CAYWIA010000139.1:0-5118 GCA_964458245.1 uncultured Methyloceanibacter sp. | reverse complement strand
CGGACCGGCTCGAGCCCCTCCAGCACCTCGATGTCCGCGGCCGTGTAGGCGTCTTCGCCGGCGCCCCGGACCGCAGGGGCCTTTTTCGCGGGCGCCTTGGCGGCCGCGGGCCTCCTTTTCGGAGCGGCGTCGAACAGATCGTCCGGCGAGGCGGATTTGCGTTTGGTGGCTATTGACGGACTCCTCATGCCGGAAGGCGTGTCGCCCTCGCGAATCCGAGAGAATCAACGACTTTTGGAACTGTTCGTTAGCTCGCACGGGCTTTGGGCTTTTTCAAGAGCCTGGCGCGTGCCTGTCAGATGATCGCCGCGCGGACGCGTGCCGAGATCCATTCGGAGATGGCGACCGTCACCAGGATGACGATGAAGATGACGGTCACCTCCGCCCAGGCCAGCCGGGCGAGCGATGACTGCAGTTGAAGCCCGATGCCCCCGGCGCCCACCAGGCCGAGAATGGTCGATTCCCGGATGTTGATGTCCCAGCGGAACACGGAGATTCCGGCGAAGGCGGGTGCGATCTGGGGCCAGACGGCATAGTCCATGACCTGCCAGCGCGAGGCGCCCGTGGCCGCGACCGACTCGACTTGGGCTTCGTCGATCTCCTCGATCGCCTCGTAGAGCAGCTTGCCGATGAAGCCGATGGAGCGCAGCGCGATGGCGATGATGCCCGCCATGAGGCCGGGCCCTATGATCGCGACCAGCAGCAGCGCCCAGATCAGCGAGTTGATCGAGCGCGAGGAGACGATCACGAGCAGCGCCAGCGGCCTGATCAGTGCTGCGCTCGGCGTCGTGTTGCGCGCGGCGAGAAACGCGACAGGTGTCGCCAGGACAAGACCGAGCGCCGTGCCAAGCGTGGCGATGTTGAGCGTGTCCCAGAGCGGCCCCCACAGCCGGTCGAGATAGGACCAGCGCGGCGGCCAGGCGCGGGCGAGAAGGTCGCCCGCCTGGCGTGGCGCATCCTCGACGAACAGCCAGATCGTGTTCTTGTTCATCACCTCCCAGCAGACGACGAACAGAACCGCGAGCGCCAGCCATCCGGCCCAGATCGCCCATTGCTCCAACGGTGTGCGGCGCTGCCAGATGAGCCGGTCGTCTACGGTCGTGACCGGCATCACTGCACCCATTTCCGCAAATGGCTGGAGGCGTATTCGGCGGCGAGCACGATGAGGATGATCATGATCAAAATCGCGCCGGCCGTGTCGTAATCGTAGCGCTGCATCGCCGTGTTGAGCGTGGCGCCGATGCCGCCCGCGCCGACAATGCCGATCACAGCGCTCTCGCGGAAATTGATATCGAGGCGGTAGAGCGACAGTCCGATGAGCCGCGGCAGCACCTGGGGCTGAATGCCGTAATTGATCACCTGCAACCAATTGGCGCCTGTAGCGCGAATGGCTTCAGCTTGCGCCTCGTTGATGTCCTCGATGTCTTCGGCGAGCAATTTTGCCATGAAGCCGATGGTTGCGAAGGACAGAGTCAGGAACCCGGCGAAAGGGCCGAAGCCGAACATGGCCACGAACAGGATGGCGATGATCACCTCTTGGAACGCGCGCGACAGCGCGATGATGGCGCGGCAGACCGCATAGACCGGCAACGGTGCGATGTTGCGTGCGGCGCCCAAACCAATCGGGATCGAGATCAGGCAGCCAACCACGGTGGAGGTGACCGTCATGGTCAGGCTCTCTTCCATGCCGCGCCAGATATCGCGGGAGCGTGTCGTGAAGTCCGGCACGAGGAAGCCTTCGAGGAAGCGCGCGCCTTGGCTCAGGCCTTCGCCGATGCGCTCCCAGTTGACGTCCAGGGTGGACACCGCGGCGGCGAGATAGACCAGTCCGCCGATATAGAGGCTCCAGCGCAGCCATGGATTGGCGATGAGCGGCGGCCGCTTCCAGCGGCGCGGCTGGGCAAGCGCCGTGCTCATACGAGCCCGGCCATGCGTTCCTCGCGGGCATGCGTCTCCTGCGCGGGATCCCCGTCGTCGCTGTCGTCGTGGATCTGCGTCCAGTCCTCCTCACCGTAAATCTCGGTGAGCATGGCCGTGTTGAGCGCGGCCGGCGCGCCGTCGAACACGATCTGCCCTGCGCGCAAGCCGATGATGCGGTCGACGAACATCTTGGCCAGCAGCACGTCGTGCAGGCTGATGATTGCGGGAAGCGTGCGCTCGCGGCAGATCTCGCAGATGAGCCGCATGATCTGGCGCGCCGTCTTCGGGTCGAGCGAGGCGGTGGGCTCGTCGACCAGCAGAAGTTCGGGGTCCTGCTCGAGCGCCCGGGCGATGCCCACGCGCTGACGCTGGCCGCCGGAGAGCGCGCTCGCACGCTTATCGGCCTGCTCGGTCAGTCCGACCCGGTCGAGCAGCATGAAGGCCTTGTCCACGTCGGCTTGGGGAAAGCGCCGGAGATAAGAACGCCAGAACGGCACGTAGCCGAGACGCCCCGAGAGCACGTTCTCCATGACCGTCAGCCGTTCGACCAGCGCGTATTCCTGAAAGATCATGCCCATGCGCCGGCGCGCGCGCCGCAAGCCTGAGCGCCCGAGCCGCGTGATGTCGGTGTCGTTGAGCTGCACTTGGCCGCTTGTCGGCTCGACCAGCCGGTTGATGCAGCGGATGAGCGTGGACTTGCCGGCGCCGGACGGCCCGATCAGCCCCACGACCTGCCCGGCGGGCACCTCGAAGGACACGCCGTTGAGCGCGTGGTCGCCGGTCCTATACCGTTTGCTGAGAGAGGAGACGCGCAGCATCGCTCACATCCGGGCCCAGAGGTTCCGGCATGGTATGGGAAAGGCTCCGCGCCGCAAACTCATGAGTGGGCCCGGTAAGAGATTGCGTCAATTGCAGGAATAGACGACGCCGTTGGCCTCGTCGATTTTTCGGATTACCGCCCAATCGTCCTTGAAGCTGATGGGGATGAACGAGGTGTCGCCGGACTTCGAGAACTCCTCGAGCAGCTTGGTGCCTTCCCAATCGAAGGAGAAGAACGCCTCTTTGATCTTCGCCTGAAGCTCGGGCGTGAGATTGTGGGCGACGCCGAAGCCCGTGGTGGGAAACGTCTGCGAGGTATAAATGGTCTTGAGCTGATCCTTCTCCACCAGTCCCCGGTCGATCATGCGCGCCTTGATCGAGTTGGCGACCGCCGCGGCGTCGTAGTCCTTGTTGGCGACGCCGAGCACCGAGGTATCGTGCGCGCCGGAGAACCTCGGCGCGTAGTCGCGCTCGGCCTCCAGGCCGAATTCCGATTTCAGCAAAGCCGATGGCGCCTTGTAGCCGGAGTTCGACGTCTCCGACGTGAAAGCCATCGTCTTGCCCTTGAGGTCTTGCGGCTTCTCGATGCCCGAGCCCGGATAGGTGATGATCTCCATCTCGTAGCCGAACGAGCCGTCCTCGCCCGCCATCATCGTGAACGGGCGGAAGCCCGCGCACGCCACGGCAAGCGGGTTCGAGCCGGTGTTGAATCCCGCGACGTGCAAGCGGCCTGCGCGCATCGCCTCGATTTGCGCGGCGTTCGACTGCACGGGAAAGAACTGCACGGGCTTGCCCGTGACCTCGGTCAAATGGTCGAGGAACTCCTGCCACACCTCGGCGTAGACGGCCGGGTCCTCGACCGGCGTATAGGCAAAGATCAGCATTGAGGGATCGACCTGCGCGGATGCATCGGCCGGGATATCGGCGATCATGTCGCCGTCTTGGTCCTGATAGCGGCTGTCGAGCTGGAAGGCCGCGCTGGCGGGCAGGGCAGCAGTCAGACAAGCGGCCACTGACACGGCCAGCGTTAGAATAAATCGCCTCATCCTGTCGGCCTTTCCCTTCAATCTGCCTGGTTTTGATCCGGACCGGCCCCATGCGCTAGCATGCGGCACAAGGCCAGCCTGAAGCTAGTGGGCGGCCATGACAGATTTGCGAAGAGGAGACCCCTTGTGGCTGAGCATACCCCCGTCTGCGATTTCGGCTGGAAAGCGCCAGGCTTCACGCTTCCCGGTGTCGACGGCAAGACCTACAGCCTGGACGCGCTGAAAGGCCCGAACGGCACACTCGTCGTCTTCATCTGCAATCACTGTCCCTACGTGAAGGCGGTCGTCGACCGCCTCGTGCGCGACGCCACGGAGCTCAAGGCGCTCGGCGTCAACACCGTGGCCATCTGCTCCAATGACGCGACGACGCATCCGGACGATTCTTTCGAGCACATGAAGGACTTCGCGCAAGAGCACGGCTTCACCTTTCCCTATCTCCATGACGAGACCCAGGATGTCGCCCGCGCCTATGACGCGGCCTGCACGCCGGACTATTTCGGCTTCAATAAAGACCTGGAACTTCAGTATCGCGGCCGGCTCGACGAGAGCGGCCGCGACCCCGCAGGCCCCGGCGTGCGCCGCGAATTGTTCGAGGCGATGAAGCAAGTCGCCGAGACAGGCCAAGGCCCGCGAGCCCAGACGCCCTCCATCGGCTGTTCCATCAAGTGGAAGGCGGCGTGAGCGTTTTGGGTCACCGTTAAACCCCCGCTTAAGTCTACGGCTTTTCCGTTTCTTTACCTGCGTGTCGCTAAAATTCATCCCAAATCGAGGGGAATTTACGCGGCATGTTGATCCGATACGCCATGCTGGTGGGAGCGGCGGCGGCGGCCATCTGGGGCGCCGTAAATCTCGGCGCGAGCAATGCCGGCATGATGGTGGTCGATGCGGGGCAGGGCGCGCCGAAGACGAACCTGTCGCTATGGGTGCTCGGTCTGATCGCGGCCTTCATCACCCTGTCGCTCGGCCGCGTCGTGATCTTCGGCCTGCCCTCCATGATGGACGATTGGTACCGCGACAACAAATCGTGGCTGGTCTTGGCCGGCGGCGGAGCTCTGATCTACGGGGTGTTTTATTTGATGTAGCCGAAAGGCTGATGAGTTTGGGGGAGCCTGGCAAGAACCAATGGCTTCCCGTGTCCGACGGGGGAACGCGGGAGGAAAAGGGCTAGAGGTTTGCAAGGCCGGGCGAAAGAGGGGCGGCCGCTTGGGTAAGCGGTCGCCCCGTCTTCGTCTGAACGCTCTAAGCCTGAAGCGGCCTAGACGCTGTAATACATGTCGTACTCGATCGGGTGGGGCATCATCTCGAAGCGCTCCACCTCTTCCATCTTCAGCTC
>CAYWIA010000138.1:2831-5148 GCA_964458245.1 uncultured Methyloceanibacter sp. | reverse complement strand
CCCGTGACGACAGCCTCCTGGCCGATATAGAGGTGGCAGAAGCCGCCGATGAAGCCCATGCCGTAGAGCTGGCCCGCCTTCTCCTCGAAGCGGCGGATCAACAGCATGTTGCGGTAGGCCTCGAGCTCCTCGTCAGGGGAAAGGCGCGGCTTCTTGGCCTCGGCGGCCTGCCGCTCGCGCGCCTGATCCAGCCAGAAATTGGTGGCTCCAGGCGTCAGGCTTGGGCTGTTCACTCCGGCCTCCTCGACTCAAAACAAAGTCCGTCCGCGCGCGAAAAACTAGCACGAGAACAAACGGCGCAGGAAGCTTGAGGGTGCGGCGCCTGACCGCGAGGACCTGCGGCTAGCGGAGCGGCCCGGTCGGGTCCGGCGCGCGGCGCTTCATCATCACCAGATCGTCCGGATGGGCCAGGTTGAGGATGGCGCGGGCGCGCTCGTCCAGCATGTCGGGGTCGAGATTTTCCGGCTGGAGGAGCGCGACGTCGCGCTCGATCCTCTGGCGGACCTCGGCCAGCCCTGCGCGCTCTCCCTCGAGCACATCCACCTGCCGTTGCAGCTCGGCGCGGGACTTGAGCCCGTGATCCCCGTTTTGCAGGTGATAGCCGAAATAGCCGCCCGCGCTCAAGGCAAGCAGCGGAAAGACGAACGCAGTGAACCGCAATGACCCCTCCCCGGACAGCGAATCACGAACATCGAACGGCGGCGGTTAAGGTGCGGTTACCCGAACGCGGTTCCTCAGCGCTTCAGGACCGAGGCGCCGGCATAGCGGGCCTTCGGCCCCAGCTCCTCCTCGATGCGGATGAGCTGGTTGTATTTCGCCACCCGGTCGGACCGGGCGAGCGAGCCTGTCTTGATCTGCCCGCAATTGGTGGCGACCGCCAAATCGGCAATTGTGGTGTCCTCGGTCTCGCCCGAACGGTGCGACATCACCGCGGCGTAGCCGGCGTCGTGCGCCATTTTGACCGCGTCGTTCGTCTCCGACAGGGTGCCGATCTGATTGACCTTCACGAGGATGGCGTTGGCGATGTGCTTGTCGATGCCCTCTTTCAGGCGCGTCACATTGGTGACGAACAGATCGTCGCCCACGAGCTGCACCCGGTCGCCGAGCGCTTCCGTCAGCGTGCGCCAGCCGTCCCAATCGTCTTCCGACATGCCGTCCTCGATGGAGAAGATCGGATAGTTGCCGACGAGATCGGCGAGATAGGAGGCCATTTCCTCGGAGGTCAGCGTGCGGTTCTCGCCGGCGAGCACGTAGCGTCCGTCCTTGAAGAACTCCGTCGCCGCCACGTCGAGCGCAAGATACATGTCCTTGCCCGGGTGGTAGCCGGCGGTTTCGATCGCGTTCATGACGAAGTCCAGCGCCGCGCGCGTCGACTCGATATTGGGCGCGAAACCGCCCTCGTCGCCGACCGCGGTGCCGAGGCCCGCATCGTGCAGGCCCTGCTTCAGCGTGTGGAACACCTCCGCGCCCATGCGCACGGCTTCGGCGATCGACGCCGCGCCGACCGGCACGATCATGAATTCCTGAAAGTCGATCGGGTTGTCGGCGTGCATGCCGCCGTTGACGATGTTCATCATCGGAACCGGCAGCAGCGTCGCCTCCTCGCCGCCGAGATAGCGGTAGAGCGGCTGCTCGTGGGAGGCGGCCGCCGCCTTGGCCGCGGCCAGCGACACGCCGAGAATGGCGTTGGCGCCGAGCCGCTTCTTGTTCTCGGTGCCGTCGAGATCGCGCAGCAGCTGGTCGAGCCCGCTCTGATCGTCGGCATCGAAGCCGTCGAGCGCCTTGCGGATCTCGCCGTTCACGCCCTCGACCGCCTTCTGCACCCCCTTGCCGCCGTAGCGGGAGCCGCCGTCGCGCAATTCATGCGCTTCGTGGGCGCCCGTGGACGCACCGGACGGCACGGCCGCGCGACCGTGATGGCCGTCCTCGAGAACGACATCGACCTCCACGGTCGGATTGCCGCGGCTGTCCAAGATTTCACGGCCGATGATGGTGGCGATGGCTGTCATGCGGGACCCCCAAAACAATTCGGGGCCGTCTTAGCCTAGGCGGCTCGAGAGCGGAAGGTGTATATGGGCCTTAAGATGAGGCTGATAGGCATTCGAGGTAGAGCCAATGACGAAACACACCGGTGGCTGCCACTGCGGCCGTGTCCTCTATGAGGTGGAGGCCGACATCGGCGAGGTCCTATCGTGCAATTGCTCGATGTGCCAGAAGCGCGGCTCGCTCTTGACGTTCGTGCCGGACCAGCAATTCACGCTGCTGTCGGGCGACGACGACCTCACCGACTACCAGTTCAACAAGAAGATCGTCCACC
>CAYWIA010000138.1:0-2731 GCA_964458245.1 uncultured Methyloceanibacter sp. | reverse complement strand
GCACCTGCGGGGTCGCCTCGTTCGCCCGCGGCGTGGCCCCCGACGGATCGAAGATGGTCGCCATTAACGTGCGCTGCCTCGAAGACGTGGATCCCGCCTCGTTGCCGGTGAAGGCCATCGACGGCCGGAGCTTCTGAGCGCATGACCGCCGACGGCGCGCTGGTCCTGTTCTCCGGAGGCCAGGATTCCACCGTGTGCCTCGCTTATGCGCTCGACCGCTATCGGCGGGTCGAAACGGTGGGCTTCGACTACGGGCAACGGCACGGCATCGAGCTCGACTGCCGCAAGCGCGTGCGCGAGGAGATCGTCCGCCGTTTCCCGCAATGGGAAGACCGGCTCGGGCCCGATCATATGCTCGATCTCAAGAGCTTCGGGGCGATCGGCGAGACGGCGCTGACCACCGACGCCGAGATCGTCATATTGGAGTCCGGTCTCCCGTCCAGTTTCGTGCCGGGACGGAACCTCGCCTTCTTCGTCTACGCCGCGGCGCTCGGCTACCGCCGCGGGTTCAACGTCCTGGTCGGCGGGATGTGCGAGACGGACTATTCCGGCTATCCCGATTGCCGCGATGCGACGCTTCGCGCCCTGCAAGAGGCCATCCGGCTCGGCACGAATATCGACTTTGCGATCGAGACGCCTCTGATGTCGCGCTCGAAGGCCGAGACATGGGCGCTGGCGCACGACCTTGGCGGCGATGCGCTCGTCACCCTCATCGTTGAGCGGACCCACACCTGCTACAAGGGCGCGCGCGGCACGCGCTACGACTGGGGCTATGGCTGCGGGACGTGTCCCGCGTGCGAGCTTCGCGCCAAAGGCTATTGGGAATGGCGTGAGGGCGTGGGCTGAATCGTGCAAGAACTAGCGGTCTGGGCGGGGGATCATGCTCGAGCAGGGGCGGACGGCAGCCGACTATAAGACCTACCAGCTCGTCGGCCTCTTGCTGGGGCCCATCGTGTTCCTGGCGGTGCTGCTCAACCCTGCTCCCGCCGGACTCTCGGACACGGGCTGGGCCACCGCCGCACTTGCGTTGTGGATGGCCATCTGGTGGGCCACGGAGGCGCTGCCCCTTTTCGTCACGGCGCTCCTGCCGATGGTGATGGTGCCCTTGCTCGGCATCGCCGATATCCACGCGGCCGCCATGCCCTTCGCCAATCCCGTCGTCTTCCTGCTGTTCGGCGGCTTCCTCATCGCCCTTGCGATCGAGCGCTGGAACCTGCACAGGCGGATCGCCTTTCACATCATCCTGCGCGTCGGCAACCGGCCGCTCAATCTCGTCGGCGGCGTGATGCTGGCGAGCGCCGCGCTCAGCATGTGGATCACGAATGCCGCCACGACCATCATGATGCTTCCCATCGCCGTGTCGCTCATCTCCGTGGTCCAGTCGGGCGCAGGCGGACGCGGAAAAGACGGCGTCAGTTTCGCAGGCGCCATGATGTTGGGCGTCGCCTACGCGGCTTCGATCGGGGGAATGGGAACCTTGATCGGCTCGCCGCCCAACGCCCTTGCCGCGAGCTATCTCGACCAGACCTTTCAGATCGAGGTCACGTTTGTCGAATGGATGGCGCTCGGGGTGCCTGTTGCGCTCGTGATGCTCGGCTTCGCGTTTTTGATGCTCACGCGGCTCATCTTCCGGTTCTCCGACGCGCTGAGCGGAACCGAGACCGAACGGGTCGCCGAAATGCTCCGCGAGATGGGCCCTCCGACCCGGCCCGAGAAACGCGTCGCGGCGGTGTTCGCCGTCGTCGCCGTTGCCTGGATCGTCTATCCCTGGGTCGATGCGCTTATTGGCCTCAAGATCGGCGAGGCCGGCATCGCGATTGCGGGAGCCATCGCCCTGTTCGCCATTCCGGCGGACTGGCCGCGACGGACGTTTCTGCTGGATTGGCCGACGGCGCAGCGTGCGCCATGGGACATTCTCGTTCTCTTCGGCGGCGGCCTCAGCCTCGCCTACGCGATCGACACGTCGGGTCTGGCCGTTTGGATCGGCAACGGACTTTCTTTCCTGCACGCCATGCCGCTTGCCGTGCTCATCCTCGGGGTCGCTCTGCTCATCGTGTTTCTCACCGAACTCATGAGCAATACGGCCACCGCAGCTGCGTTCTTGCCCATCGCCGGGAGCCTCGCGATCGGCGCCGAGGTGGCGCCGCTGCTCGTCGCCGTGCCCGTCGCCCTCGCCGCCTCCTCGGCCTATATGCTGCCTGTTGCGACACTGCCCAACGCGCTGGTGTTCGGCACGGGTTATGTCCCGTTGCCGCAAATGCTGCGCGCCGGCGCGCTGCTCAGCGTGATCGGGGCGGCGGTGATTGCCGCGATCATCTCCATCGCCGCCCCGTTCCTCTAGCCGCTAGAGAGCCTGCACCGTGGGCCGCACGATGATGTCGTTGATGTCGACTTCGGGTGGTTGGCCGATCGCGTAAGCCGCCGCGTCGGCAATGGCCTGGGCGGGAATGGCGCTCGCGCGAAGCCCGTCGACCATCTTCGCCGTCTCGTCATGGGTGATGGTGTCGGCGAGTTCGGACTCCGTTGCGCCCGGCGAGATGACCGTCACGCGGATGTCGCTGTTCTCCTGGCGGAGCCCCTCGGAGAGAGCGTTCACGGCAAACTTCGTCGCGCAGTACACCGCGCCCGAGGGGAAGACGACGTGGCCCGCGACGGACGAGATGTTGACGAAATGCCCGAAGCCTTGGCGCTTCATGATCGGCAGGCCGGCGGCGATGCCGTAGAGCACGCC
>CAYWIA010000137.1:0-5175 GCA_964458245.1 uncultured Methyloceanibacter sp. | reverse complement strand
TGCGCGCCGCCGACAGCGAGCTGTCGCGCGAGCAGGCCAAGGCGCTGGTCCACGACTTCATCCGCCTGCGGCGCCAGATCCACGGGCTTGCCTGGCAGCCGGAGATCGTCGGCCGCCGGGTGATCTCCTGGCTGTCCAACTCGGTGCTGATCCTCGATGCGGGCGAGCCGCAAGCCTACGAGGCTTTCCTGAAGGCGCTCACCACGCAGCTCCGCTATTTGTCGGCGAGCTATCGCGATACGCCGGACGGCGTGCCGCGGCTCCTAACGCTCACGGCGCTGCTCTATGCAGGCCTGTGCATCGCCGACCAGCAGGCGGTGGTCGACCGCTACACCAAACCCTTCTGCCGGGAGCTCAATCGGCAGATTCTGCCCGATGGCGGGCACATTTCGCGGAACCCAGAAGCGCTGATCGAACTTCTGCTCGATCTTTTGCCCTTGCGTCAGTGCTTCGTGGCGCGCGACCGCACCCCGCCCAAAGAGCTCACCGACGCGATCGACCGGATCATGCCGATGCTGCGCTTCTTCCGGCTCGGCGACGGCACCATGGCGCGCTTCAACGGCGCAGGGCCGACGCCGACCGACGCGCTCGCCACCGTGCTTGCCTATGACGACATCGAAGGTGCGCCGGTCCGCACGGCCGCCAATTCCGGCTATGTCCGGGTCGAGGCAGGGACCACGCTAATCATCTGCGATCTCGGGCCGCCGCCGGTGACCTCGCTCACTCGAGAGGCCCATGCGGGGTTCATGTCCTTCGAGATGAGCTCGAACGAAGCGCCCGTGATCATCAATTGCGGCACGCCCACACCCGACCACGACGACTGGCGGCTGTTCGCCCGCACCACCCCGGCCCATTCCACGCTCAGCCTCGAGGAAGACTCGCTTGCTGAGTTCTCCGGCATGGCCAACGGTGCCGAGCCGCCGGCGGACGCCACACTTTCAGGACCGCTCAATCCGCAAGGCGCCTTCTCAGATCAAGGCGACAATCTGCGCATCAAGGGCTCGCATGACGGCTATATGGGCCGCTACGGCGTGAGCCATTCGCGGCAGATCCTGATTGCACCGTCGGGGAACCTGATCAGTGCCGAGGACAAGGTCTCGACGCGCGGGCTCAAGAGTCCCGACGGCGGCTTGATCGGCGGCGCCTACGCCATCCGCTTCCATCTGCATCCCACCGTGAAAGCGCAAATCGTCGGCGACGGCACCGCGGCGACCCTGATCCTGCGCAACGGCGAGACTTGGCGGCTCAGCTCCAACGCCGAGGAGATGACAATGGAGGAGAGCGTGCTGCTTGCCGATCCACGCGGGCCGCAGGCTACCTCGCAGATCGTGCTGAGCGGGATGATGGGGGAAGCACGCGAGGTCCGCATCGTGTGGAACCTCGAAAAGACGGGCGAGGAAGCCGAAGCGCATCCGCTGGTCGACCCTAACGACGCCGGCACTGCCGACGAAAGCGACGCTTAGACTTATGGAGACTCAGAAGATTGCCCGGGCGCTGCTTTCGGTCAGCGACAAGACGGGCCTTGTCGACTTCGCCAGGGCGCTGGCGGACCGCGGCATCATACTGGTCTCGACCGGCGGCACCGCCAAGGCACTGCGTGACGCCGGGCTCGACGTCATCGACGTGGCGGAGGTGACCGGCAGCCCGGAGATGATGGACGGACGGGTCAAGACGCTGCACCCGAGAATTCACGGCGGCCTGCTCGCGGCGCGCGGCAACGTCGAGCACGAAGCGGCGCTCGAGGAGCACGGCATCCCGGCCACCGATCTGCTCGTGGTGAATCTCTACCCGTTCGAGGCGACCGTGCGCGCAGGGAGCGATTTCGACACCTGCATCGAGAATATCGATATCGGCGGGCCGGCCATGATCCGCGCCGCGGCGAAGAACCATGCGGGCGTCGCCGTGGTGGTTGACCCGGCCGACTATGCGCACGTGCTGAACGAGATCGACCGCCATGACGGGACCACTCTCGGCTTTCGCAAGGAGCTGGCGGCAAAGGCCTTCGCGCATACGGGCGCCTATGACGGGGCCATCGCCACCTGGTTTGCCGGCGAGCTGGACGAGCACACGCCGGATAAGCGCGTGATCGCCGGAACACTGGAATACGCGCTGCGCTATGGCGAGAATCCGCATCAATGGGCCGCATTCTATCGCACCGCCGAGCAGCGTCCGGGCGTCGCTTCCGCCGTGCAGGTGCAGGGCAAGGAGCTGTCGTACAACAACCTCAACGACACGGACGCGGCCTATGAGCTCGTCGCCGAGTTCGATCCCAAGCAGTCGGCTGCCGTCGCCATCATCAAGCACGCCAACCCGTGCGGCGTGGCCATCGCGACGACGCTCGCCGAAGCGTATGAGAAGGCTTTGGCTTGCGACTCCGTGAGCGCGTTCGGCGGCATCGTGGCGCTGAACCGGGACCTCGATGCAGACGCGGCAAGCGAGATCGTCAAGATCTTCACCGAAGTGATCATCGCGCCGGACGCGAGCGACGAGGCCAAAGAGATCATCGCCGCGAAGAAGAATCTGCGCCTGTTGCTCGCCGGGGGCCTGCCGGATCCGCGCGCAGACGGGGTGAACTTCCGCTCGCTGGCGGGCGGCTTCCTGGTGCAGGCGCGCGACAACGGCATGGTTGATGCGCACGATCTCAAAGTGGTGACCAAGCGGAAGCCCACCGACCAGGAGTTCGCCGATCTCGTGTTCGCCCTTGCCGTCGCCAAGCACGTGAAATCGAACACCATCGTCTACGCCAAGGACGGAGCCACGGTCGGCATCGGGGCCGGACAGATGTCCCGCGTAGACTCGGCGCGCATCGCCGCGCGCAAGGCCCAAGACGCGGCGGACGCGCTAACCCTGAACGCCCCGCTGACGATCGGCGCCGTGGCCGCGTCCGACGCCTTCTTCCCCTTTGCGGACGGGCTACAGGTGGTGGCGGAGGCGGGCGCCACCGCGGTAATCCAGCCGGGCGGCTCGATGCGTGACGAGGAGGTGATCGCTGCCGCCGACGAAGCGGACCTCGCCATGGTTTTCACCGGGATGCGCCACTTCCGGCATTAGCGCCCGGGAAAGCCCCCTCACGCGGTGCTGATCGCCTGGCTTGTTTCGCCACACCATCGGCCAATCAGACGGCTAGGACATCGGTAAGGTCGAAACCGCTGTCTTAAGGAGACCCTCATGTTTGCGCCGTCCTTCCGCTCTGCCGCCACCGCCTCGATTGCATGGTCGTTCTTGTTCGCGGCGCCTGCCGTCTCTGCCGACACCCAAAATCGCATCGAGATTCGCGAATGGAACGTGCCCTATGAGGGACGCCCCCGCGATCCTTTCGCGGCGGGTCCGGACGAAATCTGGTTCGTCGGCCAAACGGACGGCTATCTCGCGCGCCTGACGCCTTCGAGCGGCAAGTTCGGCAAGCGCGATCTCGGCGAAGGGGCCGGCCCGCACAACCTGATTGTCGACAAGAGCGGCATTGTTTGGTTCGCGGGCAATCGCAACGCCTATATCGGACGCTACGATCCGAAAAAGGACGAGATCGAGCGTGTGGAAATGCCCGACCCGAAGGCGGGGGACCCGCACACGCTCGTGTTCGACGCCGACCAAAGCCACATCTGGTTCACGGTGCAGAACGGCAATTTCATCGGCCGGATGGCGATGGCCGACCGCGCGGTCGATCTCATGCCCGTTCCTACCGAAGGGGCACGGCCCTATGGCATCAAGGTCGCGCCGGACGGCACGCCTTGGATCGCGCTGCTCGGCACCAACAAGCTCGCCTCCGTGGATCCCGAGACACTCAAAATCGCCGAATACACGATCCCCGAGGAAGGCGCCCGGCCGAGACGCCTCGAGGTCACCGACGACGGGCGTGTCTGGTATTCCGACTACACGCGCGGCAAGCTCGGACGTTACGATCCGAAAACCGAGGCGTTCGACGAATGGACCCTGCCCTCGGGCGACAAAAGCCTGCCCTACGGCACGGCGCTTGGCGGCGATGGGCGGCTCTGGATCGTCGAGACGGGGCCCCAGCCAAATCAATTTGTCGGGTTCGATACGAAGAGCGAGAAGATCGTGTCGGTGAGGCCGGTGCCCTCGGGCGGCGGCACGATCCGCCACATGATGTACCATCCGGAGAGCGGCGTCGTTTGGTTCGGCACCGACAGCGGCACGATCGGCAAGGCGGTCGTGTCTTCGGACGAAGACTGAACCGAGCCCACGCAAGGCGCGACCGGTGGCCGGCGGCTACAGCCTAGATCTCTGACATCCTGTCGATGGACGCCGCCCCCGCGGCGGTATCGACGACCTCGAAGTCGTGGGTGACCGTGGCCGTCTTGGCAATCATGGCGGAGGCCGAGCAGTATTTCTCGACCGAAAGGGCAATGGCGCGCTCAACCTTCTTCGGCGCAAGCGCCCGGCCCTTCACCACGAAATGCATGTGGACGCTGGTGAACACCTTCGGGTCCGTCTCCGCGCGCTCGGCGTCAAGTTCGACGGCGACGTCCTCGACCGCCTCGCGGCCCTTCTCGAGGATATGAACCACATCGTATGCCGCGCAGCCGCCCATGCCGATCAGCACCAACTCCATGGCGCTTGGTCCTGGCTTGAGGCCATCGGGTCCGTGGGCTGTTCCAAACGCGATCTTGTGCCCACTGCCGGACTCGCCGACGAACGTGCGGTCCTCGACCCATTTGATGCGCGCTTTCATCTACCGTCACCCACGTTTCACTTTGCCCATCATAGTGCATTCGGACGACGGGCCCGCAAGACCGCGCGTTCGAAAGATCGCCGCGTCACGTACACCAAAAAGGCCTCCCGAGGGGGAGGCCTTTTGCTTTGATCTGCTCGCGATCGTTGAAGCCTAGAGGCCCTCCGGCTCCCCGTCCGGATAGACCGGCTGCGGCTGGCTCGGCGACGGACCCTCGCCTTTGTGCGGCTCGGACGGCGCATCCTCGGAGACTTCAGGGGAGACGACGATGGTGTCCTCCTCCATCATGGCTCCGCCTTCTGGGGTCTCGACCTCCATGGTGTCTTCCTCCATGACGGCGTCGCCGTCAGGCGTCTCGACTTCCATGGTGTCCTCTTCCATCACCGCTTCACCCGCCGGCTCTTCCGCGGCCGGCTCTTCGGCATCCATAGCGGCGTCAGAGTCGCCATCGGAGTCGGCGGCGCCCGGCTCGCCATCCGGATAGA
>CAYWIA010000136.1:2471-5233 GCA_964458245.1 uncultured Methyloceanibacter sp. | reverse complement strand
CGGAGCGTGTTGGCGAGGTGACTGCGGCTCTTGCCGATCACCTTGGCAAGGTCCTCTTGGGTATAGCCGTGGCCTTGCATCAGGGCGTGATAGCCCTCGCCCTCCTCGATGGCGTTCAGGTCCTCGCGCTGGACGTTCTCGATGATGGCGACCTCGATCGCTTCCTGGTCCGACAGCGCCCGGATGACGACCGGCACCTCGTGCAGGTTCGCGCGCTGCGCCGCGCGCCAGCGCCGCTCGCCGGCGACGATCTCGAAGCGGTCTCCACCCTCCAGCGGCCGAACCACCAGGGGCTGGACGAGACCACGCTCACGGATCGAGGTGGCAAGCTCCTCGAGTTGCGCGTCCGAGAAATCCCGTCGCGGATTGAAACGGCTGGCCTTCAACGCCGAGAGCGGCACGGTTTGCTGGTCGGCGCGGCCTCCCGCCTCCTCGGCGTCCTCGCCGATGAGCGATGCCAGACTTCGACCCAAGCGTTTCTTCTGTGCGCTGACCGCCATCTTTTATCTCCAGTGTTGGGCCGCCGGGGCCATCCGCATCATGCCGCCCGTATCCGGCGCTCGCGCTCGATCACCTCGGACGCGAGCTGGATATAGGCTTGGCTGCCGGAGCATTTGTAATCGTAAAGAAGCACCGGCTTGCCGTGAGACGGTGATTCCGCGACGCGCACATTGCGCGGAATGACCGTGGTGTAGACCTTCTCGCCGAGCACCGCGCGCACGTCCTCGACCACCTGGTCCGACAGGCTTGTGCGCTGGTCGTACATGGTGAGCACCACGCCGTGGATGCGAAGCTTGGGATTGAGGCGAACCCTGATCTCCTCGACCGTGCTCAGGAGCTGGGCGAGGCCTTCGAGCGCGAAGAACTCGCATTGCAGCGGCACGAGCACGGCGTCGGCCGCCGCCAAGGCGTTGAGGGTGAGCAGATTAAGCGACGGCGGACAGTCGATGAGGACATAGGTCGTTCGTTCGTCCACGCTTTCGGATGCCGTCAGCTCCGCAAGGCAATCCCGAAAGCGATAGTGCTTGCCGCTCGCGTTCCCCGCCTCCCGCTCGAACGACATGAGGTCGATCGTGGCCGGCACGATCGAGAGCCGCGGCACATGGGTCGCGACCTTGGCCTCCAGGATCGTCGCGTCGCCGGTGAGGACATCGAAGGTCGAGCGGTTGCGCTGCTCGATGCCGAGCCCAGTGGAGGCATTGCCTTGCGGGTCGAGATCGATGATCAGCACGCGCTCGCCGACGGCGGCGAGCGCCGTGCCGAGATTGATTGCCGTGGTGGTTTTGCCGACGCCGCCTTTTTGGTTGGCAAGCGCAAGGACGCGGGTGGCGGCACGGCTCATGACGCCCTCCGCCGCAGGCCCGTCAGCTCGACGATGCGAGCGTGCTCGTCGGTCAGGCTGGGATGCAGGCGGAACGCGAAATCCCACCCGGCTTGCGCGGCCTCGATCTCGGCCTCTGTCTCGCGACCTTTCAGGAACAGCCCCCTGGTTCCTTCCCCGACGAACGGCTCTGCGAGCTCTAGTAGGCGGGGCAACGGCGCAAGCGCGCGCGCGCTGACCACATCCGGTCTTAGGCTTTGAGCTTTTTCCGGAAGGTCTTCAATACGCATGGCGTGGATGTCCACAGGGGCCTGGCTGGCGCGAGCGACCTCGGCGAGGAAGGCGCATTTCTTGCGGTTCGATTCGACCATGTGCATGCGGAAATCCGGCACTTGGGCCTGCAGGACGGCGATTACGAGCCCGGGGAACCCTGCGCCCGAACCAAGATCGAGCCAGAGTCGGGCGTCCGGCGCAAGCCCGCGCAGTTGCGCGGAGTCGGCAAAGTGCCGCGACCAGACATCGGGAAGGGTCGAGGGCGCGACGAGATTGATCGATCTCTGCCAGTGCGCCAGCAGGTCCGCATAGCGGCGCAGGGCCAGAATTGTTTCATGTGGAACATTAAAGGCTTCGGCGAACGATTCAGGACCCTCGATGAGGGCGAGTCGCTTAGGGCTCGCTCTCATGCGCTTTTCGCCGCCGCGCCCTTCTTCAAATGCGCCAGGAGCAGCATCAGCGCGGCAGGCGTCATGCCATCGAGGCGCGCGGCTTGGCCGAGGCTCGCCGGCTTGTGGCGCAGGAGCTTCTGGCGGATCTCGTTGGAGAGGCCCGGGAGGGCATCAAACGAAAAGCCGTCAGGGATGGCGACCCCCTCGTCTTTGCGGAAGGCGGCCACGTCCAGCTCCTGGCGGGCGATGTAGACGGCGTAGCGCGCATCGACCGCGAGCTGGCTCGCGATGCCCTCATCGATCGCGCCGATCTCGGGCCAGATTCGAGCGAGCCGGGCGAGGCCGATTTCGGGGTAACTCAGAAGGTCGAAGGCACTGCGCTTGCGGCCGTCGCGATTGATGGTGAGGCCAGCCTTCGCCGCCTCGTCCGGCGTGAGGGTGAGACCGCCGAGCAGCGCGGCGCCCGCTTCGAGCTTTTCCCGCTTGGTTTCGAAGGCCGTGCGCCGCGCCTCACCCACGCAGCCGACGGCGATGCCAAGCGGCGTGAGCCGCTGATCGGCATTGTCGGCGCGCAGCATCAGCCGGTACTCGGCGCGGCTTGTGAACATGCGGTAGGGCTCGGTCACCCCGCGGGTCACCAGATCGTCGATCATCACGCCGATATAGCCGTCGGCGCGGGTGACGGCGAAGGGCTCCTTCGCGCCAGACGCCACCAGAGCCGCATTGAGACCGGCGATGAGCCCCTGCCCGGCCGCCTCCTCGTAGCCCGTGGTGCC
>CAYWIA010000136.1:0-2371 GCA_964458245.1 uncultured Methyloceanibacter sp. | reverse complement strand
GCGTGGGTCGCTTCGGTCGTATGCGTGATGTGGCAAGGCACCTGAGGCGTCGCGATGGCCTCGGTGAGGAATGAGAACGGCACGGGCGGCACATCGCCCTGCTGTTCCTGGAGCCGCTCCCAGGCGATCGTGGTGCCGTAGAGACGGGGCGGCGTGCCCGTCTTGAGACGTCCCATGCGGAACCCCAACCCATAGAGCCGCCCGGACAGACCGAGCGCCGGCGCCTCGCCCATACGCCCTGCCGGGATCTGGGTCTCGCCGATATGGATGAGGCCGTTCAGGAACGTACCGGTGGTGAGCACGACCGCACCGGCGGTAAAGCTGCGGCCGTCGGTCGTCACGACCCCCACAACGTGGTCGCCGTCGACGATCAGGTCCTCGACCGCGGCCTCGACAACCTCGAGATCAGCGGTCTCCGAGATCGCCGCCTGCATGGCCTGGCGGTAGAGCTTGCGGTCGGCCTGGGCGCGCGGGCCTTGCACGGCCGGGCCCTTGGACTTGTTGAGCACCCGGAACTGAATGCCGGCGGCGTCAGCCACGCGGCCCATGAGCCCGTCGAGCGCATCGATCTCGCGCACCAAATGGCCCTTGCCGAGGCCGCCGATGGCCGGGTTGCAGGACATCTCACCGATCGTGTCGAAGCGGTGGGTGAGAAGCGCGGTCCGGGCGCCGAGGCGCGCGGACGCCGCTGCAGCCTCGCAGCCGGCGTGCCCGCCGCCGATGACGACCACGTCGAAACCCTTGCCGATACCCTTGATCATGGCCGGTAAGTAGTCGGTCCCGCGCGCGCCGTCAAAGCCCTGAAGCGGCACTGTTTCACGTGAATCAATCGCGGGCGGCGGGCGGGTCCCTACTTGCCGATGCAGAACTCGGCGAAGATGGCCCCCAGCACCTCCTCCACGTCGATCAGGCCGGTCAAACGGCCCAGATGGCGGGCCGCAATCCTCAATTCCTCAGCTTTCAGCTCCGCCGAGCGATTATGGTTAACAAAACGTTGCAAAGCGTCCCGGGATGACACGAGTTCGGTCCTGTGGCGGGCGCGGGTCAGCGATATGTGGCCTGATCCGGCACTTTCGGCGCCTGCAAGAGCGGCCAGCCGGTCGATCAGCGCGTCGAGCCCGGCGCCGGTTTTGGCCGAAAGAACCAGTAGGTCCATTACCGCATTACTATGCGCCGGCGGCACGCCCCGATCGGATTTATTGAGCGCAAATACCACGTCCTTGACGGCGAGCGGCGCCGGCGGGTTCCAGACCGGATCCGTGGGATCGATCACCCAGAGAACGAGGTCGGCATCTTCCGCCCGGGCGAGCGCGCGGCGGATGCCTTCCTGCTCGACCTCCCCCCGCCCCGCTCGTATCCCCGCGGTGTCAGCGAGGATAACCGGCAGGCCGCCGAGATCGAGATGGACCTCGATGACGTCGCGCGTTGTCCCCGCCTCCTCCGAAACGATGGCCGCGTCGCGCTTGGCGAGCGCATTCAAGAGCGACGACTTGCCGGCATTGGGCGGACCGGCGATCACCACGCGCAAGCCGTCACGCAAACGCTCGCCGCTGCGGTCGGCGAGATGCGCCTCTATCGATTGAAGCAGCGGCGCGACGATGGCGTTCGCCTTGACGGCAACATCGACCGCGACGTCCGCCTCGTCGGCGAAGTCGAGCCCCGCCTCCATGAAGCTTTGAGCCTTCAAGAGCTCGGCGCGCCAGCCTTCGTACAGGCGCCGCAACGAGCCTTCGGATTGGGCCAAGGCTTGGCGCCGCTGCGCCTCCGTCTCCGCGTTGATGAGATCGGCCAGGCCTTCGACCTCGGTGAGATCTAGCTTGCCGTTCTCGAAAGCGCGGCGGGCGAAGGCGCCGGGCTCGGCCAGACGCGTGCCCTCGACCGCGAGCACCGCCTCGACCACGGCCTGCACCACGGCGCGGCTGCCATGGACCTGCAGCTCGGCCATGTCCTCGCCGGTGAAACTGGCGGGGCCCGGGAACCACAGCACGATCCCCTTGTCGATCAGGGGCATGCCGATGTCGCGTAAGGACGCCCGGCGCGGGCTCGGCAAGCGGCCGACCAAGGCCTCGAGCACGGCGCGGGTGCGCGGCCCCGAGATGCGGATGACGGCGACGGCAGCGGGGCCGGCGCCCGAGGCCGGCGCGACAATGGTGTCATCAATGCTCATGAAGCCGCATCTTGGACCGGGGCAGCAATCGAGGCGAGCCGACTTTCTGAGCCGCGTCGCAGGACGCGGACGATCGTGGCTCAGGTCCTAGGCGAGCCACTTTTCGTGGCGGCCGCCGGAGGCCCTTTTCATCCCGTACATGCGAGAATCGGCCTTCTTGAGCAGGTCCACGTGGCTCTTGCCGTCGACGGGAAAGAGCGCAGC
>CAYWIA010000135.1:0-5393 GCA_964458245.1 uncultured Methyloceanibacter sp. | reverse complement strand
TCGGCGTCGGCGACTTCAACATCGACGACTATCCGGGCGTGGTCGCCTGGGCGTCCTGTCCGCAGAAGGGTGTGCTGTCGCTGCCGCTCACCTATGCGCCGGTCAGCTTCACCGACAAGGCCATCGAGATCGTCAAGAAGCGGGGCTGCTACACCTATGTGAACCACCCGATCCTCGATGCGCGCCACTGGGGCATCATCGACGGCAAGGATGTGGAGACACCGACCTACCATCAGACCCATTCCTGCTACGCGGTGGCGGCGTTCCACGAGGCGTTGCGCATTCTTCTGGCCTATGGACGGCGTCGTAAGGCGACGGACTACCAGTATCACGAGAAGGCGCTGAAGCAGGCGGTCGAGGCCATGGGCTGCGAGGTCACCTCGAACATGCCGAGCCTCATTGTGCTGAATCTGCCGGGCAAGCTTGCCGGCAAGGAGAAGGAGCTGGTCCAGGGGGCGCGTGCGCAAGGGTTCGGCATCTGGCCGACCCTGTCAGAGCCGGTGCAGGTTCGCATCGGTATCCTCAACCAGCTCTCGCCAGAGCAGATCACCGAGATTGCGAGCCGCTTCGCCGACGCCATGCTCGCCATGGGCGCGGAGTTCGACAAGCAGCAGGTGATGAATCAGCTGAAGTCCTATTACGCGAAGGCCGCGTAAGAAGGCAGCTCCGGCGATCGCTCCCTCCAAGGGGCGTCGTGCATGAGTTTTGACCATTGCCGTTTCGGCAAGGCTTTGCGATCGGCGTCGGCGCTACTGGCGTTGGCGCTGATCGCCCAAGCCCTCTTCCTCATCTCCGATACTTCTGCCCGGGCGGAAAGCGCGGACCGGTTCGCCGCGTTCAGCCTTGAGATCCCGGAACTCGCCGCGAAAGGCGAGATGGGAGAGGCCGTCGCGCTGGCCGAGCGCTATGTGACGCTCGCGCGCGAGACGTCCGGCGAAGACAGCCTCGAATACGCCACGGCGGCCACGTGGCTCGGCTGGCTCTACAAGAAACAACAGCGCTATGCGGATGCCGAGGCCTTGCTCAAGCAGGCGCTTGCCATCCGCGAGCAGGCCTTCGGGTCGAACCACCCGCTGGTCGCCACCAGCTTGAACAATCTGGTGGGGCTCTATCAGGCGAAAGGCCGCGACGACCAGGTTGCCGCCTTGCAGGCGCGGATCGACGCCGTTCGCGCCAAAGCCGTGGGGCTCAGCATGCTCGAGGCGCTGCCGCGGGAGATCCGAGAGCTTCAGGCCAAGGGTCAGACGGCGGAAGCCGCCAGGTTGGCGGAGCATTACCTTGCCCTGTCACGGGAGCGCTACGGCGCCGATCAGCCGGCCGTGGTGCCGGCCCTGTTGGAGGCCGCGTCTTTGTTCGAGCAGCAGGCCAAGCTGCTGAAGGCCGAGCCGCTGCTCAAGCAGGCGCTGGAGATCCGCATCGCGGCGTTCGGTCCGCGCAGCCCGGAGGTGGCCGACAGCGCCGAAGCGCTGGGGCGTCTCTATCAGAAGGCAGGGCGCCTCAAGGAGGCGGAGCGGTCTTTCAAGCGCGCTCTGTCGATCCGCAAGGCTGCTCTCGGCCGGCGTAACGAGAAGACCGTCGCCGCCATGGAGGCCCTTGCCGGCGTCTACAAGGCGGAAGGGCGCGACGAGGAGGCGGAGCGGCTTTACGAAAATGTGCGGAAGCTCGGCCGGCAGGTGCAGCGGCGCTTCGCATTCAAGCGGGAGGAGCCGACCTACGCCGTGGTCAAGGTCTTCTACGCCACGGACCGCGAAAATACCGGCGCGAAGGACCCTGCGCAAACCTATGGCGGCGATCGCGGTCCGCTAACCTTCGGCGTGGCGACGGTGAGCATCCCGCGCGATCATCGCTTGGGCGCTCTGGAGACCCCGTCCATTTGGCGGCTCGAATGGTGCAACGATCCGGACCGTTTCGTGGTGCTGCTGTCGGTGGACGAGACGGACAAGGCCAAGTTCTTCGAGGACGTCGCCGACCGGGTGAGAGAGTCTTCCCGGAAGTCCGCATTCATTTTCGTCCACGGTTACAACGTCACCTTTGTCGATGCGGCGCGGCGCACGGCGCAGATGACCTACGACCTCGGCTTCGACGGCGCGCCGGTGCTGTATAGCTGGCCGTCCCAGGCGAGCTACGCCTCCTACAAGGTGGACGAGACCAACGCCGAGTGGTCCAAGCTCGACTTGAAGATTTTTCTCAAGGACTTCGCCGAACAGTCGGACGCGGACAAGATCTATCTCGTCGCCCACAGCATGGGGACGCGCGTGCTGACCGGCGCGCTGAAGGAGCTCGTGCTGGAAGACCCGAGCATGCGGGAGAAATTCGACGAGATTATCCTGGCGGCGCCGGATATCGACGCGGACACCTTCAAGCGGGATATCGCGCCGAAGATCCTGGCAGGCGAGGGCGGCACCACACTCTACGCCTCCTCCGGCGATTACGCGCTGATGGCCTCGAAAACCTTTGCCGGGTACCCGCGCGCGGGCGACACGGAGGGAGGCGTGACCATTGCCCCCGGTGTGGACACCATCGATGCGAGCGCGATCCGCACCGACTTTGTCGGCCACAGCTACTATGCCGATTCAGATTCCGTGCTCGGCGATCTGCGCGATCTCATTCTCCACGGCAAGCGTCCGGGAAAGCGCTCGCGGCTGTCGCCGGTGAACAGCGACGCGGGCCGCTACTGGACTTTCAAGCAAGGTCACGCGCCCGCGCAATAACGGCTTGCCTCGGCTACGGCTCGACGCAAGTGCGAACAGGCCGGCCTCAGTCCGTGCGTGGGTTGTCCTGACGCCATTCGGACGGACGCTGGAAACTGCCGCGCCAGATGCCGCGCTTGGCCTCGCGGGCTTCGGCCTCCACATCCGCATAGGCGTAGCCGGTCTTGCCGCCTAGATCGATGGCGTAGCCGTCGCGCACCAGCGCCTCGCCGATGTCGGGCACCCCCGCCGCGCTGCACAGGGCGACGTTGCGGCCGAAGCGGTCGGTGTCTTTCACCTCGCAAGTCACCTCGCCGCCGTTGATCAGCTTGGTCAGCTTCACCTTCGCGGCGCGGCCGCACAGCCATTCCTTGCCGTTGGCCTCCTCGCAGGTCTGCTTCAGCTCCGGCGCGTCGATGGCGAAGATGCGGTACTCCGCGCCGTCACCGGCGCGCAAGGTATCGCCGTCGATGGACACGATCCTGGCTTCGGGGCCGAAGGGTTCGGGCTGCACGGTGCAATAGCGCTGAATGAGCAGCACGAGCGCGAGCACCAGTACAAGCGCGATGACCTTGCCGAGCTGCGTGGCGAGCGCCTTGCTCGACGATTGGGTGCGGCCTGTGGCGGCCGGTCCGGACTCTTTGTTCTTGCGCGACCTTGCCGCCATGCTGATTTGCGGTCCTTCCGTCTCGATCTGCTACGGCGCAACAAGCTCCACGCGCCGGTTGAGGGCGCGGCCCTCGTCGGTTGCGTTCGAGGCCACTGGCGCGAGGAACCCAACACCTGCCGCGCGCAGCCGATCCGGTGCGATCTTGTAGCTCTTGGCGAGCGCCGCGGCCACCGCGTCGGCGCGCCGCTTGGACAGATCCATATTGTAGGCGTAGGCGCCCTGATTGTCGGTGTGGCCGACGATGAAGACGTTGAGGCCGGGCTCACCGGTCAAGAGCTTGGCGATCTCGGCAAGCGTTGGGGCGCTCTCCGGCTTGATGACCGCCTTGTCCGTATCGAAGTAGATTCCGTAGAGCGCGATATGCCCGGCTTCGCCGAGGCCTTTGGCCATGGCGGCGGCGTCGATCATCTTGTTCTCGATGGCGCCGACCACGGCGACAACGAGCTGGGCGTAGATCTCGTCGTTGTTCTTGCTCACCAGGACCGTGGCGTAGGTCTCGCCGCTGTCGGTCTTCTTCACGCCCGCATAGTAGCGGTAATCGAAACCGTCGACCCACATTTGCGGAATTGGCAGGATGTCCAGCGCCTCGGTGAAAGGGATGCCGCCGCAGTCGTCCGTGGTGCAGGAGAGCAGCGTCTCGAAGCCTGCCTTTTGAAGCTGCGTCTCGAAGTTGCGCGCCACTTCGAGCATCGATGGTCCGGCCCCGGTCTTGTAAGCGATGCGCGTGATGCGGCCTTCCGGACGCAACTCCTCGGTCGGCTTTCCGTCGGCGAAGGCCGCCGCCTGGAGCCGCGTGGCATCGAAGTCCTTTGCCTCGTAGCCGGTGATGACGCTGCCGGCGAAGCGGCCGATCCCGGGATAGTCTTTGCCGCCGGGGACATCCCCTTCGGCCGCATGCGCCGGGGGCAGGGCCCATACGAGCCCGGCGAGAAGCAAGAAGACGAGCGGCGCGACGTTCCATTTCCGCATGGTGGACCCCATCGGGTTGTGAGGACTGACTTTTTCCGAGCGACTAGCCGCCGTCGATCTGCCGGCCGACGATGGCGATGGTCTGCTGATAAACGCCCGCGGCGTTCCAGCCCTGAATCGCCGCGAAGTTGGGCTGGCCCGGCTGATAGCCGGCGCCGGGCTGCCAGCCGTGGCCGCGCAGGAAGTTCGCGGTGGAGGCGAGCGCGTCGGCGGTGGAATTGAGGTCGACGCGGCCGTTGCCGTCGCCGTCGACCGCATACAGCAGAATGGATTTCGGCAGGAATTGTGTCTGGCCCACCTCGCCATGCATTGCGCCGCGCTGCGCGGGGTTCAATGCGCCGCGGTCGATGAGCTGAAGCGCCGCGTAAAGGTGCCCCGTGAAAAATTCCGGGCGCCGGCAGTCATATGCGAGCGTGGCGACGGCGGAGAGCGTGTGCTGATTGCCCATATAGCGCCCGAAGGCGGTCTCCATGCCCCAGATGGCGATCAAGGGACCGGCCGGCACGCCGTATTGCCGCTCGATGGCGTTGAACAGCGCGGCGTTCGATCGCTTCTTGCCTCTGCCTTGGGAGGCGATGGTCGCGGCGCCGCGCTTTTTCATGAACTGATCCAGGGAGAGCTTGAAGCTCTTTTGCCCGCGGTCCGCTCGGATGGTGCCCGCCGCGTAGCCGGTGCTCATCAGGGCATTGATGCCGCGCTGGCCGATGCCGTTGGCCTTGGCCTCTTGCGCGAATTGCCGCTTCCACTGCTCGAAGCCGGCGGAATTGTTGCCGCACGGGGCCGCCAGGGCCGGGGCGGCGGACAAGAAGAGCAAAGCGCCAGCGAGCGCCATCAGTCGATTGTGCGTCATTTGGGCCTTCCGTCTTTCAGGGAGGCCCGGGCTGATCGCACAGCGCCGAACCGCCATCCTTGAGTGTTTCCTCGGATGTCCGCCCCGAAAGACTCTAGGTCAGAAATCGGCACGCGGCCACGACTCTGCCCTGTCCCTCGAAGCTCGCGTCGCTTCTCCCCACGAAGCATTTTTACCTTGAGGATTCAGGCCTTGGCAATTGGCTTAGGCCGGG
>CAYWIA010000134.1:0-5397 GCA_964458245.1 uncultured Methyloceanibacter sp. | reverse complement strand
GTTTCGCCTCCTCGCCGCTCACCTCGATGTGGATCGAGTGGCCTTGGCCCGCGGCGAGCATCATCAACCCCATGATCGAGGTGCCGCCCACGGTGTGCCCTTCGCGGCTCACGCGCACATTGGCCTTGAACTCGCCGGCGCAGCGCACGAACTGAGCCGAGGCGCGCGCATGCAGCCCCTTCTTGTTGGGGATCATGACTTCGGCGAAGAAGACGCCTTTTTCCCGCTCACCGGAGATATGGCGCGCCGGGGTCACGGTGCTCAATTCGCCGCCAGGATCTGACTCGCGACGCTGATATATTTGCGTCCGGCCTCTTGGGCCTGGGTGATCGCCTCCTCGAGGCCGCACTCGCCGCGCACGCTTGCGAGCTTCACCAGCATCGGAAGATTAACGCCCGCGACCACCTCCACATTGGGCCGCTCCATGGCGGAGATCGCCAGATTCGATGGTGAGCCGCCGAACATGTCGGTGAGCACGACGACACCTTCGCCGGCATCGACCATGTCGAGCGCCGACAGCATGTCCGCGCGGCGGACATCGAGGTCGTCGTCAGGACCGATGGACACAGTCTCGATCTGCTCCTGCGGCCCCACCACATGTTCGAGCGCCGCGCGGAACTCGCGTGCGAGATTGCCGTGGGTCACGATAACGACGCCGATCATGCTACCTCTTGGATGAATGCCGCCCGGCCAAAGGCCGCTATCTTTGTCGGGTGCGGGGTCAGGCGCAAGCCCGAAACCGCCTCGGTAAAGCCTATTGTTCGGTCGCGCGCAAGAGCGCCATTTTCAACTTCAACGGCGCCGACGCCTCGAACGGCGAGAGGTGCAGCAGCGGCATGTCAACGCCTTCCAGAGCCGTTCGATCCCAAGGATCGGGCGGCATGCGCGGCACCTGATCCGCCGCGACCAAGTCGCACACAAGCACGAGCCGCGCCGCGGCGATAGTGGGCATCTCCTGGATGCCGAGCCCGCGCACCTCCATCATTCCGGCAAGCGTTTCGGGCGCGGAGACGGTCACGATCGCGCCGTTCACATCGAGTTGGACCTGATCGTCGGCGACGAGAAGAGGACGCAGTTCGCCTTCGTTCGGGAGCGCCAGGAAACGAAGCGCCAAGTCCGATTTGCCGGCGCCCGGCGCGCCGCGCAGCAATGCGGCGCGATCCCCGAGAGCCACGCACGTGCCATGGACGAGCGCACGCACCATCGCGGTCGCCTATCCTATGCCGCCGGCAGGCGGATGACGAAGCGTGCCCCACCGCTCGCCGCGCTCGCATCGCGGGCGGGCCTGTTCTCCGCATAGAGACGGCCGCCATGCGCCACCACGATCTGCCGCGAGATGTTGAGGCCAAGCCCGGAGTTCTGCCCGAAGTTCTCTTGCGGCCGGTCGGTGTAGAAGCGCTCGAAGATGCGCTCGAGATTCTCTTCGGGGATGCCGGGCCCTTCGTCCTCGATCGCGATCTGGATCTCGTTGCCGATGCGGCGGGCGGCGACGGTAACGCGGCCGTCCGGCGGCGAGAAGGAAATGGCGTTCTCGAGCAGGTTCACCATCACCTGGTGGAGACGGCTGTCGTGCCCGTTCACGCGATAAGGATGCGCGCCCGGCGCGTAAGCGATTTCGAGCACGACTTCCGGGATGTCGTCGCGATGGATGTCGTTGAACAGCGACACGGTGGCGCGCAGCATCTCGTCCATGCTCACAAGCTCGGCATCTTCCCGGGCGAGCTCCGCATCGAGGCGTGACGCATCGGAGATGTCGCTGATCAGCCGGTCGAGCCGCCGCACGTCGTGCTGAATGATCTCCATCAAGCGCTCGCGCGACTCCTCGGTCTTGGCGAGCGGCAGGGTCTCGGTGGCGCTGCGCAAAGAGGTGAGAGGGTTCTTGAGCTCGTGCGCCACATCGGCGGCGAAGCTTTCGATCGCGTCTATCCGGCGATAGAGGGCGCCCGTCATGTCGCGCAGCGCTCCGGACAAATGGCCGATTTCGTCGGAGCGGTCGGTGAAGTCGGGGATTTCGGCGCGGGCCTTGACGCTGTGGCGCACACGCTCGGCGGCCGCGGCAAGCCGCTGCATGGGGCCGGCGATGGTATTGGCGAGGATGAGCGACAGCACCACGGTCACGGCCGCCGCGAACGCCGACACCCGGAAGATGCTCATGCGCTCCGCCGAAACGATGTCGTCGATGTCGCCGCCGCGCGTCGACAGCAAAAGCACGCCGAGCACCGCGCGCATGCGCTGCACGGGCACCGCCACGGACACCACGATCTCGCCCTTGTCGTTCTTGCGCACGATGGGCACCGAAGTTCCGGTGAGGGCCGTCGCCACTTCCGGGTAGGCTTTGCCGTTCGCGGCGCCGATCTCGGTGTAGACCGGAAGTCCCGAAGGCTGGAGCTGGTTTGTCACCGCGTCCCAGAATGTGTTGAGCGCGTCGGGCTCGGAGGTTTCGGGCGGGGGAAGGTCGTAGCGTAGCACCTGTCCGCGCGAATAGAACGTATCGGAATCCAGGATCAGCGTGCCGTCGCGATTGTAGATACGCGCGCGGCTGCCCGTGGGCTTGACCAGGGGCCGCAGGATCGGCGCGGCGCGTTCGGGATCGATGGTGAAGCCGAGCGCATTCGAGAACGGGTCGTCGGCGCTGCCCGGACCGGCTTGGCCGAGCTCTTTCTCCAGGAGCGTTTCCGGGTCGACCTGGGTCTCGCCGTTGTCAACGCCGGCGGAGGCGGCGATGGCGCGGGCGATGATCTCGCCCTGGGTCAAAAGGCTCTGCACCTTGGCGTCGATCAGCCCGGCGCGAAACTGGTTGAGATAGAGAATGCCGGAGACGAGGATCGCCAAGCCGATCAGATTGAGCACGACGATGCGCCGCGTCAGGCTGGAGAAGCCGTGACGGAAGGGCCGGTGCTCGCCGATCCAACTGGGTACGCGCTTGACCCAGCTCAAGACGGCGCGCGCGCCGCGGCGGAAGCGCTCCTTGAACGAGGCGTCGACCCGCTGCCAGGACCCTTCGGTCTCGGCAGTCATCGGTCTGGCCCGTTATTCTTTGAACCGGTAGCCCACGCCATAAAGCGTCTCGATCACGTCGAAGCTCTGGTCGACGGCCTTGAACTTCTTGCGCAACCGCTTGATGTGGCTGTCGATGGTGCGGTCGTCGACATAAACCTGGTCATCATAGGCCGCATCCATCAGGGCGTCCCGGCTTTTTACCACGCCGGGCCGTGCGGCCAGCGCCTGGAGGATCAGGAACTCGGTCACCGTGAGGGTCACGGGCCGGTTGTCCCACACGCAGGTATGGCGCTCCGGGTCCATGCGCAGCTTGCCGCGCTCCAGAACCTTTGACTTGTCCTCGATCACCTGGGCCGTGTCGCGCGGCGCCGAACGGCGCAGCACCGCCTTCACGCGCTCAACCAGGAGGCGCTGAGGGAAGGGTTTGCGGATATAGTCGTCCGCCCCCATCTTGAGGCCGAACAGCTCGTCGATCTCCTCGTCCTTGGAGGTGAGGAAGATCACCGGCAGCTCGCTGCGCTGGCGCAGGCGGCGCAAGAGCTCCATCCCGTCCATGCGCGGCATCTTGATGTCCAGAATGGCGAGGTCGGGCGGGCTGTCGAACAAGCCGTCCAGCGCGCTGGCGCCGTCGTTGTAGGTCTGTGTCTTGTAGCCTTCAGCCTCCAGCACCATGCGCAAGGAGGTCAGGATGTTCCGATCGTCGTCGACAAGGGCAATTGTTGGCATTGGGGGGCCTTTTGCGCGATTGACGCGATTTGCAGGGTGTTATGGTCTTAGGGCTGCCTCAAAACATGGCAGCATCGGGGCGCTTCGCGCCGCACCCATAGTCATCGGGATGCAACAAATATCGTTATGGCGCAAGTAAATAACTCGTCAGGAATGCCTGCCAAGCCCGAGATCGCGGCGGATGCGCGCACCTTGGTTCGCCGGGCCTTCAAGGGCACGCTGGCGAGCCTCGACACCCCCTCCGGCGCCCCTTACGCCTCCCTGATCACCCTCGCCACGGACGCGGACGGCGCTCCCCTGTTCCTCATCTCGACGCTCGCCCGGCACACAAGGAACCTGGCGGAGGATCCGAGGGCCTCGATCCTGATCGACGGCACCGATGCGGCCGCCGATCCGCTCCAGGGGGCCAGGCTGACCCTGAGCGGCATAGCCGAAAAGGTGCATGGCGAGGCCGAGAGGCGCCGCTTCCTGGCTCGTCACCCCGAGGCGGAGCTTTACGCCGACTTCCCCGATTTCTCCTTTTGGCGGCTCGCCCTGGAAGGCGCCCACTATATCGGCGGCTTCGGCCGGATCGTGGACCTCGCCGCGAGCGATCTCCTGGTCTCCCTTGACGGCGCGGAGGCATTGCTCGAGGCGGAGCCCGGCATCGTGGCTCACATGAACGACGACCACGCCGACGCCATCGCGCTCTACGCTCTCGCCTTCGCGGACGGCGATCCGGGCCCCTGGCGTATGACCGGGATCGATCCGGACGGCTGCGATATCGCTTTGGGCCCCGACGGGCGCCGGATTTCCTTTGCGCGCCGGGTCCTGACCCCGGGCGATGCGCGAAAAGAGCTGGTGCGCCTGGCGGAAGAGGCCAGGGCGACCGCCAAGCCGTAACGGTCTACGAAGAGAGCGCCCGGTCTGTCGTAGGACCTTTCTTGAAAGCCTTCTGAGTTCAGGGTAGCTAGAGGGCGATCCAAAGTAATATTTTCCATCAATTCGAGATCTAGGGACGAAACCGCATGAACGTTCAGTCGAAGATTGCGCCCACGGCGAACAAGAAGGTTCTGGCGTTCGTGGAAGAAGCAAAAGAACTTTTCAAGCCGGACTCCGTCTATTGGTGCGATGGCTCCAAGGAAGAGTATCAGGCCATGTTGAAGGCGCTGGTCGACGGCGGCACCGCCATGTGGCTGAACCCGGACAAGCGCCCCAACTCCATTCTCGTGCGCTCCGATCCTAAGGACGTCGCCCGCGTCGAGGACCAAACCTACATCTGCTCGAAGAACAAGGACGACGCCGGCCCGACCAACAACTGGTTCGACCCGGCGGAGATGAAGGAGACGCTGAAGAAGCTCTATGACGGCGCCATGCAGGGCCGCACCATGTACGTGATCCCGTATTCCATGGGTCCCGTGGGCTCGCCCATCGCCGGCGTCGGCGTCATGGTCACCGACAGCGCTTACGCCGTCGCCAACATGCACATCATGACCCGCGTGGGCGAGAAGGTATGGAAGGCGCTGGGCGACTCGGAAGATTTCGTGCGCGGCATGCATACTGTCGGCGCGCCGCTCACCGCGCAGACCCAGGCTGACGTTCCGTGGCCGTGCAGCGAGACGAAGTACATCTCGCATTTCCCCGAGACGCGCGAGATCTGGTCCTACGGCTCCGGCTATGGCGGCAACGCGC
>CAYWIA010000133.1:0-5415 GCA_964458245.1 uncultured Methyloceanibacter sp. | reverse complement strand
TCGAGCACGAAGGCGCCGTAATAATTGGCGTGATAGATGGGACGCAGCCCCGGCGCGCCGTTGTCCTTGGCGCCTGCGGCGAGCGCCGCGTGATAAAATGCGTCGACCTCGGCGCGTGACTGCGCGGCGAAAGCCACATGCACGTGGTCTCCCGCCTTGTCGCCTTCTCCCAGCCAGAAGAACGGCTTTCCGTCCGTGCCGAAGCCGACGGCGGCGCCATGGCCGGTCTGCTCGGCGGAGATCTGCATGATCATTGCGATGCCGAGGGGGGCAAGCGCCTTCATGTAGAAGTCCGTGGCGCGGGCGATGTCGCTGACCGGCATGCCGATATGATCGATCACGGGTCGCTCCGCTCCTCTATCCGATGCGCTACCGGCCTCTGGCCTACTTGAGCGCGCGCTTTAAGTTCGCTCGACCATCTTGCGCTTGAGATTGGCGATGGCTGCCGCCGGGTTCAGCCCCTTGGGGCAAGCCTTGGTGCAATTGAGAATGGTGTGGCAACGATAGAGCCGGAACGGGTCCTCGAGATCGTCGAGGCGCTCGCCGGTGCGCTCGTCCCGTGAATCCTCCACCCAGCGATTGGCCTGCAGCAGAACGGCCGGGCCGAGATAGCGGTCGCTGTTCCACCAATAGGACGGGCAGGCGGTGGAGCAGCAAGCGCAGAGGATGCACTCGTAAAGACCGTCGAGCTTCTCGCGGTCTTCGGGGGACTGGCGCCATTCCTTCTGCGGCGTGGGGCTGTCGGTCTTAAGCCACGGCTCGATGGCCCGATGCTGCGCGTAGAACTGCGTCATGTCCGGCACCAGGTCCTTGACGACGGGCATATGCGGCAGCGGATAGACGGCGATCGAACCCTTGGCGTCGTCGGCGTGCATGGTGCAGGCGAGCGTGTTGGTGCCGGCGATATTCATGGAGCAGGAGCCGCAGACCCCTTCGCGGCAGGAGCGGCGGAAGGTCAGCGTGGCGTCGACGTTGTTCTTGATCCAGATGAGGGCGTCCAGAATCATCGGCCCGCAATCCTCCATGTCGACCCAGTAGGTATCGACGCGGGGGTTGTCGCCGGTCTCGGGGTCGTAGCGGTAGATGCGGTATTCGCGCCAGCGCCCGGCGTCCGCGTCCTTGGCGGGCGGATTCCAGGCCTTGCCCTTCGTGATCTTGGAGTTCTTGGGAAGTGTGAACTGGACCATTTCTATCGATTCCTCTGCCCAGGCCGGCTTTGACCGCCATTTTCCTTAGTTCGTAGCCAGTCAAAGCGGTCCGGGCAAGGGAGAGATAGCCGCATCAGGCCCGGATGCGCGCCTCCCGAAGGAGCCGATCGATGCGCCGTTCTGCCTCGGCCATAGCGTCATCCAACGTGGGTGCGTCCACGCTGCCGCGGCTCAGGATCGGCACGCCCGGCCGCGACGGACGGATTCGCACCTGCCAGCCCGGCCGGGCGGCTTGCCCTTGCAGAATGTACCCCCGGTAGCGCGTGTACATGGCTGAACCTCGCTTCCCTGCGAATTTGGCTCGAATTGTCGAGCAATTGTCGAGGGTCAACGCCATAGGCGGCAAAAAGATCAAAATCAGTTCTGACGTGGTTAGCGCCGGGTTTATCGGATTTCAGGCGCGGTCGAGCAGCTCGCGGACCTTCCGGGCGAGATCCTGGGCGGTGTACGGCTTGTTCAGGAGATCGACATCGCGATCGAGACGTCCCTGGTGGACGATGGCGTTGCGCGTATAGCCGGTGGTGAACAGCACAGGCAGGCCCGGATATTTCCGCCTGACCTCGTCGGCAAGCGTCCGCCCGTTGAGGCCGCCCGGCAGAACCACGTCGGTGAACAAGAGATCGATGGGCGGCTTGTTGGCCAGGATCTCGATGGCCGCCACGGTGTCGGAAGCTTCGAGCACGGCATAGCCGAGGCCGTGGAGCACGGTCGCGGCATATTCCCGGACGCCGTCGTTGTCTTCCACGAGCAGGATGGTCTCCTGAGAACCAGCACGCGGCGGCGCCGGTTGCACCTCGGCTTTGGCGGCGGGTACGGCGTTCTGCTCCTCGGTGGCGGTCATGCGCGGCAGGTAGAGCTTCACCGTCGTGCCGTGACCTTCCTCGCTGTAGATGCGCACGTGTCCGCCGGATTGCTTGACGAAACCGTGGACCATGGAGAGGCCGAGCCCGGATCCTTCGCCGGCAGGCTTGGTCGAAAAGAACGGATCGAACACGTGGTCGATGATGTTGGCGGGGATGCCGGTCCCGGTGTCGGTCACGCAAAGCACGACATACTGCCCAGCCTCGATGTCGCCGAACCGGCGCGTGTACGCGTCGTCGAGATAGGTGTTCGCGGTCTCGATCGTGAGGCAGCCGCCTTCGGGCATGGCGGCCCGGGCATTGAGGGCGAGATTGAGCAGCGCATTTTCCAGCTGGTTGGGATCGATGAAGGCGGGCCAAAGACCCGCACCGAGAACCGTCTCGACACTGATCTGCTCGCCGAGACTGCGCTTCAACAGGTCCGTCATGTCGGTGACGAGCCGGTTCATGTCGACGCGGACCGGGTCCAGCGCCTGGCGGCGCGAGAAGGCGAGAAGGCGCTGCGTCAGCTGCGCGGCGCTGCGCGCGCCATACATGGCGGCATCGACCGGCTTCTCCAGCTTGGCGACGATCGTCTTGCTGGTCTTGTCCTTCTTGGCGTCGGTGATGCGCCGTTTGATTGTGTCGAGATTTCCCATGATGATGGTCAGAAGATTATTGAAGTCGTGGGCGATCCCGCCGGAGAGTTGGCCGACGGCCTCCATCTTCTGTACCTGCCTCAATGAATCTTCCGCGTCCTGGCGCCGCAAGGATTCCCCTTCGAGTTCTTGGGTGCGCGCGATCAGATCGGCGACCGCGTGCCGGGTGGCGACGGCGAGAAGGGCGGTCAGCACCATCGCCGAGAGCAAAGCCAGGCCGATCAAAGCCGCCAGCCAGCGGCGGAGGCTGGACGCCTCTTCCTGGCGCATGTTGAGGAGCGCGCGCTCGGCGTTGAGGAACGAGAACAGCTCATCGCGAATCGACTTGGAGAGTCCCTCGGTGTGGGCGGATTGGATGGTCTCGATCGCGTCGGCGCGGTCGCCTCGCTGATCGAGCGCGAGGGTGTCGTCCATCTCGGCGAGCTTCGCATCTACGAGAGGGCCAAGCTTATCAAGACGGGCGACCTGCTCGGAGTTGTCGGCGACGAGGTCTTCCAACTCCTCCAACAGGCGCGGGATGGTGGCCGTGGACTGGTTGAATTCGATCAGATAGTCGCTGTCGCGCGTCAGCAGATAGCCCCGCTTGGCGCCCTCCGCCAGCTGGACCTCGCTCAGCAGGGCTTCGCCCGCCTGCTGGACTTTGATGGTGTGCGCGAGCCAGAAATCCGCCTCGCTCGAACGCACAACAAGCACCGCCACGGCGATCACGGCTGCGGCCACCAGGCCCAAGCCGACGACGATGATCGTCCTCGAATATTCGAGGAGGCGGTTGGCTTTGAGCAGACGGTGCGGCACTTCGGTTCCCGTTGGCTAAGTCACAGCAAAGCCGGTTATAGCGAACCGGCCATCCCGCTGATAGAATTAGCTTCCGGCGGATAATGGAAGGGTCTTTCCGGTGCCGCGCATCTTGGTCGTCGACGACGAGCCCCTCATTTCAATGATGGTTGAGGACTGGCTGAGCGAGCTCGGCTGTGAGGTCGTCGGTCCGGTGCGCTCGGTCGCGGACGGGATGGAATTGGCCACGGCGGCCGCCTTAGACGGGGCCATCCTCGATATCCGTCTTGGCGACGGCGATTCCTACCCGCTTGCGCGCGCCCTTCTCAGCCGTGGGATTCCCTTCGCTTTTGCCACGGGGCAAGGGGATGGCGGCCTGGAGGCCGACTTCGAGAACCAGATCGTCCTCATGAAGCCGTTCGATTTCGCGTCGGTACAGGACGTGGTGGGAAAGCTGCTGGCCAGCCAGCTCACCCAGTGACGTTGTAGGGAATCTGGCCCCAGTCCACGTCGGGGATCGGCGTATAGGGCGGATAGAACCGCCCGTGCCGGGAATAGAGGCCATAGAGGTAGGTGTAAGGGCCCGTCAGGATGGGGCTCATGTCCTCTTGCAGGCGCGTGTCCCAGGCTTGCTCGGCGCTTTTGTCCTGCAGTGCTCCGAGTGCGACGGGCTGACCATCGCTGGTGAGCCCGATCCAGCGCCGGTTGGAGTCGATGACCAGCCAGCCATGCTCCGTCTTCACCTCGGTGACCGCGTGGGACCGGGCCTTTTGCTTGAGGAGAGCCTTGAGCCGGCTGCTTCCGTCCTCCGTCGAATAGACCGCCGCATGCCGCACCTCGTAGCCGAGATGGCTCAGCACCTTCTCGATGGCGCGGCTGCGGTCGTAGCAGAGACCGCGCTTTGCTTCATAGAGATCGCGAAGCTCGCGGGGCTGCCCGAGCGGAAGCCCTTTGTTCTTGGGGGCGGTCGACAGCACAGCGTCCTGGACGGCGAGAATTGTGTTCACCTGCTCGCCGAAGCTCGTTGCCGGCTTCTGGTCCACGAGATCGCCATGTCCGGTCTCGCGCAGGACGCGCTCGGCATAGGCCGCATCGTCTTCCGTCAGTGCGGTGGAGACATCGTTGGTGACGAAGACGGCCACGAGGCCGAGCAAGACGAGAACGAGGACAAGCCAGACGGCGTGGCGGGCTCGCCGCTTTCGCATGCTAGTACACGCGCTCCTTGGGCTCGATATAGGCGACCTCGTTGGACAGCGTGTAAGTGTGAACGGGGCGGAAATCGAGCTTCACCGTGTGCGTGCCGTAGTCCGCGTAGGACAAGGTGTGCTTCATCCAGTTAACGTCGTCGCGCTTGGGGAAGTCCTCGCGGGCGTGTGCGCCTCTGGATTCCTCGCGGGCGAGCGCGCCTTGCACGGTGACGGCGGCCTGGCTGATCAGATTGTCGAACTCGAGCGTCTCGATCAGGTCGGTGTTCCAGATCAGCGAGCGGTCGGTGACGTCGATATCCGCCGCGTCGTCCCACACCTGCTTGACGCCTTTGACGCCCTCGGCCAGCACCTCCTTGGTGCGGAACACGGAGCAGTCGCGCTGCATGGTCTTTTGCATGCGCAGACGCAGCTCCGCGGTCGGCGTGCCGCCATCGGCGTAGCGGAAGCGGTCGAGACGGGCGATGGCCTCGTCGCCGGCGCCCTTGGGCAGCTCGGGAATGGCCTTGTCCTTGCCGACCACTTCGGCGCAGCGCAGCGCCGCGGCACGGCCGAACACGACGAGATCGATCAGCGAGTTTGAGCCAAGGCGGTTGGCGCCGTGCACCGAGACGCAGGCCGCTTCGCCGAGCGCCATGAGGCCCGGCACGATCGCGTCCTTGTCGTCGCCGCGCGGTGCGATCACCTCGCCATGCATATTGGTGGGGATGCCGCCCATATTGTAGTGGCA
>CAYWIA010000132.1:0-5470 GCA_964458245.1 uncultured Methyloceanibacter sp. | reverse complement strand
CGCGCCATCAAGCTCTCGTAGACATACTCGCGGACTCCGTCGGCCGAAACGCCTTTGACAATCAACGGGTTCAGGCTGTCGAATGAACCTTGTTTGGCAAATCGCGCCCGGCCGCCCTTGGGCGCGTCGGGATTTGCGTAGGGGAAATGGCTGAAATCCGCCTGCTCGGTGGGCTCACCGTGCATGGCAATGCCGGCCCGCGGCTCCGCCCAGGCACCGGCGGGGTGCAGCAGGAGCCCCACGATGAGTAAGAAAATTGGGGCTTTCAACGAAGACCCTGCATGGCTATAGATGCCCACGCATTACACCATAAAGTTAAGGGTAACATCCCTGCCAACGCAATCCGACGCCGCACCCTATTCCATGCCATCGAAAATGGTTGGAAGTCTGCAACGGCGGCCAAGAAAGTCCCGGAGACGGGGGATAACAGCCACGCCTACGCCGCATTTCGGGTATTGACCCTAAGCGTAGGGAGCGGGCACGGGATCGTCTGGCAGGCCTGAGCCAGCCCGCAAATATGAGGAAAGGTCGATTGATGATCTGGTTCAAGGATCGATGGAACCGCTTTAGCCGCCGCGCGGGTCGTTTCGCATTGGCCGGAAGCGCAGGCGCGCTAGCGCTGACGCTGGTCGCGACCGGGGCGATGGCCCAGCAAGCCCAACCCAAGTCCTCGGCGGCTCCGAAGAGCAGCGCGCCGACCGTTGCCGCAGCGCCGGCGGCCGGAGCGGCTCAGGACGCCTGGGTCAAGCTCTGCATGAGCAACCAGCAGACCAACGAGAAAGAGATCTGCTTGATCAACCACGAGGGGCTCGAGCCGAACACCGGCATGGTCCTCATCGCCGCCGCCGTGCGAAAAGCCGAAGGCGAAGAGAAGCAGCAGCTTCTCATCCGGGTGCCGACCGCCTACGCGCTCGTCATGCCCGCCGGCGTGCAGATCCGGATCGACGAAGAACAGCCCATCCAGCTGCAATATTCGATCTGCTTCCCGACCAGCTGTCAGGTGCAGATGGAGCTGACCGACGAGCTCTATCAGAAGATGCGCTCCGGCAAGCAGATGGTCGTGGCCGCCATGAACATCCAACAGAAGACGATGGGCTTCCCCGTGCCGCTCACCGGCTTCAGCAAGGCCTATGACGGCCCCCCGGTCGACAACAAGACATACGAGGAGCAGCGCCGTCAGCTGATGGAGATGTTCCGCAAGCGCCAGGCCGAACTCGCCGCCAAGGCGAAGCAAGGGGAGGGCGCGCCGCAGCAACCGCAGGCGCCCGCGCCCGCCGCCGCAGCCGGGCAGTAATCGTCCCGGCGCTCTGGCGCCAAACGCGAAAGTACAAAGGCCGCGCCGGGATCCCGGGGCGGCCTTTCTCTTTCCCGGTATCTTTGGTCTCGATGAAGGCGCCGCAGCGCGGCTTTAGTGCTCCTGCAAGAAGCGAAAGCGGAACACGCCGTCCCGCAAGTCCTCGAACAGCTCCTGCACTTGCGGGTGCCGCAACGGCTCATCGGAAGCATCCGGCAAGAGGTTCTGCTCGGATACGTAGGCGACATACTCGGTGTCGGCGTTCTCTGCCAGGAGGTGATAGAACGGCTGATCCTTCTCCGGCCGCACGTCTTGCGGAATGGACGCGTACCACTCTTCGGTGTTCGAGAAACTCGGGTCCACGTCGAAAATCACGCCGCGAAAGGGATAAAGCCGGTGGCGCACCACCTGCCCGATCTGAAATCTAGCGTTGCGGACTGTGGACATTACAACGTCAACCCTATCCCCGAGTCTTTGTGACGATAAGATCGCGAGCCAATGAGGCTGTCAACGCAGTTAAGTGCGTAAGTTACGACCATCGGCGGTTCGACCACATGAACTGTTCGGGGTTCTCGCGAATCCACACTTCGAAGTAGCGCTGGATCGCTGCGGTGATGGAGCGGATGTCCTCCGCCTGATTGCCGGTGCGCGGAATCCTGAGCTCGTTGACGTTGACGTCGAACACCGCGCGGTTGCCGACGCGCACACACCGGCCGATCCAAATGCGCGCGCCGACCCGCCGTGCGATCATCGCGGCGATCGGCATGCTCTTGGCGAGATGCCCAAAGAACGGCACCTCGATGCCGTTACGGTCGTAGAGGTCGGAAATGAACCCCAGCCGTCCGCCCTGGCGCACATAATCCATAATCAGGCGCGCGGTCTTTTGCGTCTCGTCCTCGCCTGCGGTGCGGCCTCGTCCGAACAGACCGCCCGGATAGAGCGCCTGCCGCTGGCTGCGCAGATATTGGTCGACATAAGGGTTCTTCACCGAACGGTAGACGCCGGCGGGCTTCACGCCCGCGAGCATCACCGGCCACATGCCAAGCTCCCAGTTTCCCATATGCATGGTGACGATCAGCGCCGGGCCCATCTTGCCCGTGTAGCGGCCGATCCAGTGGCCGTTGGTGACATGCAGCCGCCCGGGATCTTTCAGGATCCGGTCGATGTTCATGGTCTCGACCATGACGCGGCCGAGATTGTCCCACGCGGCGATGGCGATGCGCTCGCGCTCTTCAGGCGTCTTCTCCGGGAAAGCCCGCTCCAGATTGGCCAGGGCCCGCTTATGCCGCCGGTTGCGCTTGCCGAGCACCCGCCAGAAGAAAGCGGAGATGTTGCCGGCCATGTCGAGCGGGAAGGCGCGCACGATCCCGATCAGAAAGCGCAAGCCCGCATATTCGAGGCGGTAGCGCAAATCGAGCATGAAAGGCAGATCGTAGCGGTTGGCCACAGAGGCTTCCTTGAATTGAGTTTTTCGGGCGGGCGGCCGCTTTGAAGCGCATCCTCATGGCCAAACTGGGGTGAGGCGTCAAGCGCCCAGACGCGGCGGGTCCGTCACGGGCGCATCAGGCTCGGAAGCCGGGCCGGCGGTGCGAGTCCGGCCCGCATGACGAGACGGCGGAGCGGCGCGAACGCATTCAGCCCGGCGAGCACCATCCCCCGTGCGGCCTGGACCGGCAGCAGACCCGTCAGGAGAGACCTGTTCAGCAGATCGACGCCGATCGCGCGCGACGTCACGTCGAGGTGGCGTGCGCGGACATAAGCCGCGAGCACGGCGAGCCCGCCCGGATCGTGACCCTGGCGGAGGGCCCCGGCCACGCAATCGGCGAGGGCCGCGGCGTCCCGCAAGCCGAGATTGAGCCCTTGCGCGCCGATGGGCGGCAGAATGTGCGCGGCCTCGCCGATCAACGCGGTGCGGTTGGCGGCAAGCTGTTTCGCGGTCAGGCCTGCCACCGGAAACGATGCGCGCGGCCCGGCGTCTGAGACGGCGCCCAGAGTGTCGCCGAGCCGGTCCTGAAGATGGGCGGCGAAGTCGCCGTCTTCGAGACCCATGAGAGCGTCGATCTCCGCCGTGGCGCCGACCCAAATGAGGCTCGAGGTGAGGGGGTCGGGCGTCGGCACCGTGGTGACCGAGCCGCGCTCTTTGTGCATCTCCGTCGAGACCCCGTCATGCGGAATTGTGTGGCGAAAGCTCGCGGCGATGGCGGCCTGGTCGTAGCGCCACACGCTGCTCTCGATGCCCGCCGCGTCGCGGCAAACGGACTGGCGTCCGTCCGCGCCCGCGACAAGTCTTGCCGCAAGGGTTCTGCCCCCGTTCAAGCTGAGTTCCGCCGCGCGGTCGCCGATGGCGATGGCCGCAACGCTTTCGGGAATGACTTGCGCAACCGCCTCTTGCGCGCGCGCATAGAGCGCCTCGTTGAGCACCGTATTGGCGACATTGTAGCCGAAGGCTTCGAGACCAAGCTCGCGCGCCTCGAACGCGATGTCCGGGGAGCGCAACAGGCTGCGCGAGGCATCGACGATGCGGATGGCCTTCAGGGGCGCGGCGTGGGGCGCGAGCGTCTCCCAAACCTTCAGGCGCCTGAGGAAATCGACGGAGCTCGTCAGCAGCGCCGCCGTGCGCGTTTCCGGACGTGCGCTTCCCGCCTTCGGCGGCGGTCCGACCAGCGCGACCTTGGCTCCCACATGCGCGAGTGCGAGCGCCGCGGCGGTGCCGGCGGGACCGGCGCCGACCACGGCCACATCGAAATCGTCTACAGGGAAGGTGGGCTTGCCCATGCGTCGTCCTGCGGCCTTTATCTTGCGGCGGTCATAGCCTAGCCCGCTTCGGAAAGCACGGCCTTGTCGGCGGGGGTGGAGAAATGCTCAAGACTCTCAAGCTTTGGCCTGGCCGGACGGCTCTACTGGCTGTGCTCCTGGCGGCATGCCCGCAGCATCTTGCGGCCGCCGACGAAGGCCCGACCGTGTTCGCGGCCGCGAGCCTGAAGAACGCCCTCGATGCCGTGGCGTCCGATTGGCAGGCGGGGACAGGCAAGAAGCCTGTGATCTCCTATGCGGCGACCTCCGCCCTGGCAAAGCAAATCGAGCAGGGCGCCGCGGCGGATGTGTTTATTTCCGCCGATCAGAGCTGGATGGACTATCTGGCCGAGCGCAACCTGATTGCGCCCGGGAGCCGCTTCGATCTCCTGTCGAACCAGCTCGTCCTGATCGCCCCAAGGGGGTCGGCGCTGACCGCCACGATCGGCCCGGGGTTCCCTCTGTCGAACCTTCTCGGCGACGGACGGCTGGCGATTGCCGGCGTGGATGCGGTGCCTGCCGGCAAATACGGCAAGGCGGCGCTCGAGAGCTTGGGCGTCTGGGGGGAGGTCAAAGACAAGCTCGCGCAGGCCGAGAACGTTCGCGCGGCCCTGCGGCTCGTCTCGCGCGGAGAAGCGCCGCTCGGCATCGTCTATGCGAGCGACGCCAAGGCGGATCCGAACGTCACGGTCCTCGGCACGTTCCCCGAAAGCAGTCATCCGCCGATCGTCTACCCGGCGGCCAAGCTCAAGGCGGCGACATCGTCGAGCACCGGCGCCTTCCTGGCATATCTGCGCGGACCGGAGGCTGCGTCTCGATTCGCGGCGCACGGCTTTTCGGTCGTCCCACCGGCCACGCCCTAACGGCGCGTGCCTCATCGGGTCGTGCCCGGCGAGAATCCAGGGGACGACCGACCGAAACAGTATTCGGCTGATTTGTCAGAAGCCTAGAGTGGGGTGCCGACCGCTGGGTTCCCGTTCGCGTCCAATCCGCACGCAAATGCGTACCGTGGCCTATCCGCAACAGTGAACCACGAAATCCCCAGCGTCGTCGGACTGTCACAAGCGCGTCATTGCCCAGGAAATAGAACGGTATGGCTCGGTCGCGGAACGCGGCGGAACGAATTTCAACGGGAGACAACGAATTCTCCTAAACGACTGAACTGACTAACAAAACACGCAACACTTCAACAGAGTGGAGAGGGGTCATGATCGGGGGACTTAAGAAAACCAGTCTCTATTTGCTCGCCGGCGCCAGCGCGTTCGGTCTTCTCGTGTCGGGTAGCCCGGCCGCGAAGGCAGCGAGCATGGAGGAACTTCAAGCGCAAATGCGCGCCATGCAGGCTCAGATGCAAGAGCTTCAGCGTCAGGTGAACCAGGCCAA
>CAYWIA010000131.1:2242-5640 GCA_964458245.1 uncultured Methyloceanibacter sp. | reverse complement strand
TCCAACCAGACGGTTATGAGCCGCCGGCTCTAACCAATTGAGCTACGGGCCCCCACGCGAGGATAGGCAAAATCCCTTGTGTTTCGGGATGCTATTCGCGCCTCACAATTCCGCCTCATAGCAGATTCCTGATACGCCCAACACCGAACCGATCCCTCCAATCGCGGAAATCTCCCAGACAATGACCCTTTCCTCACCCTTGAAGCTCGTCTTCCCGGCGCTCGCCCTGCTCGCCTCCTTCCTCGCCTTCGAAGCGCCGGCCGCGCTGGCCGATGCGCCCGAGAAGCGCACCCTCTCGCTGTCCGCCACGGGCGCGGTGAAGACGACGCCCGACAAGGTGGACATCACCACCGGCGTCACCGCCGAAGGCCAGACCGCGCGGGACGCGCTCGACAAGAACACCGAAGCGATGAGCAAGGTCGTGGCCGGGCTCAAAGAGGCGGGCATCGACCCCAAGGACATCCAGACCACGAATTTCTCCGTGTCGCCGATCTACGAGCAAAAGAAGCAAGGCCAGGCCGCCTTCATCACGGGCTACCGGGTGACGAACCAAGTCCACATCACCGTGCGGGATACCGAGAAGCTCGGCGAGATTCTGGACACGGTGGTGCGGCTCGGGGCCAATGAGATCGGCTCGATCGAATTCGGGGTGTCGGAGCCCGAAGAGCTGAAGGACGAGGCGCGCAAGCAGGCCATGCGCAACGCCATCGCCGACGCGGAGCTTTATGCGGAGACGGCCGGTGTCGAGCTCGGGCCCGTGCTTACCATCACCGAGGAGGACGGGGGCTATATCCCGCGCTATGCCGAAGCCGCGGCGCCCATGGCCATGGACAAGGCCGTACCGATCGAGGCCGGGACCACGACCGTGCAGGTGCGGCTCCGCGTGACGTGGGAGTTGCGCTGACGCGGTCGGGACGCTGACGCGTCGGGAACCAACGCTCAGGCTGATCCAGATCAAGGCCGAACTATCGCGGTTCACGGTAGTTTTGCCCTCATGACCGCCCTCAATCCCGAGCTGGGCGGGGACCCCCTTGCCCGCGACCGCGCGATCATGGTGTCGCGCCATCTCGAAGCGCGCGGCATCGACGACCCTCGCGTTCTAGAAGCCATGGGTCAGGTGCCCCGCGAGGCCTTCGTGGGCGAGTTCTTGACCGAATTCGCCTATGAGGATTCCGCGCTTCCCATCGAAGCGGGGCAGACCATCTCTCAGCCTTATATCGTGGCGCGGATGATCGAGCTCGCCGAGCTCAAGCCCGGCGACAAGGTGCTCGAAGTGGGCGCCGGCTCCGGCTACGCGGCAGCCGTGATGAGCCGCATCGCGAAAGAGGTCTACGCCATCGAGCGCCACGAGGCGCTGGCCACGCAAGCCCGCGCCCGCGAGGACCGGCTCGGCTACCGCAATGTGGAGATCATTTGCGCCGACGGCACCAAAGGCTGGCCGGAAAGCGCTCCTTACGATGCGATCATCGTGTCCGCCGGCGGGCCCAAAGTGCCCGAGGCCCTGAAGCGGCAATTGACGATCGGCGGACGACTCGTGATCCCCGTGGGCCGCGACATGCATCAAGCCTTGCTGCGCGTGCGGCGCACCGGACACGACACGTTCGAAGAGGAAGATCACGGTGCTGTCACGTTCGTGCCGCTGATCGGCGAAGAAGGGTGGGACGCTCCGGAGAAAGCGAAGGCAGAAACACGTATCGATGCTGAAACGTCCGGCTTCGCCAACGGTCTCCTCGTCCCCTCCTCTAAGCGCGCCGAGGTCGTCCGGACAAATCTGAGCCATTTGATCGCGGAAGCCGCCGAGCCGTTCGGCGACCTTGATGAACTAGCATCGCTCGCCGAACGCTTCGCCGACCGCCGCGTGGTGCTGCTCGGCGAGGCGACCCACGGTACGGCGGAGTTCTATGACGCCCGCGCGCGCATCACCGAGCTACTGGTCAAGAAGCACGGCTTCAATATCGTCGCCGTGGAGGCCGATTGGCCCGATGCGCGGGTGTACGATGCCCATGTGCGGGGACTGGCTCGTCCGCAACTGCCGAGAGTCCCCTTCTCGCGCTTTCCCGCCTGGATGTGGCGGAACGGCCAAGTGACGGCCTTCCTCGCGCGGCTGAAGGCCATCAATGAGACGATCGCCGATCCCGATCGGCGCGCCGGATTCTATGGCCTCGACGTTTACAGCCTAGCCACCTCCATCGAGGCGGTGCTGGCCTATCTCGATCGGGTCGATCCGGAAGCCGCGCGCATTGCCCGGCATCGATATGGCTGCCTGGCGCCGTTCCGCGCCGAGCCCGCGCAATACGGGCGTATGGCGCTGTCGCGAGGTTTTGCCGTTTGCGAAAAGCCCGTCACCGAGGCGCTGGTCGATCTCCTGAAGAACCGGCTCGGTTATCTCGCCAGGGACGGCGTGTCCTTCTTCAACGCGGAACAGAACGCGCGCATCGTGACCGCGGCCGAGCAGTATTATCGCATCATGTATTACGGCGACGCTCAGTCCTGGAACCTGCGCGATCAGCACATGTTCGATACGCTCGAACGGGTGCTCGCGCACCGCGGGCCCGACTCGAAAGCCGTGGTCTGGGCGCACAACTCTCATATCGGCGACGCCGCGTTCACGGAAATGGGTCAGGTGCGCGGCGAGCACAATATCGGACAACTTGCCCGCGCGCGTTTCGGCGAGGATTGCGCCCTGATCGGGTTCGGCACCGACCGGGGCACGGTCGCGGCCGCCTCCAACTGGGACGAGCCCATGGAGATCAAACGCGTGCGGCCCGCCCGCAGCGATTCCTACGAAGGCCGCTCACGGGATGCCGGTATTGCCGCATTCTTCTTGGAGACGGGGCCGGGACAGCAAGATGCCGTTCGCGAACCTCTGGCCGAGCCGCTTTTGGAGCGGGCGATCGGGGTGCTCTACCGCCCCGAGACAGAGCTTCTCTCCCATTACTTCCAGGCGGAGCTGTCGCGGCAGTTCGATGCATGGATCTGGTTCACGGAGACGGAAGCGGTGGCCGCGCGACCGCAAGCGCATCCGCACGGTCCTGACGACACGTATCCATTTGGATTGTAAAGCGATAAGGGCGCCCTGCCGTTACGGCATGCGGACGATATCGTTGCCTTCGCCGAGCACCACGACGGTCGGCCGGTAGTTGCGCGCTTCTTCGGCCGGGATCTGGCAATAGGCGACGATGATGACCTTGTCGCCTTTCTGGACCAGGCGCGCTGCGGCGCCGTTCACGCAGATATCCGCGGAGCCGCGCGGCGCCTCGATGGCGTAGGTGGTGAAGCGCGCGCCGCTATTGATGTTCAGCACGTCCACCTGCTCATGCGGCAGAATGCCGGAGGCATCCAGCAAGTCGCGGTCGATGCCGATCGACCCCTCATAGTGCATGTCCGCGCCCGTCACC
>CAYWIA010000131.1:0-2142 GCA_964458245.1 uncultured Methyloceanibacter sp. | reverse complement strand
CCGAGGGTTCCTGGATGAAGCCGACGCCGAACGACCTCCCCGATCCGGGTGAGGCCCGCGAGATGGAAGAGAGCGACATCATCAACAACTAGTCCTCTCGCCTTTTTCAGTTCAGCGCCCTCGGAAGCTCCAAGCTTCCGGGGGTGTTTTGTTGTTGGATGTTAGGCCCGCAAAGCCCACAGGCGCCGGGCGGTGGGCATGCCGCGCAGATCGTGCATGCCGAGACTCTGCAGGCGATAATTCTGGCCCGTGCCGGCGCGATCCGCCACCGTGTCCGACACCACGATCGGCTGGCCCAAGAGCTTCGACATGTCCTGGTTGCGGGCGACCTCGTTCACGGCGCGGCCGATGACCCCGAACTTCAAGCGCTCCGCCGTGCCCGCATTGCCGAACACCACGTCGCCGAAATGCACGCCGATGCCGAAGTCGATTTCCGCCGCGCGCGAGCAGCCGTCCGCCTTCATCGCGGCAAGACGGCTTTGCGCGTCGATCGCCGCGCGCAGGGCGGCGGCGCAGGCCGCCTCCTCCCCCACCTCCTCGGCCGGGAAGCAGGCCAGGATGGCGTCGCCGACGATGTCGAGCACCTGCCCGCCCTGCTCGATCACCGCGCCTGCGGCGCAATCGAAATAGACATTGAGCAGATCGAGGAACCCCTCGACGGAGAGCTGATCGGCCAGCGCGGTCGAGTTGCGCAGATCCGAGTACCACAAGGCCGCGGTGAGCCGCTCGCCGTCGCCGCGCTTGATGGTGCCCGAGAGGATCCGCCCGCCGACCAGGGGCCCATGAAAGGTATTGAGCGCATTGCGCGTGATCTGGTCCTTGATGACCACGCGCAGCGCCAGCGCGAGCGGAGCCAGCACCTGGCGCATGGCGCAGACATGGTCATCGGTGAAGCCGTCCGGGCACTTGGTCGCCCACGTGGTGCCGAGCCCATCGTGACTCTCGGGGTGGAGCGGCGCTGAACCGAAGGCCACGATCAGCGCCAGATAGTCGGTGTGACCCCCGTCGCGGAGCTGGACCAGCAGCGGAAAATTCTCCACGCACGCATCGCGATCGAGCCTTGCGCGGAACTCGGTGCGCTGGTTGGACAGCATGAAATAGAACGGGCTCAGGCGGTAGACCGAGTTGTCCGTGTCCAGGTTCTCGAAATAGCCGACCTCGACCCCCGCCTCGTCCGTCCAGCTGATGCTCATGCCGTCGAACAGCGGATGGAGGATGCGGAAGCCCACATGCATGCGCGCGAGCGGCACGCCGGCCGCCACCAGCCGCTGCATGGCGGTCTCCACCAGGTTCGCCACCGGCATGTCGGCGATACCCGAGGCGATGATGTCGGAGGCGAAATCGATCCGCAGCGCGGGCCGTTCCTGTGTCTCGGCGTTGGTCATGATCCCCCTTTATCGGGCGGCCCCGTGTCAGCATTTTGTTTGCGGCCGCGGAAATCAAGGCTTTCGCAGGGGCCGAGACCGGCGCGGAACCCGCACCTTGCCCAAACGTTAACGGAGGGCAACGGAAACCGTACCGAGGACCTTTTGCCATGCCGAAGCGGAAAACCCCCAAAACAGGCAATAAACGCGCCACCGGCATCGCTGTGGCCTCTCTCGCCGCGCTCCTCCTTGCGGTAGGGCTGGATCAATCCGGCCTGATCCCCCCCAAACAGCTCGACGCGCCTTCGAACCACCAGGCCGATACCGCCGCGTTGCCGGAGCAGAAGGGCGAGGCCTCCTGGTACGATTTCGGCGGCAAGCAGACGGCCAATGGCGAGACCATGGACCCGAGCCGCCTGACCGCCGCGCACCCGACGCTCCCCTTCGGCACCAAAGTGGAGGTCGAGAACGTCGAGAACGGCCGCACCGTCGTGGTCCGGGTCAACGACCGCGGGCCGTATGCGGACGGGCGCATCATCGACGTCTCCAAGGAGGCGGCCCGCAAGCTCGGCATGGTCGAGGACGGCGTGACCGAAGTCGAGGTCGCCCCGGTGCCGACCGATTCCATCGACGATCCGGGCGAGCCGATCATCGAGTGAGAGTCTTTATTCGCGCTACCGGCCTCTGGCCTACTTGAGCGCATCTACCGCGCAGCCGAGGCGCTGCGCCCGCGCCCCAACAGCATGAAGATATAGAACAGCCAGACGCCGACGGCCGA
>CAYWIA010000130.1:0-5865 GCA_964458245.1 uncultured Methyloceanibacter sp. | reverse complement strand
TGGGCTCGATGGATCTGGACAAGCTCCTGTCCGAGCGCGACGAGATCAATCACCGGCTGCTCAAAGTGGTCGACGACGCCACCCATAATTGGGGCGTCAAAGTCACCCGCATCGAGATCAAGGATATCGAGCCGCCGCGCGACTTGGTCGACTCCATGGCGCGGCAGATGAAGGCCGAGCGCGACAAGCGCGCCGCGATCCTCGTGGCGGAGGGCGAACGCCAGGCGGCGATCCTTTCGGCCGAAGGCGAGAAGCAGGCGCAGATCCTGGCGGCTGAGGGCCGGCGCGAGGCGGCCTACCGCGACGCGGAAGCCCGGGAGCGCGAGGCGGAAGCAGAAGCCAAGGCCACGGCCATGGTCAGCGAGGCCATCAACCGAGGCAGCGCGCAGGCCATCAACTATTTCGTGGCCAACAACTATGTCGGCGCGCTGAAAGCGCTGGCGGAGTCGAAGAACCAGAAGGTCCTGATCCTGCCGCTGGAGTCCTCCTCGGTGATCGGCGCCATCGCCGGCATTGGCGAGATCGCGCGGGAGGCGTTCGGCGGCGCCGTGCCGGAGACTTCGCCCCCAGCCCCTCAACGCGGGCGCGGCGGCGGCTCGGTGCCCTCGGTCTAGCGGGCGAAAACCATGATCGATGCGATTGTCGCGTTTGGTGCCTGGAGCTGGATGATCCTGGCGGCGGTGTTGCTCGCGCTCGAAATGCTCGCCCCGGGCATCTTCCTCATGTGGTTCGGCTTCGCCGCGGCGGCGACCGGGCTCATCGCGTTTCGCTACGAGATCGCCTGGCAGTGGCAGCTCATCTGGTTCTGCGGCCTGTCGCTTGCCGCGGTGCTGCTCGCCAACCGGTATCTGCGCCAGCATCCGCTCGAAAGCGATCAGCCGCTGCTCAACAAGCGTGCGGCGCAGCTCGTCGGCCAGTTTTTCGATCTCGACGAGCCCATCGAGAACGGGCGCGGCAGCATCCGCGTGGGCGATACGATCTGGCGGGTGGAAGGGCCCGAGCTGCCCAAAGGCGCGCGCATCAGAGTCGTCGCCACCGACGGCAGTGTCCTCAAGGTCGAGCCCGCCGGCGCTTAGCTAAGCGATCATGCTGATATCCGAGACCTCGTCGGGAATCTCGGCCGACGCGCTGTCGCGCGGCCAAACGCCCTCGGCCGTGCGGGCGCTGCCCGAGCCGATGACGACGACGTCGGTGAAGCCCGCTTCGCGAAATTTCTCGGCGACCATGTCGTTGGAGGCGATGCTTTGCAGGAGGCCGAGACGGATCTCCGCCCGGTAGCGTTTGCCTTTCTCGACGGTGAAGCGCGGCATGGTCGATTCCTCTAATTCTTGGCGAACCATTCCGCGATCGCGTCGCGGCCTTTCTGGTCGAGCAGCAGGTGCAGCTTGGTGCGGCGGAGCAGGAAGTCCTCGGCCGTCATGGCGTCTTCTGTCTCGACGGCATGTTCGAGCTCGGCGCGGAGCACGCCCGGGGCGACGGCATCGGCGGCTGCGGCATTCGCATCGAGACGCGCGAACACATCGTCGATTCTGTCGCCATAGGTCAGTGCCCAGCGCCGGCGCGTGTCGGGCGGGACGCTCGCCGGACCTTTTTCGGCATGGGCGAGAAGTATCGGCCGGGGCATGCCGCCGCCGTACAGAGGCACGGTCTTGGTCCAGGCACCGCTCGTCTCCAAGCCGAACGGGCCGAGCATCAACAGCGCATCCTCGGCGAGCGCGCGGTGAGTGGTGAGCTTGCCGCCATAGATGGTGAGAAAGCCGCCATTGCCTTGGGCACAGGCCGTAAGAGAAGGGCTGCGGCTGATGCGGCTCGGTTTCGTCTCGGCGCCGCCATGTAGCGCGCGCACGCCTGACCAGGTGAAGAGGATGTCTCTTTCGGTGACCGTTCTGCCGGGATTGGCGAAATAGCGGTTATAGGCATGAACCAGATAGGACTTCTCCTCGAACGAGCAGTGCGCCGTGCCGGGATCGCCCTCATGGGGCACGTCGGTGGTGCCGACGACGAGGAAGCGACCATCCAGCCACGGCATGACGAAGACGATGCGCTCGCCCTCGTCTTGCAGGGTGTAGGCGTCGAGCGCCGGCGGGTCCGGCATGGGCAGCACGATGTGACTGCCGCGCACAAGCTCAAGATGCTGCGGCTCGGGCGCGGCGGCGGTCAGGCGATCGACCTGGGCAACGAAAGGACCGGCGGCGTTGATGACGAAGCGCGCCTCGACGCGGCGCTTCCGGCCGCGCTCGTCGAGATCGACGGCGTAGCCGTTCTCCAGAGGGGTGATCGCGGTCACAGAGCGGCGGTTGAGAATGTCGGCGCCGCGCGCGCGCGCGTCGAGCGCCACGCTCAAGGTGAGCCGCGCATCGTCGGCCCGGCAGTCGTGATAATGCAGCACCGCGCTCAAATTCTCCTGACGGAGCCGGGGCAGGGCGGCCGCTTCGGTCCGCGAAAGCCGGCCGCTCGCGGGCAGGCCGTCGCCACGCGAGAACAGATCGTAGAGGCCAAGCCCGACGCGGAGCGACCACGGGCTCCGCTTTTGCCAGCGATAGACCGGCAGAAGGAACTTGAGCGGGCTAACGAGATGCGGGGCCGTCTTCATGAGCTCGGCGCGCTCGGTGAGGGACTCCCGGACGAGCCCCAGCTCGCCTTGCTCCAAATAGCGCAAGCCACCGTGGATCAGCTTGGAGGAGGCGGAGGAGGTGGCGCAGGCATAGTCGCCCTTCTCGGCCAGCATCACCTTCAGCCCGCGTCCGGCGGCATCACGGGCGACGGCCGCGCCATGAATGCCGCCGCCAATGACGAGAATGTCGAACGTTTCGGCAGTCACCCGCGTTATGGTTCCCGTAGTCGGCGCCGCGTCGCGGCGAAGAGGGTTAAGGACGGCGAAAGCCCGTTAAGGCAAGACCATTAAAGGATCGTGGCGTGTTGTCGCCACGTTTCAATACTCTACTATCATCCCCACGGACAAACGCTCACCCCGGAAGGACCCATGGCCGATATCGTCATCATCAATCCGCGTTTCGACATCTCTTTCTGGGGCTTAGAGCACTGCATGCCGCTCTTCGGCAAACGGGCCAATTTGCCGGTGTCCTGTCTTGCGCTGCTCGCGGCTCTGGTGCCCGACCATCACGATGTGACGCTGGTCGATGAGAATGTGGAGGATATCGACTTCGACCGTCTCGGGCGCGCCGATCTGGTCTGCCTGACCGGCATGAGCATCCAGGGGCGGCGCCTCATGGAGATCCTCGAAGAGGTCAAGGCGCGCGGGGTGCCGGTGGTCGTCGGCGGGCCGATGGCGACGGTGGAGCCGGAATCTCTGGAAGGGGCCGCCGACGTCATCTTTGTCGGCGAAGCGGACGAGACCTGGCCGCAGTTCCTACGCGAGTGGGAGCAGGGCACGCACAAGACCCGCTATGCGCAGAAAGACAAAACCGACATGGCGACCTTGCCCTTGCCGCGCGTCGAGCTGCTCAAGGCCGATCGCTACATGTTCGGCAGTCTGCAGATCTCCCGCGGCTGCCCGTTCACCTGCGAGTTTTGCGACATCATCGTGACGTTCGGGCGCCGCCCGCGCCTCAAGACGAGCGAGATGGTCATCGCCGAGCTCGAGGCGTTCGAGCGCGCCGGGCTCAAGATCATCTTCGTCGTGGACGACAATCTGATCGGCAACAAGAAGGCGATCAAAGAGGTCCTGCGCGACATCATCGCCTGGCAACAGGAACGCGCTTATCCGCTCACCCTGTTCACCGAGGCCTCGCTGGATCTGGCCGAGGACGAAGAGCTCATGGAGCTGATGGGGCTCGCCAACTTCCAGAGCGTGTTTATCGGCATCGAGACGCCGAACGAGGATTCCCTGAAAGAGACCAAGAAGCTCCAGAATGTGCGGCCGAACGCTGGCTCGCTGCTCGAGCGCGTGCACCGCATCCAGGATCACGGTCTCGACGTGTGGTGCGGCATGATCGTCGGATTCGACCATGACGATCCTTCGATCTTCGACGTCATGCCGAAATTCCTGGTGGACGCGCGCATTTCAGCGGCGCTGATCGGCCTCTTGCACGCGATCCCGACCACCCCGCTTTACGATCGGCTCAAGGAGGCGGGGCGCCTCAACGATCCCGACGCGGCCGACCTTTACGGGACCAATGTCGTGCCGCTGCGCATGTCGAGCGAGACTCTGCGCGACGGCTTCATCCAGGTGATGCAGGACTCCTATGCGGCGGACGCTTATTTCAAGCGCCTCGACACGCAGTTCTTCGACAACAATTTCAAGTTCGTGATGCACCAGCTTCCCTATTGGAAAGGCCAGCGCCTGGCCTGGATGAAGCGTTGCGTGTGGAACTATGTGCGGTTCGGCGCGGTGGCGGCGCGCCTGCTATCCGTGGTCAAGGACGATACCTTGCGGGCGCGCTACAAGCAGCAGCTGACGCGCGTGGTGCGCCGGCGCTGGCGGGAGCCGCATATCCTGTTCGTCTACACGATCAAGGTGGCGATGCATTATCACTACTCGGCGCTCGCCCATGCGCTCGCCCAGGTCGACGAGAAGACCGGCGCCATGCCCGACGCGGGACGTTCATTCTCCCGGGCGAAGCGCCCGGTGGAGACCGCGGTCGCCGCTTAAGCGACGCCGGCGCGCAGCAGGTCGTGAATGTGGATGATGCCCACGGGCCGTCCGTTCTCGACGACGAACAGCGCGGTGATGGCCGACGCGTTGATGATCTCGAGGGCGGCACTCGCCATCAGGTCCGGCGTCACGGTTTTCGGCCCCGGCGTCATGATCTCGCCGGCGCGCCGGTCGAGCAGCCCGTTGCCCATATGACGGCGCAAGTCGCCGTCGGTGATGATGCCTAGCAGCGCTCCGTTGCCGTCCACCACGCCGAGGCAGCCGAGCGCCTTCTCGGTCATGACCACGATCGCTTCGGACATCACGGTCTCGGCCGGCGTCAGCGGCAGGCTGTCGCCGTGATGCATGAGGTCGCTAACGAATTTCAGCTTCGCGCCAAGCTGGCCGCCCGGATGCAGCACGCCGAAGTCGAGGGCGGTGAAGCCCTTGCTCTCCAGAAGCGCAATGGCGATGCAATCGCCGAGCGCCAATTGCATGACGGTGGAGGTGGTCGGCGCGAGTCCGTGGGGGCAGGCCTCCTTGGCGTGCGGCAGGGCCAGCACGACTTCCGCGGCCTGCGCCAGGGTGGAGTCCGGGTTCGAGGTCACGGCGATCAGCGGCACGGCGAAGCGGCGCGAATAGGACAGGATATTGCCGAGCTCCACGGTCTCGCCCGACCAGGAGAAGGCAAGGATGGCGTCGTCTTGAGTGATCATGCCGAGGTCGCCGTGGCTCGCCTCGCTCGGATGCACGAAATAGGCGGGCGTGCCTGTGGACGACAAGGTGGCCGCCACCTTCAAGCCTACATGACCGCTCTTGCCCATGCCGGTGACGATAACGCGGCCGCGGCGGCCGCTCACAATGTCGAGGGCCGCGGCGAAGCTTCCGGCGAGATGGGCGGCCAGCGCCGTTTGCAGCGCGCTCAGGCCCTCCGCTTCGAGTTGCAAGGTTCTGGTGGCAGAGGCCACCGCCTCGCTCAGGTCTTCCAGTTCCGAAAGATCGCGCTTCAAGCCGGCCGGCATATGGCTGGTGCTCCCCCTGTCGCAGACCCCGCGAGTCTAGCACGGATTGCGGCAGCTAAACGTCAAGATGGGGCCATTTCAGGACGCTGCTAAACGGCTCGTTAACCTATGTCTTCTAGGCTCGGAGCCTCAACGGGCCGTGCGTCCGGACCCCCGAATCTTTGCGGGTTTCCGGGCCGTTGCCCAGAGTCCATCGAGGTGCGTCCTTGCCGCGTCGCCATACGTTCAGCGCAGCGGGCGTGCTCGCTG
>CAYWIA010000129.1:4515-5932 GCA_964458245.1 uncultured Methyloceanibacter sp. | reverse complement strand
CGCGCCCGCGCAAGGTCGGCCGGAGTATCGACACCGAGCGGGACAGTGTCAACGAGACCGACATGAATGCGGAAGCCCGCCTCGAGTGCCCGGAGCTGTTCGAGCTTCTCCCGGGTCTCCAGCGGCGACGGCGGCAGGGCGACGAAGCGCTCCAGCGCAGCGCGGCGATAGGCGTAGAGGCCGATATGGTGGTAGAGCGGGCCTTCTCCATAAGGGGCCGTGGCGCGGGTGAAATAGAGCGCATTGAGCACGCCCCCCCGCGGCAACGGCGAGCCCACCACCTTCACCACGTTAGGATTGGTGCGCTCCTCCTCCCGGACGATCTCCGCGGCAATGGTGCCGATATCCGCCTCGCCTTCGTGAAGCGCCGCCACGCAGGCGCGCACCAGACCCGGATCGAGCGTGGGCAGATCCCCTTGCAGGTTGACGATCGTGTCGAAGTCCCGGGCGGGATCGGTTTCCAGGAGGGCCTCGTGGATCCGGTCCGAGCCGCTCGCGTGATCGGGACGGGTCAAAACCGCCTCGCCGCCGGCCTTGGCCACCGCGTCCCGGACCGCCTGCGAATCGGTCGCCACCAGGACCGGCCCGCAGTCCGACTCCATGGCGCGGCGCCAAACATGGACGATCATGGGTTCGCCAGCGATCTCGGCGAGCGGCTTGTCCGGCAGGCGCGTCGCGGCCAGGCGCGCGGGGATGACGATCATTGATTTCGGCATGATTTTCCGTAGGTTAGATCGGGAAGAATTCCATGACCAGGGTCAGACTCCGCGGCAATTCTGCGAGTTGCAACAGCCCGCTAGCCCTTATAGTCTCTCGCCGCATCGCAAGAGCTACGAAGAAGTAGCCTCTGCCTGCTGGGGGGACACCGATCTATGCAGTACTACTACCTCAACAAAATCGCCATGGCGGTGCTTGTGGCACTGCTTTTGTTCTTTGGCACGAGAACGATCATCGACATCGCCTACCAAGAGCACCCGCCGGAGAAACCCGGCTTCGAGGTTGCCGGGACCGATGACGAGGCACACGGCAAAGAAGAGAAGGCGACCGACGCGGGCGCCGAATTCATTCTCGCGCTCAATAAGGCCGATCCCGCCAAAGGCGAGCAGGACGTGGGCCTTTGCAAGGTGTGCCACAGCTTCGACAAGGGCGGCCCGACGATGATCGGCCCGAACCTCTACGGCGTGGTCGGCCACAAGATCGCGTCCCATGAAGGCGTCAATTACACCGCCGCGCTCAAGGCGCATGAAGGCCAGGAGTGGAACTTCGAGAATCTCGACCACTGGCTGAAGAACCCGCAAGAGTTCGCTCCGGGCACGAGCATGGCCTTCCCGGGCATCCCCGATATCCAGAAGCGCGCCGACGTCATCGCCTATCTGAACAAGAACAGCGACGACCCGCTGCCGATTCCGGAGCCCAA
>CAYWIA010000129.1:0-4415 GCA_964458245.1 uncultured Methyloceanibacter sp. | reverse complement strand
GCCGAGGAAGCCGCTCCCGCCGAGGAGCCTGCTGCCGAGGAAAAGCCTGCGGCTGAGGAGCCCGCGACCGAAGACGCCGCTCCTGCCGAAGAAGAGGCTGCGCCGGCCGAGGAAGCGGCTCCCGCCGAGGAGCCCGCGGCCGAAGAGCCTGCTGCTGACGAGCCTGCAGCCGAGGAGCCGGCTGCTGAGGAACCCGCTGCTGAAGAGCCTGCTGCCGAGCCCGAGGCAACGATGGAAGAGGAGACCACGGAGGAGACCATCTCGGTCCCGCCGACCGTCGCCGAGGACGCACCGTCCGAGCCCTCAACGGGCGAGGGCCCGTCGGCGAGCCAGCCGCAGCCGGTTTATCCGGACGGCGAGCCGGGCGGCGAAACGGGGGACGATACGACCTCCGACGACGCCAGCACCGACACGACGAGCGACGAGGCAAGCTCCAACGGCGCCGACGACACCGAGAGCTCTTCGGATGACTCTGTTTCGTCGCAGCCCCAGCCGGTCTATCCGGACGGGAAGCCCGAGGGCCTCTAGGCCGAGACGAAGATCGTTTACCGAAAAGGCCTCCCGCGGGAGGCCTTTTTTGTGTTCGCGCGCGCCTTTGCAGACGCCGACATGACCGATATTTCATTTGGTCCCGCCGCCCGCCATGCTAGCTTTCTTCGAGCTTTTTCGCGCCTTTTTGCCTGACGGCACGCGCGGGCGCGTCCCACAAGGCCAATCCCTCAACGATGGAGCAACCTCGCGCCCATGACCTTGCTACGCCTGACACTTGCCACCGCACTTGCCAGCCTACTGCTCGGCCCCGGCTTCCCCGAAGAGTCCTTCGCCCAGGATGGCGCCACCCGGCATCACGCGCTGTCGCTGATCGGCGAGCCGAAAACTCCAGCCGACTTCACCCATTTCGACTATGTGAATCCGGACGCGCCCAAGGGCGGCGTGGCGCGGCTGGCTTCGATCGGCGGCTTCGATAGCCTGAACGCGGTGCTCTACAAGGGCGAGCAGGCGGCGGGGCTCGGCCTCGTCAGCGAAAGCCTGATGAGCGACAGCATCGACGAGCCCTCGACGTCCTATGGACTGATCGCCGAATGGGCGTCCTATCCGGAAGACTATTCCTCGGTGACGTTCAAGCTGAACGACAAGGCCCGCTGGCACGACGGCAAGCCCATCACTGTCGAGGACGTGATCTACAGCCTCGAAGTGAACAAGACCGCGAACCCGCGGCTCGGCCTCTACTACAAGAACGTCAGCCGCGCGGAGAAAACCGGCGACAACGAGGTGACCTTCTATTTCGACACCAAGGGCAACCGCGAGCTGCCGATGATCATGGGTCAGCTCACCATCCTGCCGAAGCATTATTGGACCGGCACGGACGCGAGCGGCAACGCGCGCGACCCGATGAAGACCACGCTCGAGCCGCCGCTCGGCTCCGGGCCCTACCGCATCAAGAGTGTCCGCCCCGGCCGTTCCATCACCTATGAGCGCGTGGAGGACTATTGGGGCAAGGACCTGCCCGTGAACAAGGGCATGTGGAACTTCGACGAGATCCGCTTCGACTCCTACCGCGACCAAACCGTGGCCTTCGAGAGCTTCAAGGCCGGCAACCTCGACTATTGGCAGGAGTCGAGCGCCAAGAATTGGGCGACGGCCTACGACTTTCCGGCCCTGCGCGACGGCGACGTGAAGCGCCAGGAGGTGGCGATCGATCGCACCCAGCCGATGCAGGCCTTCGTGCTGAACCTGCGCCGTCCGCAGTTCCAGGACCGGCGCGTGCGCCAGGCGCTCAATCTCGCTTTCAACTTCGAGCTGGCGAACAAAAACCTGTTCTACGGGCAGTATGAGCGCGTCGGCAGCTACTTCCAAAACTCGGAACTGGCGGCTGAGGCCGCGCTACCCACTGGGCGGGAGTTGGAGTTCCTGAACGAAGTGAAGGATCAGGTGCCGGAGGAGGTATTCACCGAGGTGCACAAGAACCCGGTGAACGAGGACCAGACCGAAATGCGCAACAATCTGCGCAAGGCGGTAAAGCTCCTCAAGGAGGCCGGCTGGACGGTGAAGAACGGCGCGCTCGTCAACGAGAAGACCGGGCAGCCGATGACCATCGAGTTCCTGCTCGTGTCGCCGCTGTTCGAACGCATCGTGCAGCCCTATCTGCGCAATCTCGAGCGGCTCGGCATCAAAGGCTCGATCAGGCTGGTGGATTCCGCCCAGTACACGCGCCGGCTCAACGGCTTCGATTACGACGTGATCGTCGGTAATTTCGCCCAGTCGGATTCGCCGGGCAACGAGCAGCGCGACTTCTGGGGCTCGGAAGCCGCCGACCGCGAAGGCAGCACCAACCTGATCGGCATCAAGGACAAGGCGATCGATAAGCTCATCGACAACATCATCTTCGCCAAGGACCGCGAGGAACTGATCGCGGCGACGCGCGCTCTCGACCGCGTGCTCCTGTGGCACGACTTCGTGGTGCCGCAATGGTTCTCGCCCTATGTGCGCATTGCCTATTGGAACCGCTATGGACAGCCCGATAAGCTACCGGGGCTGACGCCCGGCTTCCTGCAAGTCTGGTGGTACGACAAGGGCAAGGCCGAGACGTTACAGGAGCCGTCGAAGAAGTCTTGATGGGATCGGCGCGCGCGAGTTTCTCCCCTATTGCGGCGGCCCTCTTCGCCCTGGCGCTGATGGCGTCACAGGCGGAGGCCGCAGAGCGCACGCATGGCCTCTCGGCCTTCAACGATCTCGCCTACCCGCCGGACTTCGAGCATTTCGCCTACGCCAACCCCGACGCGCCGAAGGGCGGCACCTTCTCCCTGATCGGCTGGGGCGGCGTCACCACCTTCAACAGCCTCAATAACTTCATTCTCAAGGGCGACGCCGCGCAAGGGCTGGAGCTGTTGTTCGACAGCTTGATGGTCCGCGCAGCGGACGAGCCCGATGCGGTCTACGGGCTCGTGGCTTCGAGCGCCGAAGTCGCCGATGACGGCCTGTCGGTGACGTTCAACTTGAGACCCGAAGCGCGCTTCTCCGACGGGAGCCCGATTACCGCGGACGATGTGGTGTTCTCGTTCGAGACGCTGAAGGAAAAGGGGCACCCGATCTATCACCAGATGCTGCGCGACGTGACCAAGGCCGAGGCGATCGACCCGCACACGGTGCGCTACACCTTCGAGGGCGAGCTGGTGCGCGATCTGCCGCTTACCGTGGCGGGGCTGCCGGTCCTGTCGAAAGCCTATTACGCCGAGCAGCCGTTCGCGGAGACGACGCTCGACCCGCCGCTCGGCTCCGGGCCTTATGTCATCGACGATTTCGCCCAAGGTCGCACCATCGTCTACAAGCGCAATCCCGACTATTGGGCAAAGGATCTGCCGGTCAACAAGGGCCGCTGGAACTTCGACAAGATCCGCTACGAGTACTTCCGCGACCGCACCGCCGGCATGGAGGCGTTCAAGGCCGGCACCTACGACTTTCGCGAGGAGTTCACCTCGAAAGTGTGGGCGACCGAATACGACTTCCCGGCGATCCGTGACGGGCGCGTGAAGAAGGAGGTGCTGCCCGACGAGACGCCGTCCGGCACCCAAGGCTTCTTCATCAACACGCGGCGCGACAAGTTCAAGGATCCACGGGTGCGCGAAGCGCTGGCGCTCGCGTTCGACTTCGAGTGGACCAACCGCAACATGTTTTACGGTCTCTATGACCGCACGCAGAGCTTCTTCGAGAACTCCCCGATGGAGGCGCAAGGTGAGCCTTCGGATGCGGAGCGCGCGCTGATCGAAAACCTCGGCGTGGAGATCCCGGACGGTGCGCTGGAGCCCGCGGTCATGCCGCCGGAGAGCGACGGCTCGGGCCAGGACCGAAAGCTCCTGCGCGAGGCGGGCAAGCTCCTAGACGAGGCCGGCTGGCAGGTCAAGGACGGCAAGCGCGTCAACGACCAGGGCGAGCAGCTCACGGTGGAGTTCCTGACATTCGAGCCGACCTTCGAGCGGATCCTCGCGCCTTATGTGAAGAACCTGACCCAGCTCGGGATCCAAGCGCGCATTCGCCGGGTCGATCCGGCGCAATATCAGCAGCGCCTCAAGGATTTCGATTTCGACGTCACCACGCAGCGCTACGTCATGCGCAGCACGCCGGGGGTGGAACTGCGCAGCTATTTCGGATCTCAGTCCGCCGATCTCGACGGGTCGCTCAATCTCGCCGGCATCAAGGACCCGGCGGTCGATGCGCTGATCGAGAAGGTGGTCGCCGCCAAGACCCGCGAGGACATGACCGTTGCGGCCCAGGCGCTCGACCGGGTCTTACGCGCCGGGCACTACTGGGTGCCGCACTGGTACAAGGGCTCCAACACGGTCGCCTATTGGGACAAGTTCTCGCGCCCCGAGACCAAGCCGAAATACGACCGCGGCATTCTCGATACGTGGTGGTTC
>CAYWIA010000128.1:0-5997 GCA_964458245.1 uncultured Methyloceanibacter sp. | reverse complement strand
ACGAGAAGCAGGAGATCACCATGGTGTGCTCGAAATTCTTCCGTGTGGTGTCGCAATAGCGACCCTTGAGCTCGGTGCGGTCGGAAAAGGCGAGCGCATGCACAACGAAATCGAGCGAGCCCCACTCCTTGCGGACCACGCCCAGCATGCGGTCGACGCTGTCCAAATCCTCGACGTCCACCTCTTCGATGATCTTGGCGCCGATGGACTGGGCCAATGGCACGGCACGGCGGCCAAAGGCGCCGCCTTGATAACTGAAGGCCAGCTCCGCACCCTGCCCGTGCAGGACGCGGGCGATGCCCCACGCGATGGAGCGGTCGTTGGCGACGCCCATCACCAACCCTCGCTTCCCTGCCATCAGCGGTCCGGGTTCAGCAATGTCTTTCGTTGTTGCCATGATACGTACTCTGCTTGGAGTTAAATTCCGCAGGCTCCCGCGCCTCAGCTAATTCAAACGGCGGAACACGAGTGTGGCGTTGGTGCCGCCAAAGCCAAAACTGTTCGACATTACGGTGTTAATGGCGACGCCATCCTTGCGCTTGCGCACGATCGGCATGTCCGCCACTTCGGGGTCCAGATCCTCGATATTGGCGGACTCGCAGATGAAGCCATTGTTCATCATCAGGAGCGAGTAGATCGCCTCGTGCACGCCCGCGGCGCCCAACGAATGACCGCTCAACGACTTGGTCGCGCTGATAGACGGGCAATCCTTGCCGAACACCTCGCGGATCGCCTCGATTTCGAGCAGGTCGCCCTGCGGCGTCGAAGTGGCGTGCGGGTTGATGTAATCGATCTTATCGCCGTTCAGGTTTTGCATGGCCATGCGCATGCAGCGCACCGCGCCCTCGCCCGAAGGCAGCACCATGTCGAAACCGTCGGACGTGGCGCCGTAGCCGACGAGCTCCGCGTAGATATGCGCGCCGCGCGCCTGGGCGTGCTCCAACTCCTCGAGCACCAGGACGCCCGCGCCGCCCGCAATGACAAAGCCGTCGCGCGCGGTGTCATAGGCGCGGCTCGATTTCTCCGGCTGATCGTTGAAGTCCGATGACATGGCGTTCATGGCGTCGAACAGGACCGACAGGGTCCAGTCGAGCTCCTCGCCGCCGCCGGCGAACACAATGTCCTGCTTGCCGAGCTGGATCAGTTCGCTGGCATTGCCGATGCAGTGGGCACTGGTCGAACAGGCCGACGAGATGGAATAGCTCACGCCTTTGATATGATAGGGCGTGGACAGGGTCGCCGAGTTGGTCGAGGACATCGATTTCGGCACCTCGAAGGGGCCGACCTTCTTGGGACCCTTCTCGCGGGTGGTGTCGGCGGCTTTGACAATGGCGCGGGTGGAGGGGCCGCCCGAGCCCATGACGAGCCCGGTGCGCTCGTTGGAGACATCCTTCTCCTCGAGCCCCGCGTCGCGGATGGCCTGCTCCATGGCAATGTAGTTCCAACCGGCGCCGGCGCCCATAAAGCGGCGGACTTTTCGGTCGATCATCGCCTCCCAATCGAGCTTGGGCGCACCATGGACCTGGCAGCGGAAGCCGAGCTCCGCATAGTCGTCCGCCTTGACGATGCCGGACTTGGCCTCGCGCAGGGATGCGAGCACCTCCTGGGCACTATTGCCGATGGAGGACACGATGCCCATGCCGGTCACGACCACGCGTCTCATTCGCGTCAACGTCCTTGAAATCTGCGCCGCTAACGATCAAGCCCCGGCGGGAGCGGCTTCGTCCGCCTGGAACAAGCCGACCCTCAGGTCCTTGGCCGTGTAGATGGTCTCGCCGTCCGCCTTCAGCCAACCATCCCCCGTGCCGAGGGTGAATTTGCGGCGGATTACGCGCTTCAGTTCGACGATGTACTCGACCTTCTTCATGGTCGGGAGCACCATGCCGGAGAACTTGACCTCGCCCACGCTGAGCGCGCGGCCCTTGCCGGGGGCGCCGAGCCAGCCGAGGAAAAAGCCGAGCATCTGCCACAGGGCGTCGAGGCCGAGGCATCCCGGCATGACCGGATCGCCCTTGAAGTGGCAGGCGAAGAACCAGAGATCGGGCTTCACATCGAGCTCCGCCACGATGCGGCCCTGGCCATGCTCGCCGCCTTCCTCCTCCACATGGGAGATGCGGTCGAACATCAGCATCGGCGGCAAAGGCAGCTGGGCGTTGCCTGGACCAAACAATTCGCCTCGCGCGCAGGCGAGCAGATCCTCGTAGTCGAATTGAGCCCGCCGTTCGGCCGTCGGTTTCTGCACTCTTTTTAGTCCTTCGATCACTTCCAGCCTCAATATGGGGTGGTTACCTAACACAGACGAGGGCCCTTCAAAAGCCCAGGAGGAGGACCGGGGGTGCTGCCGAAAAGCCCTCTCAGTTCGTCTGTCCCAGTCGAGGCGTCCTCGGCCTCGGCCACGCCGGTATCGATCTCGTAGACGCTCGCCCTCTCGCCGTCGTCTTGACCCTTTGAAGCCGCAAGGGCCGAAGAAACAGCCGCGGCGCCGAGAGATTCCTGAGCTAGGTCAAAGTGGCAAAAAGTCAGCTAAGCCACAACATTGCGGTAGGGCACCCTTCAGCCTATATTCTTGCAATTCAACTGTTTCACGATAAGAGACCATGGAAAAGTTGCCCGAAGGGCCGCACGAGGCGGCTGGAGAGATCATGACCGGGGATGTTGCCGAGCTTCTGCGCGGCGCGGGCCTGAGGCCGACGCGGCAGCGCGTGGCTCTCGCACAGCTTCTGTTTGCCTCGGGCGACCGGCACGTGACCGCGGAGCGGCTCCATGAAGAGGCCTTGGCCTCCAGGGTCCCCGTCTCGCTTGCCACGGTCTACAACACGCTCCACCAATTCACCGAGGCGGGACTTCTTCGCGAGGTCGCGATCGAGGGCGCCAAGACCTATTTCGACACCAACACGTCGAACCACTACCACTTCTTCTGCGAGCGGTCCGGCAGGCTATTGGATATCGACACGGACGCGATCCGCATCGAGGGTCTACCCGAGGCGCCGGAAGGCATGGCCATTTCCCGCGTCGACGTGCTGGTGCGGCTCGTCAAGAAAAGCGGCTAGCGCGCATTCATCTTCAGATTTGAAACGCTACTCTATCTCCTCGCCGCGATAGACGCCCCACAACTTGTTCTGCTCCACAAAGCCGGAATAGTCGCCGACGGTGAGTTCGCACCATTCCCCGTCGCAGGTGACGACGTTGCCAAGTACGCCCGATTGAAGTTGGGCCACAGCGCGCGACCCGGTGGAACGGCTGCTGTGCAGCGCCACGGCTTCCTGCCCCTTGGACCAGGGGCTGATGAGCACGGTGCGCCGTCCGCTCAACAAGCTATGGAAGACCCAGCCATCGGCGCCCTCGCTGTCGCGGACCCGGCGCCAGTTGTCTGCCTCGGCGATGATCTCAACGGGAAGGCCGGCGCGCGCGAAGACCCAGACAATGGACTGATCGTTGCTGGGGCCCCGGCGCACATTGACCTTGTCGGATTTGAGGCTGACGAAGCGGGGCACGCTCAAGCCGGAGCTCGGACCTTTGGTCACCGCGGGCTGGACCCCCTCTTGCGCGCCCGCCTGACCCGAAGCGCCTGCAAAGGCCAGCCCCACCGCCAGAGCGAAGGCCAGCCCCCAAGCCATCCCAATCCCGGAAACCTCGCGAAAGCGCACCTGTTTCTCCCCCTTGGCGACAGAATCGGCCCGCCCTTGAATGGCCGAGAAAAGTGAACGGATCGTGGCCCGGCGGTCCCTAAGCCAATATGACGCTTTATCTCTTAAAGCCCCTTCTGTTAGACAAAGCGCGCAAATCAACGCAATCCGGGGACTTCCCCGCCGCTAGCCTCCTGACTGGACAAATTATGGCTTCTGAACGCCCGCTCGTTATCGTCACGCGTAAGCTTCCCGAGGTTGTCGAGACCCGACTCCGGGAGCTATTCGACGCGCGGCTCAATCTGGAAGACAAGCCGTTCTCGCGGGACGAACTCATCGAGGCGGTGAAGACGGCAAACGTGCTCGTGCCCACGGTCACCGACCGGATCGACCGGGCGGTGCTGAGCCAGGCCGGGCCGGACCTCAAATTGATCGCCCAGTTCGGCACGGGTGTGGACAATATCGACCTCGACACGGCACGGAACCGCTCGATCATCGTGACCAACACGCCCGGCGTGCTGACCGAGGATACGGCCGACATGACCATGGCGCTGATGTTGGCGGTGCCGCGACGCCTGACCGAGGGGGCGAACATCCTGCTCGGAGACAGCGATCAATGGCAGGGCTGGTCGCCGACCTGGATGCTCGGCCACCGCATCTTCGGCAAGCGGCTCGGCATTGTCGGCATGGGGCGCATCGGTCAAGCGGTGGCGCGGCGCGCCAAGGCGTTCGGTCTTCAGATTCACTATCATAACCGGCGCCGGGTCCAGCCGGACGTCGAGCAGGCGCTCGAGGCCACCTATTGGGACAGCCTCGACCAAATGCTGGCGCGCATGGACATCATCTCCATCAATTGCCCGCACACGCCGGCCACCTATCACCTGCTCTCGGCACGGCGGCTGTCGCTGCTGAAGCCAACCGCCTACATCGTCAACACGGCGCGCGGCGAGGTGATCGACGAGAACGCGCTCGCCCGCATGATCGAGAACAACGAGCTGGCCGGCGCTGGCCTGGACGTGTTCGAGCACGAGCCTGCCGTGAACCCGAAGCTCTTGCGGAACGAGAAGGTGGTCGTGCTGCCCCATATGGGCTCGGCGACGCTCGAAGGCCGCGTCGACATGGGCGAGAAGGTCATCATCAATATCAAGACCTTCCTCGACGGCCACGCGCCGCCGGACCGCGTCCACCCCGCAATGTTCTAGCCGCTATTTGGCGGGACGGCTGGGCGCCTCGGGTGTCCGCACGTGCTCGGGCCGGAAGCCCATGCCGATAAGCCGTGCAGGCAGCCGGCGCAGCACCGGAAAGCGGTTCAGCAGCCTGACCGCGAAAGGCGGCTTCGGCCGTGATTTCATGGTGAGCACGTTGGAAACGACGCGGTTCTGGATGAAGATCTGGAGCGCCTGGGTCATCTCGGTCGGCCATTGCCGCCGCTTCTGCACCTTGCGCAGATCCTCTTCGGTCACCTTCCCCTCGCGCAGCGGCGCGGCGAGAATATTGGCGGTGGCGACCGCGTCCTGAACGGCCAGATTGATGCCGACGCCGCCGATGGGCGACATGGCATGGGCCGCATCGCCGATGCACAGCAGCCCCGGCGCGTACCAGCGTTTCAGACGGTCGACCGCCACGGTGAGCAGTTTCACGTCGTCCCAAGAGCCAATCTCGCGCACCCGGTCGGAAAGCTTCGGATTCAGCGCAACAATCGCCAAGCGGAAGGCTTCGAGGCCTTTGCGGCGCAGTTCGTTGAAGCCGCCTTTCGGGATGACGAAAGCGCACTGCCAATAGTCGCCGCGGTCGATCATGATGAAGAAGCGGCCGGGCTCGATGCGGCCGAGGCTGTCGAGCCCGTCGTCCGCGTGTCTCGAGAGGCGCAGCCACAGCACATCCATGGGAGCGCCGCGATCCTCCACCTCGAAGCCGGCAAGCTTGCGTACGGTCGAGTGACGGCCGTCGGTCCCGACGACGAGATCGGCGTGCACTTCCAGATCGCCTTGCGGCGTCGCCGCCTTCAGGCCCACAACCCGGTCCCCGTCCTTTAGGAGCTCGTCAACCTCCGCCCGCATGCGCAGATCAAAGGTCGGGTAGCGTTTGCCCGCCTCGGCCAGAAAATTGAGAAAGTGCCATTGCGGCATGAACGCCAGGAACTTGCAGTGGGTCGGCAGATGCGAGAAATCGGCGATCTGCACCAGCTCATCGCCGATCTGCGCGCCGAGTTCGCGGACCTCCTGGTGGGGCCGCTTGAGGAATTCATCGATCAAGCCGAGCTCGTACATGAGCTCCAGGGTCGAGGGGTGGATGGTGTCGCCCCGGAAGTCGCGGAAGAAGTCCTCGTGCTTCTCCAGCACGACCACGTCGACCCCGGCCCGCGCCAAGA
>CAYWIA010000127.1:2876-6058 GCA_964458245.1 uncultured Methyloceanibacter sp. | reverse complement strand
GCGCAAGCGCCGCTCGCCGCTATCGGCATGAGCGGCAGCGCGCTTCTGACGGGGCGGCTTGCGCCGGGCAGCGTCGACTTCATCGGTCCGCGGCTGTTGATGAGCTACAACGACGACCAAGGCCTGTCGCTCGCATTCTCCAAGCCGGGCGAGGACGCCGACGCCCTGATGCGGGGCACGCTTGCCGAGGATGGAGCATCCAGCGGCGTGGCGAAGCAAGGGGCGCCGCAGGGGCCCGCGCCCACGGCCGCCCCTGTCCAAGGCGCGCGCAAGTTCAATCTCACCAACACCGTGAACGAGGTGTTCCAGCGCGCGCGCCGCGGCGACACGTCCTATCTCACCCGTTTCGGCTTCAAGAACGCGATCGTCGTCCTCAACCAGGGGGGCGATCAGACGCTGTGGCAAGTGCCGGACTTCGCCATCGACCTCGATCATCGGGACCGGCGCAGCATCATTGTCGGCCAGGCCAATGTCGCCTCGAGCCGGGGCGATTGGCAGCTCGAAATGCGCACCGAGCAGCATGCGCAAACCAAGGGTCTCGGCATCACCGCGCTGATCGAGAATTTGGTTCCGTCCGGGATCGCGGGCAACTTCCCGAGCATCGGTATCCTGCGGGCGCTGGATATGGCCGTCGACGGCGAGACGACGGTCGAGCTTTCCCAGACGGGCGACTTCATCTCAGGCGAGGCGAAAGTGCGGCTGGCGCCGGGGCAGGTCACCCCGCCTTGGGACCGCGATACACCGATGCGGATCGACCACGGCGATGTCACCGTTCGTTATCTGCAGGGGCGGGATGTCGTCGAGATCGCGCCTTCGACGCTGCGTTGGGGAAAGAGCCAAGCGACCTTCAGCGGCACGTTCACCCCGGTGCGCAGCGAGCACAACAAGGTCGTCTCCTGGAACTTCGCCATGCGGGCCGACGATGCCGTGCTCGGGGTCGAAGAATTCGGGCTCGGTCCCACCAAGATCGACGAGTGGACGGCGACGGGCAGCCTGTCGCCCAAAGACGGCAGTGTGACGCTCTCCGGTTTCGTCATTCGTGCCGGAGACGCGAAGATCGCGGTGTCCGGCGCCGTGATCGGCGGAGCGCCGGGATCGCCCGCGGTCAATATTTCGGGCGAGGTCAGCCCCATGCCCGTGGACACGCTGAAGCAGCTTTGGCCCAAATTCCTGGCCGGCAAGGCGCGCGCCTGGGTGCTGGAGCGCACCGCCGGCGGCCAAATTCTGGGCGGCAGGTTCAACGTCGCGCTCCCCGCCGGCGCCCTTGATGCCATTGAGCAGGGCGCCGCGGCGCCGGAAGGGGCCATCAACGTCGAGCTCGACTTTACCGGCATGAGCATCGCCTACATTCCCAAGATGCCGCCTGTGGTGACCGGCAACGGGAAGCTGACGGTCGCGGGCACGGAGTTCACGGTCGACATTCCGTCCGCGAAGATTGTCGTTTCGGAAGGAAGCGAAGTTTCGCTCAGCGAGGGGCGCTTCTACATCCCCGACCTGCGCGAGGATCCCCAGCAGGGCGTCATCACCTACAAGTCGACCGCGGCCACCCCCACGGTCATGCAGCTCCTGGATCACGAGCCGCTCGGCTACATTCAAGAGGTCGGCTTGAAGCCCGACTTCCTCGGCGGGTCCGCCGCCGGCGAGTTCGTCCTGTCGATGCCCCTCAAGGCGGATCTCGACTTCCAGGAAATCCAAATGAGCGGCGTCGCCCGCCTCGAGAACGCCATTGCCGCAAATCTCGTGGGAGACATGGGCATCGAAGGCGGCACGCTCAACGTCGATCTCACCAATGAGGGCATCAGCGCCTCCGGCGAGATCATGATCAAGAACGTGCCGGCGAATATCCACTGGCGCCGCGTGTTTTATGCGCCGGACGAAGCGCAACCGCCGATCGCCATCTCCGCGACCCTGGATGCGGCCTTGCGCGAGCAACTCGGCATCAAGGTCAATCATCTGGTGAAGGGGCCGACCCCGCTCACCCTGTTCGTGAAGGGGATTAAGCCGGGACAGGAGATCGAAGGGGCCGGCGGCATGAGCATGGAGGCCGACCTGACCAAAGCCGAGCTTCTGTTCGGCAGCATGGGTTGGACCAAGCCCGCGGGCCAGGATGCCAAGATCAGTTTCGATGTGGTCAAGAACGGGGACGGCTCGACGGACCTCGCCAATTTCAAGATCGTCGGCGACGAGATCGCCGTTCACGGCTTTATCGCGCTCGATGCGGAGAAACACCTCAAGAATTTCTATTTCTCGGATTTCTCGGTGAACCCGGAAACCCATGTGGAGATCAAGGCCGAGGTTCGCGACGATCAGGTGCTTGAGATTCACGCCGAAGGCCCGAGCTTTGACGGCAGACAGTTCTTCCGGTCGCTGTTCTCGGCGGGCCAACTGGTGGAGGACGGCTCGGCGGAGCCCGACGATCCCTTCGGCATCGATTTCACGGCGAAGATCGGCCGCGTGGTGGGCTTCTACGACACAACCGCCACGGACGTCGATGTCATGCTCAAGAAGCGTGACGGCCGGCTGATCGCGCTCCGCGGCAAGGGCAATCTGAACGGCAAGCAGCCGGCGGGCGCCGAGCTCGAAATGAAGAACAATGCGCGCATTCTCAAGGCCGAAGCTTTGGATGCGGGCGCCGCCTTCCGGCTCGTCGGCTTCTACCGCAGCATCGAGGGCGGCGAGGCGTCGCTTCAGGTCAACATGGACGCGGGCGGACCCGGGACCAAGTCGGGGACCTTGTGGGCACGCGACTTCAACGTCGTCGGCGACAGTGTCGTCGCCGACGTTCTCACCGACCCCAGCTCGACGGCGGTGCTCGGCCAGAACAAGCGCCCGGTCGCTCAGTCGAAGATCACGTTCAAGCGCCTGCGCGCGCCGTTTGTGGTCGGCGCCGGCAAATTCCGTCTGCGCGATGCCTATGTGAACGGCCCGCAGCTCGGCGCGACCTTGCGCGGCACGGTCGACTTCAAATCGCAGACGGTCGATCTCGGCGGCACCTACGTGCCCCTCTATGGACTGAACTCGGCCTTGGGCGCCGTGCCGATTCTCGGCAAGCTTCTCGTCGGCCGTCAGGGTGAGGGCGTGGTGGGCATCACCTTCGCCATCAAGGGCAAGCTTGAGGACCCCACGGTGCTGGTGAACCCGATGTCGGTGATGGCGCCGGGCATCTTCCGGCAGATTTTCGA
>CAYWIA010000127.1:0-2776 GCA_964458245.1 uncultured Methyloceanibacter sp. | reverse complement strand
TTGATCTGACGCCGCGCCTCGCCGGTCGATTTCACGAAGCCCGCCAGCACGCTCGCGGTCAGCACGCCCAACCCCTTTTCGAGGTCCGCGCGGGGGACGTCGATGGTCGGCAGGCTCGAGGCGATCTGGCCTTGCTCGAACGTCGTCCGCGCCGTCTCCGCCGCGCGGTCGGCGGCGTCGCGGCCGTGCACGAGCGCGGTGGCTTCCGTGGCCAGGATCTTCTTCGCCTCGTTCAGCTCGGCGCCTTGAAGTGCTGCAAGCCTGTCGATCTCATCGAGGGAAAGCTCGGTGAACAGCTTGAGGAAGCGCTCCACGTCGGCGTCTTCGGCGTTCCGCCAGAACTGCCAGTAGTCATACGGAGAGAGCATGTCGGGGTTGAGCCACACGGCGCCCGCCGCCGTCTTGCCCATCTTGGCGCCCGAGGAGGTCGTCAGCAGCGGCGTGGTCAGCCCGAACAGCTCCACGCCTTCGGTGCGCCGGCCGAGCTCGATTCCGGTGACGATATTGCCCCACTGATCCGAGCCGCCCATTTGTAGGCGGCAGCACTCGCGCCGGTAAAGCTCCACGAAGTCGTAAGCTTGGAGCACCATGTAGTTGAACTCGATGAAGCTGAGATTCTGCTCGCGTTCGAGCCTGAGCTTCACGGCGTCTTGGCTCAGCATGCGGTTGACGCTGAAATGCCGGCCATAGTCGCGCAAAAAGTCGATGTAGTTCAGCGCCTCGAGCCAATCGGAGTTGTTGACCAGGATCGCGTCCTGCTCCCCCGCGCCGAAGCTCAGGAACTTCCCGAACACCGATTCGATGCCCGCGATATTCGCGGCGATTTCGGCGTCGGTAAGGACCTTGCGCATCTCGTCCTTGCCGGAGGGATCGCCCACCTTGGTGGTGCCGCCCCCGATGAGCACGATGGGCCGGTGCCCGGTCTGCTGAAGCTTCCTGAGCAGCATGATGCTGACCAGGTTGCCCACATGCAGGCTCGGGGCCGTGCAGTCGAAGCCGATATAGCCGGTGATGATTTCCGACCGCGCGAGCTTATCGAGCGCCGCTTCGTCGGTGCATTGGTGGATGTAGCCGCGCGTGGCGAGCTCTTGGAGAAGGTCCGATTTGACGGTGCTCATGGCGTCAGAGAGGGCGCTCGAGGGTCGATATGGCGTTCGCCAGAGCCTCTATCAGGTTTGAGGGGCGAATACCAAACCTGCGCTTCTACGCGGCCGAGTCCTTCCGCTTCTTCCGTTTGCCCAGGCGCTTGTCGAGATAGCCGTCGACCACCTCCATAAGGCCCTCCATGCGTTCCTCGAAGAAGTGGTTCGCGTCCGGCACGGTCTGGTGGTCGATGACGATGCCCTTCTGGGTCTTCAGGCGATCCACGAGCCCGCGCACCGATTCCGTTGGCACGACTCGATCTTTCGCGCCGTTGACCATCAGCCCGGAGGACGGGCAGGGCGCCAGGAAGGTGAAGTCGTAGAGATTGGCGGGCGGGGCAACGGAGATGAAGCCTTCGACCTCGGGACGGCGCATCAGGAGCTGCATGGCGATCCACGCGCCGAACGACACCCCGGCGATCCAGCAGGACGGGGCATCGGCGTTATAGCCCTGGAGCCAGTCGAGTGCCGTGGCGGCGTCCGCGAGCTCGCCCGGGCCGTTGTCGAACAAGCCCTCGCTGCGGCCCACGCCCCGGAAGTTGAAACGCAGCACCGAGAAGCCGCGCTTCTGGAAGGCGTAATACAGGTGGTACACGACCTGATTGTTCATCGTCCCGCCGAACTGCGGATGCGGATGCAGGATCAGGGCGACAGGCGAGTTCGGAGAGCCCTCATGATGATAGCGGGCTTCGATCCGGCCGCTGGGGCCGCTGATATTGACTTCAGGCATGAACTATTGGCCTCGACTTGGCGTCATTGCGCTGCTGAGGTTGGCTCTACGATCTATATGGGGCGGGTGTTCCGGCGCACCAACAAGTGCCGCAAACCTTGACTCTGCCGCCTCAGAATCCTATACAAGCTAAGAGCTTAGAATTGTTCCAAACAAGGCCGTTCCAAATCAGCTGGGCGCTTGGAGCGGTCCGATTGTCAGGCCGCGCTTCATAGCATGGGCAACCGGGGCTCGTGCAAGCGTTAACCGGCGGCGTATGGCCGCGAGCTTCGGCAGAGCATGAACCAGCGCGCTTATCTCGATCATAACGCGACATCCCCTTTGCGCCCGGAAGTGCGTGAGGCGGTTGAATCTGCGCTGTCGCTTCAGGGCAATCCCTCTTCGGTGCATGCGGAAGGCCGCGCGGCCCGTGCCGCCGTCGAGCAGGCCCGCGCCAAGGTGGCGGCCCTGGTCGGTGCGCGGCCCGAGGACGTGATCTTCACGAGCGGCGGCACCGAGGCGAACGCGCTGGCTCTGGCGGCCCCCGCCGGCGGAGACTCCTGGCACTGTTATCTGTCCGCGATCGAGCATCCTTCGGTGCTGGCGGGCGGCCGGTTCCATCCGGAGACCACGACCCTCATTCCGGTCTCGCCCGACGGCGTGGCCGATCTCGCGGTGCTCGCGGAAAAGCTCGAAAAGCACAAGCCCTGCGGCTGGCGGCCGCTCGTGTCTCTCATGGCCGCCAACAACGAGACCGGTGCGATCCAGTCGGTGGCGGACGCCGCTCAAATCGTCCATGAGGCGGGCGGGATTCTGCATAGTGACGCGGTCCAGAGCGCCGGCCGCATGCCTCTTGATATCCGCGCGCTTGGTGCCGACATGGTGACCTTGTCGGCCCACAAGATCGGCGGACCGAAGGGGGTAG
>CAYWIA010000126.1:0-6061 GCA_964458245.1 uncultured Methyloceanibacter sp. | reverse complement strand
TTGTCTTGCAGCACCGACGGCGGCGCGACCCAGTCCGGGTTGAAGACTACGGTCTCCATGTCGGCCGAGAACACCGGCGTCGGATAACCGATCGTACCGACCAGGGTCTTGTCCTCGAAAATGGTCTCGCCGTCCTTCACCACGTAGAGCATGAACTCGGGCGTGTTGAGCCATACATGGAGTTCGCCCAACTCCTCCGGCATCCACCGCCACCGTTCCATATTGATGACGAGACGCCGGATATCGGTCTCGTTCGGCTTCTCCGCCTCGCGCGCTTTACGCAGCGCCGTGCGGAGCCGCGCGAACTGCTCATGGTCCGGGTGCAACGACTGGAGGTAGACGTCCGGCGCGCCGGTGGTCCCTATCTCTGCCAAGACCGTGTCCGGGGCGCGCAACGTCGGCGTTTGATCGAACAGATCGCTGATCTCAGACGGCTCATCCCGCGCGCCCCGGGCGAAACGCGCATATTTCAAGATCGCCAGATCAAGCTTGATTTCGGCAAGGGCTTGCGCCGGCTCATCGGCGGGGAGAGTGCCCGCGTCCGGCAGGGCGAAGTCCTTCGGATCGAGCCCCCAAGCGTCCGCCTTCTGGATCTCGAACAGGACCGCCTGGCCTTTGGCCGAGAACCCCATCTCTGTGATCCACAGCGGCGGCGCGCTCCGCGAACCGTAGTACGTCCGGAGCGCCTCCACATCTTCTTGCTGGGCCTCCTTAGTGAGAGCCGACTCCGCAAGTTTCTCCCGAATGATCGCCACCACGGGATGCGGCGGCGCGAGCGGCGCGAGCGCCGTTGCCTCCGGCACCGCAGCCTTCTCGGCGGCGTCATCGATAACAGGCTTGTCCGGCGCTTTGACCGCTTCTGCGCCTTCGGCCGGCTTCTCTGCCGCCGGTTCCGCGCCAGTCTCCTCCGGTGTCTCTGGTGCGGCCGCAGGAGTGGCGTCCGGCTCCACCGAGGCCTCCTCGGTCGTCGGAGCCTCGTTTGACTTGGTCGCGGCGCCCTCGGCCGGTGCGGCTTTCTCCCAAGGAAGCGCGCCGCCCGCTGGTGTTTCCGGGCGCGCCTCGGCGCGTGCGCTCCCGGCGGCCGTCAAGCTCAACGCTTGGACAAGCACATAGCAGACGGCGATGAGGATACTTGCGCGCAAATCCCCCTACCCCCCAGAGGCCAGTGGGAAATCTACGCGAGACGGCCCCTTTCGGCCACCCCTTGAAGGCCTAGCCGAAGGCCGTCGGACCCGCCCCTTGCGGCATCGCATCGGCCCTGGCGGGACTGGTGTTGAGGATCGCCGCCAATTCGTCGAGCGCCACCAGAATGTCATTGAGGGCGCCGGTTACCTCCTCGGTCTGCGCCGCGACCATGTCGTCGGCGAAGGAATAGTCCTTCAGTATCTCCAGCGCCCGCTCCAGGAAGCGGATCGACTCTTCGTGCTTCTTGATGTGGTTCTGAATGGCAAGCTCGTGCCAATCGAGCACCCGCGCCACGAGGTTGGTGTCGCCTTCGGCCTTGCGCTTGGCTCTGGCGCGGAGCTTGGCGAGACGCTCAGCGGCCCGCTTCTGATGGGTCACGCTCGCCTGCCGCGCCCCGATGTCCTCGCGAATGGCCTGCTCGATCAGCGCGCCCACGTCCATCGAGGCGAGATCGTGCTCCGCATGGATCACCAGCCCCAACTTCTCGGCGATGATCTCGATGGCCCCGCCGTCGAAATTATTTGGCTTGGGCACCTCGAACTCGCCGGTCTCGTCGTAGCGCGTCCGGCGGTCTCCATCCGACAGCACAGAAAACGCCAAGACGAGTTCGTTGAAGGCCTCCACCGAACCGCCGGCGTCTGGGTGCGCCGTCTTGGCCCTCTTGCGATAGGCTTTATGGATATCCTTGCGGGGCGCCGTCCGTTTCACGCCCAAAACCCCGTAGAGGTCAATCACATCCCTCTTCCCCACGCGAAATCCCGACTGACCACGCTCCTCGATCGCTCAAGGAGCGGCCTTTGACTTAACCTCTCATGACGGTGGTTTGTGTCTTGCTAATGGCAAGGCGCAAAGCCCGCTCCGGACGCAAATAGGGCGCGAAACCGGGATAGCCGGCGCCGCGCCCTAGGTGCACCGAGATTACTTGTAGATCAGCGTCATCAGCTCCTGACCGGCCGGAGACTCGAGCTCCTTCAGGTCGATGGTGCCGTCATTGTCGGGATTGGCCGCCTTGAACTTGGCTCTGACGAGGGCCCTGTACTCTTTCCAGTCCAAGCTGTCGTCGTCGTCCGGATCGGCCGCGTCGAGACCCTTGGCATCGAGCATGCCCTGGAGCTCGTCGGCCTCGAGGGTCTTGTCGTCATCCGTGTTGATGGTCTTGAACACCTTCTTGGCGCCCGCGACGGCTTCCTTCATGTCGATGGTGCCGTCGTTGTCGGGATCAAGCGCCTTGAGCGCCGCAGCAGTATCCGCAGCAAAAGTCGGCGCAGCGGTCAAGAAAAGAGCGGTCGCGGCGATTGAGAATGTTTGAGCGAGCTTGCGCATATGGGAATCTCCTTGCCTCCTCAAGTGGACAATACAGCCGGAACTTAGAGCAAAGGAGATGGTTCCAAGCAGTAATGTCGACGGGAACATAGGTAGTCATGTTCAGAGTTGGCCGCAAGAGATCGCGCGCTTGAAAGTGAATAAGCCGCGAACCAAACCTTTGCACTACAAGTGAAAATTACCACTCTTGTTTGCGCTTAGCGCCCCACGCAAAGTGTCCGGACCATCCGCAAATGCAAATGGCCGGGACAAGGCCCCGGCCATCAGCAAGCGGTACGCAATCTCCTTACGGAGATTAATCGACTTTCTGAAGCTTGTGGCCCCAGCGCTGAGTCGCACGCTGATAGCTCACCTCGCCCGTGTTCACGAGTGTGACGACACAATTGTTCGACAAGCTCGGGCCGGCCTTATCCATGCACTTGCGCAGGCCTGGATCGTCGAGGGCGTAAACCCCGCAAAAGCGCTTGTAATCGTTCTTGCACGCCCCCTTGACCGCCGACGAATACTGGGCGGTGGAAGGCACGGTCATCGCCAGCAGCGTGGCGACGAAAACAAAAGAAGGGAGAAGTCTCCCGGACATGGTCATGACTCCAATTTTCTGGTCGGCACCGACACAGCCTGACACCTACGGCCTTTTCGTCGTTGGATCAAGGCGTCCCCGCGCGGGCCTGTTGGGATTTTTTGCATCATTGGGAGGGCACGCCCTGGGCCATCTCTTCGTTTAGCAGTTCGAGCCGCAACCACTCTTCCTCGGCCGCGGCCAACTCTTCCTGCACCTTGGCCAACGCGGTGCCCGCGGCCGTGAACGCATCCCGGTCCCGCTCATATAAATCCGGATCCCCAATCAATCGTTCCAGCCGCCCGATCTCGTCACGAAGCGCGGCGATGCGCGCAGGCAGGATTTTCAAGGTGTGCTGCTCCGTGGGGCTGAGGCGCTTGCGCGATCCAGATGCGGGCTTCTCGGACCCCGACGGCTTTGCCGCACTTTTCTTCAAGTTGTCCTTGAGTGCCGCTTGCGGCATGTCCCCTATGCCCTTGCCGCGCTGCGCGACCATGTCGGAATAGCCGCCGGCATACTCGATCCACCTTCCGTCTCCTTCCGCCACGACAAGCGACGTGACGGTCCGGTCCAAGAAATCGCGGTCGTGGCTGACGAGCAGCACTGTGCCGGGATAGCTCGCCAGCATTTCCTGAAGAACGTCGAGGGTTTCCAGATCGAGATCGTTGGTCGGCTCGTCCAGTACGAGGACGTTGGAGGGATGCGCCAGCGCCACCGCGAGCATCAGCCGGCCCTGCTCTCCGCCCGACAGGGCCTTCACGGGCGTTCCGGCCTGTTCGGGCGCGAACAAAAAGTCCCGCATATAGCTGATGACGTGACGCTCTTCGCCGTTGATGATCACCGCATCGCCGCTGCCGTCAGTGAGCGTCGCGGAAACGCTCTGCTCCGGATCGAGCTTCTCGCGGCGTTGATCGAGGCTCGCCACTTCGAGATTGGTGCCGAGCTTCACGGTGCCCGCGTCGGGTTTCAACGAGCCCGTTAGCAGATTGATGAGAGTCGTTTTGCCGGCGCCGTTCGGCCCGACAATCCCGACCCGGTTCCCGCGGGCTATCCTAATGCTGAAGTCGCTGACGAGTTTTAGGTCGCCGTAGCTTTTGGCGAGCCTGTGGGCTTCGATGACTTTTCGCCCGGCCTCACCAGCTTCATGCGCCGTCAGCTTCACGTCGGCTTGGATGCGGTTCTGCTTCGCCTGGACACGCGTGCCGCGCAAAGAGAGCAGCCCTTCAAGCCGCCGCTGGTTGCGCTTTCGCCGCGCACTGACGCCATAGCGCAGCCAATGCTCCTCACGCACGATCTGCCGGTTGAGCTTGTGGTGCGCGATCTGCTCCTCCTCGAGGATGCCATCCCGCCATGCCTCGAAAGCGCCAAACCCTTGCTCGAGCCGCCGCGTCGTGCCGCGATCAAGCCACACCGTGGCTTGCGAAAGAGTCTCCAAAAATCGGCGGTCATGACTGATCAGGACCAGCGCCGAGCGTAAGGTCTTCAGCACCGTTTCCAGTTCTTCGATTGCAACCACGTCCAAATGGTTGGTGGGCTCGTCCAACAGCAGAATGTCCGGATCCGGCGCGAGCACCTGGGCCAACGCCGCGCGGCGCGTCTCGCCGCCTGACAGACGCGACGGGTCTTCCTCACCTGTGAGGCCGAGGCTTTCCAGGAGATACCGCGCCCGGTGGGGATCATCGCCCGGAGAGAGGCCCGCCTCGACAAAGGCGCGCGTGGTCGCGAAGCGCGACAGGTCCGGGTCTTGCGCCAGATAACGAATGGTCACGCCGGGCTGCACGAAACGGCTGCCGTGATCGGGCTCGATTTCGCCCGAGGCGATCTTGAGCAAAGTGGACTTTCCCGAGCCGTTCCGCCCCACCAGACACAGCCGCTCCGAGGGACCGATGGACAGCGTCGCGTCATCCAGCAGCGGCTTACTGCCAAAGCTCAGCGAAATGTCTTTCAGCAGAAGAAGGGGCGGCGGGGCCATGCGCGGGTCTATTTCTCCACTCGTTGGCCCGGTTTTAGGGGATACGAACCCGCCCCGCCAGCTTCGGCAAGGCGTGCGCCCGCGGCAAACGCGCAAGCACCGCCCTGGGGACAATCCTCATCCCCGCTGCTCTAGAGTTGCAAAATCCGCGGCAGGCAGCGACATTGGTACGCTCCCGGACCAAGGGCCTTAGGGCTCCAACTTTGGGAAGGATGCGGCATGGCTACGTTACGGGGGATTTTGGCGGGCGCACTCTTGGTCGCGGCGAACATCTGTTCAGCCCACGCCCAGGACTCCGGCAACCTCGCGCAGGAAGCGCAAAACCCCATCGCCAATCTGATTTCGGTCCCCTTCCAGAACAACACCAACTTCAACGTCGGGCCGTTCGACAAAGAGCAGAACATCCTCAACATCCAGCCGGTCATCCCGTTCAAGCTGAACGAGGACTGGAACCTGGTCACGCGCTGGATCCTGCCGGTCGTGTATCAGCCGCCGGTCTACGAGGGTGACGAGAGCGATTTCGGCCTCGGCAATTTCAATCCGAGCTTCTTCTTCGTGAAGCAGGTGAGCCCGAAGCTCATGGTCGGCGCGGGCCCGACCCTTTATCTGCCCACGAGCACGGACAGGAGTCTCGGTCCCGACAAATGGGGCGCCGGCCCCACGGCCGCAATTGTGTGGACGCCCGGCAAATGGGTGGTCGGCGCGCTCGTCAACAACATCTGGTCGTTCGCGGGCGACTCCAACGAGCCGGACGTGAACGCGTTCCTGCTCCAGTACTTCGTGAACTACAATTTGAAGCACGGCTGGTACCTCACCACCGCGCCGATCATCACCGCGAACTGGGAAGCGCCCGCCGACGATCAATGGACACTGCCGCTGGGCGGCGGCGTGGGCCGCGTGTTCAACATCGGCCACCAGCCCGTGAACATGTCGCTGAGCGCCTACGACAACGTCATCACGCCGGAACAAGGACCCGACTGGCAGCTGCGATTCCAGGTGCAGCTCCTGTTTCCGACGGGAGG
>CAYWIA010000125.1:4301-6062 GCA_964458245.1 uncultured Methyloceanibacter sp. | reverse complement strand
CCCGGGACGAAAGCCCCGCGGACAGAACGAGAGCTGAAATGATGGCGGTCGGGAAGGTCGCGCCCGTCAGCCCGGCCATGAACTTGCCTCCCCCCGCATCCGGGGCCTAGATCGGAGGCTCACGCTAGCAGATTCGGAAATGTCCCTCGAATCGGTGCTTCCGTTCGCCCCTCCCGCCAGGCCCTTAATTTGCTAGTCTCCGCCACGAAATCTCCCTAAGGCAACCCCGTAAGGTCCGCTCATGCTGAAACACACGCGCCGCCGCGCGCTTGGCCTCCTCATCGCCGCTTGCGCCGGCGCACGGCTCCTTGGTTCGGGCCAGCGCGCTTTCGCGCAGGACGAAGAGGAGGCGGATGGAGACTCCGAAGCGCCGTCCGAGCCCGAATGCTACGAGTCCAAAAAGTTCGGCCCGTGGACGGCGCAGGCGAGCGACGCCAACGCCGGCGCAAGTCAGCGCGACGTCGCCCCGATCGATGCCAAGACCTGCGATCTCGCGCTCGAGTTCCAGGTCAACACGGACTTCGACGCCAAGATCTTCGTCCAAGGCAGCGCGGAGGGCTCGCTGCCCGAGGAGTTCCTCGTCAAGCCGGAGAACCGCCTCATCGCCAAGAATCCGGCCGGGACCGTCATCGTCGACGAAGCGCTGTGCGGAAACTGCACCGACATCTACGACGACCAGGTGAGCATCGTGTTGCCGCTCGCAACCGCGCCGCTCCTGCGCGATGAGAAATCCATGGAGCTTGTGCTGAAACTTTCGGGCAAGGACGGCGACTGCCGCTTCAACATCGACTGCGTGACCATGCGTGAGGCGCTCGACTGGGCGGCAGAACGCCGCGACGCCTTGGCCGAGAAGCAAGAGGACAACGAATGCACCTCGCCCGAGGGCTGCTTCATCACCACGGCCTGCTGCGCTGTGCTCGGTCTCGACGACGACTGTTTCGAGTTGCGCACGCTGCGCCGCTACCGCGACGACGTCCTGGCCAAGCAGCCGGGCGGCGCAACCCTGATCGACCGCTACTATGCATTGGCGCCGCGCATTCTGGCACGGCTTCGGACTGAACCGGACGATCCGGCCCGGACCCTGCTCTCCGTCTATGCCCGCTTCGTCCTGCCCGCGGCACTCGCCGCAAGGCTGGGCCTCAACGCGCTGGCCTACCGTCTCTATGTGCGGATGCTGAATGAACTCGCGGGCACCGGCATAGCAATGGGCGCGAGAGCCGAAGCCCCGCGCCCATTACCGCGCCCATTACAATGACCCTCAACGGGTTTAGCTGGCCGCCGTGCCGTCCTCGAACTTAAGCGGTTCGCCGATAGGCTCAAAAGCCCACACCATGGCGTCGCCCGTGGCGTTGCAGAGATAAAGATCCCCGGCCTCACTCTCCACGAAGATCGCGTAGCCGGGATCGGCGCCGAGGCCGTCGGGCCGGCTCGACAGCACCATGCCGCCGTCTTCCAGGGACGCCACGCAGACCTTCTCGGCCACCGCCTGCGGATCATCCCCGAAGCCGCCATTGGAAGCCGGCGTCAGGCCGATCAGTTCGGGCCCGGCGCCTCCCAACAAATCTGCGGTCATGAGCGAGTACGAGCAAACGAAGCCCTCGGCGTCGGCATCGCACATCCAGAGCCTGTCCTCGGCGTCGCCGATCCAGACCAGGCTGAAGCCGATCCCGCTCCCGTCGTCGACGGCGCCCAGCGACTCGACCGGCTGGAACGGGTTGACCGCCGAGCAGGCCTCGATAGCCGCCGCGTGATCGGCAGCGG
>CAYWIA010000125.1:0-4201 GCA_964458245.1 uncultured Methyloceanibacter sp. | reverse complement strand
GGAAAACCCAAGCCTCGCCCCATTGGTGTCGCCCGCGCGCCCCACTCCCAAACTAAATCCTCAGGAGGCGAAAAAATCGGGAACCCTGACCGGGGTCCGCGCATTTGATCCGCCGGAGCGCCGAAGAATCACAAAGGATCGCGGCGCCCGTTGCACGGGGTTTCAAACGGGATTTCACTTGCCGGCGCACTCAGAGGCACGAGCGCGCATCGTCACACGGGGATCGGGGGCGTGGCCGTACGGGTAAGACCCGCACGGGCAAGCGAGGGAGCTTTGCCAAATGACCGGTTCCACCATGCCGTTGGCTGCGCAATTCAGCAGCCATCCAGTCCACCGCGCCACCGACCTGCTGCGCCAGGCGCTCGATAAACCGCCACAAGCCGCACCGGACCCGGCCGAGCTCTGGGACACGCCGCTGTTTCGTCTCGACCCGGCACCCATCGAACTCGCGCGTGGACCCGTGAGCGTGACCACGCCGAACGATTCGCTGGTGACGCTGCTCGGATTCGCGCCTTTCGAGTACGCGCATCTCGAATGTCAGCCCCCTGTCACAGACACCGCCGATGTTGGCGCCGCGAAATCCGGCGACGGCGAAGGGGAGGACATGCTCGACCACGCGGTGCAAGCGCAGCTACAGGGCTTGGTCCAAGCCTTTCACCGGCGGCAGCGCCAGGCGAGCCTGCTCGTCGCCTGCTCGATCGCCGCGGCCATCATTTTCACGCTGGCAGGGCTGCTCCTGCTCTTCGGCACCGCCAGCCCGGGACGGGCAGACAAGGCCGCGCCGCAGAGCGAAGACTCATTCGCCCGCGACACGCCCCATGCGGCGTCGGCGGCACCGGCTCTCGCGCCCATCCCCGTGAGTGATACGATCGACGCGGGCGCGGACGCGAAGATCATCGTGGCGCGGGCCGCGCAGCCGCTGGCACTCGGCCCTCTCCTGCCCATCGGCGTGGCACGCTATATTCTGCTCCGCGGTCTGCCGGATGACGCCTCGCTGTCAGCCGGCCGCCGCACCGGCGCAGGCACCTGGATGGTTAAGGGCGAGGACATCGCCGGGCTCACGGTCACCTTTGGGGACGGTGCCCGGGGCGACTATCCCGCCGAAATCTACCTGCTCGATTCCCAGCATGGTCCTCAGGCGCGCCGGCGCATGATCCTGCGCGTCGATCCGAGCCCCCAAGTCTACGCCGCCGGGCTTGCCCTTGGCTGGCCGACAGCCTTTTTCCAAGTGCCGCAAAGCCAGGACCGGGCCGAAGCGGGTGCCGAAGCCGCGCCGGCGCCAATGGACGCGACGCCTCGGAGCGCTTCCCGCGAGCCCGCCAGCCCGGAGATGTCGACGGTCCGCCGCCTTCTGACCGACCGCGCGGAGAACGGACAAGCAGATGCCGCCTACGAGCTCGCGCTGACCTACGATGTCGAGGTTCTCGCCAGGGCCGGGATCGAGACGATCGAGGGCGACATGGTGACGGCGCGCGCGTGGTACATGCGCGCCGCGCAGGCCGGCCATGCGGGTGCGGCCCGCCGTCTCGAGATGATCGCTAGACGACCTGCCGGCGCCTGAGCTCGGCGAGCACCAGCTCGGCCAACACCTCGGGCGTCGTCTCGCTGGTTCTCAGGTCGAGCTCCGGCCGCTCGGGCGGCTCGTAGTTTGAGTCGATGCCCGTGAAGTTGCGGATCAGTCCCGCCCGCGCCTTGCGGTAAAGCCCCTTCGGGTCGCGCTCTTCGCAGACCTCCAGCGGCGTATCGACATAGATCTCGATGAACTCGCCCTCACCCACCAGCTCGCGCGCCATGTTCCGCTCGGAGCGGAACGGCGAGATGAACGACACCATCACGATCAGGCCGGCATCGACGAACAACCTGGCCGCTTCCGCCACGCGGCGAATGTTCTCCACGCGGTCGGCGTCGGTAAAGCCGAGATCCTTATTGAGGCCATGACGGACATTGTCGCCGTCAAGCATATAGGTGTGACGCCCGAGGGCATGGAGCCGCCGCTCGAGCGTGTTGGCGATGGTGGACTTGCCGGAGCCCGACAGGCCGGTGAACCACAGCACGCAAGGCCTTTGCCCTTTGAGGCCGGCCCGCGCGCTCTTGTCGATGAAGAGCTCTTGCCATTGTACGTTGGTCGCGCGGCGCAGGCCGAACTCGATCATGCCCGCCGCCACCGTGGCGTTGGTGAAACGATCGATGAGGATGAAGCTGCCGGTCTCGGCGTTGGCACCGTAAGGATCGAACACCAGCGGCTTGGTCATGCTGAGATTGCACAAGCCGACCTCGTTCATCTCCAGTGTCTTGCCGGCCACGTGATCGAGATTGTCAACATTGAGCTTGTACTTGAGCGCCGAGACCGTCGCCGTCGTTGTCTGACTGCCGCAACGGACCGTGTACGCGCGGCCCGGAAGCATCTCCTCCTCGTCGAACCAGATGAGCTTCGCCGCCACCTGGTCGGACGTGGATGGCGCGGCGTCCGACGACGCGACAACGTCGCCGCGGCTGGCGTCGACCTCCTCGGCAAAGGTCAGCGTGATGGCGTCGCCTTCGGTGGCCTCTTCCAGGTCTCCGTCCGCCGTGACGATGCGGGCCACGTGCACCCGCTTGCCGGACGGATGAATAACCACCTCGTCCCCCGGCTTGATGCTGCCGCTCGCCACCGTGCCGGCATACCCTCTGAAATCGAGATGCGGCCGGTTTACCCATTGCACCGGAAACCGGAACGGTGCGGCCGCCGCCTCGGGCGTCACATCCACCGTCTCCAAATGTCCCAGCAGCGTGGGACCGTGATACCAGTGCATATGCGCGCTGGGGGCCGTGACATTGTCGCCCTTAAGCGCCGAAACGGGGATCGCGACGATAGAGTCGAAGCCCAGAGGCTCGGCGAAGGCCGCGAAGTCCTCGACGATCGCTTCGAACTTCTCCTGATCGAAATCGATCAGGTCCATCTTGTTGATGGCGACGGCCACCTTCTTGATGCCGAGCAGCGATAGGATGCAGGCGTGACGCCTGGTTTGAGTGAGCACGCCTTGGCGTGCATCGACGAGCAGCACCGCGAAATCGCAATTGGATGCGCCGGTCGCCATGTTGCGCGTGTACTGCACATGGCCAGGCGTATCGGCGACGATGAACTTCCGCCGGGGGGTGGCGAAGTAGCGATAAGCCACGTCGATGGTGATGCCTTGTTCGCGCTCGGCCTGGAGGCCGTCAACGAGCAGCGACAGGTCGATCTCACCACCGCGCGGCGTGTTCGGCCGCTTGGACTCGCGCTCGACGCTCTGAAGCTGGTCCTCGAACACGAGCGCGGAATCGTAAAGCAGCCGGCCGATCAGGGTGCTCTTGCCGTCGTCCACGCTGCCGCAGGTCAAGAACCGCAATAGGCCCCGGTTCTCGTCCGCGGCGATCCGGGCGGCGAGCCGCTCGCTGGCACTCTCCTTGGCGCCGCCGACAACGCTCAATTGCGGCATCAGAAGTAGCCCTCCTGCTTCTTCTTCTCCATCGAGCCGATCTGATCGTGATCGATCACCCGGCCCTGGCGTTCCGAATACCGCGAGGCGATCAGCTCCTCGATGACCTCGGGCACCGTCGTGGCATCGGATTCAATGGCGCCCGTGAGCGGATAGCAGCCGAGCGTCCGGAAGCGGACCTTGCGCATCTCCGGCGTCTCACCCTTTCCGATCGGCAGGCGCTCATCATCGACCATGATCAGCGTGCCGTCGCGGTCGACCACCGGCCGCTCCTTGGCGAAATAGAGCGGCACCACGGGAATGTCCTCGAGATAGATGTAGGTCCACACGTCGAGCTCGGTCCAGTTCGACAAGGGGAACACCCGCATGCTCTCGCCGGGTTTCACCTTGGTGTTGGCGAGATGCCACAGCTCGGGGCGCTGGCGTTTCGGGTCCCAGTTATGCGCGGCGTTGCGGAACGAGAAGATGCGCTCCTTCGCGCGGGACTTCTCCTCGTCGCGGCGCGCGCCGCCGAACGCGGCGTCGAAGCCGTGCTTGGCGAAAGACTGCTTCAGCGCTTCGGTCTTCATGATGTCGGTGTGGAGCGCGCTGCCATGGGTGATCGGCGAGATGCCGTCGCGGACGCCGTCCTCGTTGATATGCACCCACAGGTCGATGCCGAGCCGCTCCGCCTCCCGGTCGCGGAACGCGATCATCTCCCGGAACTTCCAGGTGGTGTCGACGTGGAGCAGCGGGAACGGCGG
>CAYWIA010000124.1:3136-6078 GCA_964458245.1 uncultured Methyloceanibacter sp. | reverse complement strand
TCCGCAAGCTGATCGAGGCCAACGACTACGCCGCGGCGCTCGAGGTCGCGCGCCAGCAGGTGGAGAGCGGTGCCAACATGCTCGACGTCAACATGGACGAGGGCATGCTCGATTCCGAGAAGGCCATGGAGACCTTTTTGAATCTCATCGCCGCCGAGCCCGACATCTCGCGCGTGCCGATCATGCTCGACTCGTCCAAGTGGACGGTCATCGAGACGGGACTGAAATGCGTGCAAGGCAAATCGGTGGTGAACTCCATCAGCCTGAAGGAAGGCGAGGAGCCCTTCCTCGATCATGCACGCAAGGTGCTTCGCTACGGCGCGGCCGTCGTGGTCATGGCCTTCGACGAGAAGGGACAGGCGGAAACCGCCGACCAGAAGTTCGCGATCTGCAAACGCGCCTACGAGCTTCTGACCGAAAAGGTGGGTTTCCCCCCCGAGGATATCATTTTCGATCCGAACATCTTCGCGGTGGCCACCGGCATCGAGGAGCACAACAACTACGGGCGCGCGTTCATCGACGCGACGCGCCGCATCAAGGAAGAGCTGCCTTACGTTCATATCTCTGGCGGCGTGTCGAACTTGTCCTTTGCTTTTCGCGGCAACGAGCAGGTGCGCGAGGCCATGCATTCGGTGTTCCTCTATCACGCCATTCAGGCGGGCATGGACATGGGCATCGTCAATGCCGGCCAGCTCGCGCTCTACGACGACATCGAGCCGGAGCTGCGCGAGCTCGTCGAGGACGTGATCCTCAACCGGCGCGACGACGCCACCGATAGACTTCTGGAAGCGGCCGAGCGCTACAAGGGCGGCGCGTCCCAGAGGAAGGAAGCCGATCTCTCCTGGCGCGAGAAGCCGGTGCAGGAGCGGCTCACCTATTCGCTGGTCCACGGCATCGCCAACTACATCGAAGAGGACACGGAGGAAGCGCGCCAGCAGGCCGAGCGTCCGCTCCACGTCATCGAAGGGCCCTTGATGGACGGTATGGGTGTGGTCGGCGACCTGTTCGGTGCCGGCAAGATGTTCCTGCCGCAAGTGGTGAAGTCCGCCCGCGTCATGAAGCAGGCGGTCGCCTATCTCATGCCCTTCATGGAGAAGGAAAAGGAGGAGATGGGGCTCGCTCAGGGTGAGCCTGCCGGCCGGGTTCTGCTCGCCACCGTGAAAGGCGACGTCCACGACATCGGCAAGAACATCGTCGGCGTCGTGCTTCAGTGCAACAACTACGAGGTCATCGATCTCGGCGTCATGGTGCCGTCCCAGAAGATTCTCGATACGGCCCGCGAGCGGAAGGTCGACATCATCGGCCTGTCCGGTCTCATCACGCCGTCGCTCGACGAGATGTGCCACGTGGCGGCCGAGATGGAGCGCGAAGGCTTTGACCTGCCGCTGCTGATCGGCGGCGCAACCACGAGCCGGGTGCATACCGCCGTCAAGATCAGCCCGAACTACCGGCGCAGCCAGGCGATCTACGTGACCGATGCAAGCCGCGCCGTGGGCGTGGTTTCCGGCCTGATCTCGAAAGAGGAGCGCGAGAAGCGGATTGCCAAGGTGCGCGAGGAATACGCGCAAATGGCGGCGTCCTATGCGCGCGGTCAGGAGGAGAAGACGAGGGCGCCGCTGGCGCAGGCCCGGGGCAATGCGCTCAAGCTCGACTGGTCAGGCTACACGCCGCCTAAGCCGAGCTTTCTGGGTACGCGCACGCTCAAGGGCTACGACCTCGCCGAGCTTGCCCGCTATATCGACTGGACACCGTTCTTCCAGGCCTGGGAGTTGAAGGGTCAGTACCCCCGCATCCTGGACGACGACAAATATGGCGAGGCGGCCCGTCCCCTGTTCGAGGACGCCCAAGCCATGCTGAAGCAGATCATCGAGGAGAAATGGCTGACGGCGAACGCCGTGGTCGGCTTCTGGCCGGCGAACAGCATGGGCGACGACATCGAGCTCTACGCCGACGAGAGCCGGAAGAAGCCCTTCGCCACGTTGCACACGCTCCGTCAGCAGATGGCGCGTGGCACCGGCCGTGCGAATATCGCCCTTGCCGACTTCATCGCGCCGAAGGACTCAGGCATTGCCGACTATATTGGCGGCTTCGCCGTGACCGCCGGCATCGGTGAGGAGGACGTCGCCCGCCGCTTCGAGCGCGCCAATGACGACTATTCGAAGATCTTGTCTCAGGCGCTGGCCGACCGCCTTGCCGAGGCTTTTGCCGAGGCGCTGCACGAAAAAGTGCGACGTGAGCTGTGGGGCTACGCTCCCGACGAGGCGCTCTCCAACGATGCGCTCATCGCAGAGGACTATTCCGGCATCCGCCCGGCCCCGGGCTATCCCGCCCAGCCGGACCACACCGAGAAAGGCACTCTGTTCAGCGTGCTCGAGGCGGAAAAGGAGATCGGCGTGAAGCTGACCGAGAGCTACGCCATGTGGCCGGCCGCCGCCGTCTCGGGAATTTACTTCTCGCACCCCGAGGCCCGCTACTTCGGCGTCGGCAAGATCGGTCGCGATCAGATCGAAGATTATGCCGCCCGCAAGGGGTGGTCGGTCGAGGAAGCGGAGCGCTGGCTCGCACCCATCCTCAACTACGATCCCAAGCGGGTCACTGACGCCGCGGCCTGAACCGTCGTCCCGGCGCCCCGGCAGGTTGGATCCGCCGGTGGCGCCTCATGGACCGCTGAGATGTGGGTTGTGGCCTTAAGCTAAGAGGCCGAAAGCCTCGCCCTAGATCATCCCGAGGATGACGGCGGCGAGGAAGCTGAACGATACGATGGCCGTGACCATCGTTAATTTGGCTGTGAGTTCCATCGGAAGCTCTCCTTTCCGATTGGAGGGGTGCCCGTTCCGCAACCGGGTGACTCTATCGGCTCCCCTCGGCCAGTGCCAAGCCGTTTTCTTGTTGCGCCGCACAATGAAAATTCGCCCCGACGCTGAGGCCAACAACGCCTTCAG
>CAYWIA010000124.1:0-3036 GCA_964458245.1 uncultured Methyloceanibacter sp. | reverse complement strand
GGCAATCAGCGGACGAGTGGAGCGAGCGGCGCCTGGGAAACCATGGGACAGTCGAGCGTCTTCTCGAGAGCCTCGACCAACTCGCTCTCGTCGTTGGCTTTGATGTACATGCCGTTGTTCTGATCGGCGATGCACATCAGGTCCATGATGCTGTTCTGTCCGGTCCATGAAAAGCCGCTATAGCGGAAGCCGATCACGTGGATGGTGAGCTGCGCCGCGTTGTCATGGAGCATCTTGGCGACATCGCACGGCGAGCGCCCGCAAGTCTCCTCGCCGTCGGTGACGACCACGATCACGCCGGGCTTGTTGCGGTAGTCGAGCGCCTCGGCCGCTTGCTCGAAACCAGAAGTCAGCGGCGTCTTGCCCGCCGGCACGAGTCGGCTGACCGCCCGCATGATCGGCTTGGCGGCGTTCGCCGTTGGCTTGAGGTCGAGGCTGACATTGCACTGGTTGTAGGGGCCCGGACCGTACGACACGAGGCCGACGCGGCGGAACTTGGTGGCGCTCGGCAGCACTTGCGCCAGCGCGGAGCGCACCTCGTCGATGCGCGGGCGCGAGTTGGGGATGCCGAGTGTCTGATTCCCCGACATGGACCCTGACGCATCGAACACGATCATGGCGTCGTCGGTACAGGGCCCCGGCTTGACGTCCTCGGCGGCGGCTGCCCAAACATGCCCGGCAAGAGCGATCGCGGCGGCGCCGGCGATCAGCCGAAAAGGCAGACGGTCGGCAAAGGCGATGCCACGATGCTGCATTTCTTGGACACTCCCTAAGCAAGTTTTGCCCGGAGTGTAGCGAAGATCGTGGGCACAAGGGAATAGCAGGAAAACCGGGAAAGTCGCTGTTACCCTTACTTTTCAGAGCGCTTTTTAGGGGCTGAAGAGCAGCGCCACGTAGACGAAGAACAAAAGAAGGTGCACCGCGCCCTGGAGCACGTTGGTGCGTCCGCCGGCAAAGGTCAGCCCGCTCACGAACAGCGTCAACACCAGGAGTACCGTCTCGACGTCCGTGAGACCGAGATGGACGTGGATGTTGGCCGCGAACCCGATGATCAACACGGCCGGAATGGTCAGCCCAATGGTGGAAAGGGCCGAGCCCAGACAGACATTCACGGCGCGTTGGAGATGATTGGCGAGCGCTGCGTGAAATGCGGTGAGCCCTTCGGGGGCGAGGACGAGGACAGCGATCAGCAGGCCGCCCAACGGCTCCGGCAGGCCGATATCCTCGATACCGAAATCGACGATCACCGCCAGGTACTCCGACAGAGCCACAACGGGGACCAGCGTCAACACGAGCATCACCACGTGATAGGCGAGTGACCGGGTCGGTATCCGCGATTGGTGGGAGGAGCTCTTCTCGGACCTCGTTCCGGGTCGGCAAAGAACGCGCCGTGGCGCATCGTCTGGATGAAAATGAAGACGGCGTAGAACAAGACGGTGATGGCGATGAACAAGATTGCCTTGCCGGGGGCCTCGACCGGGCTCGGCGCCGTCTCGGTGAATTTGGGCAGAACGAGTGCGACGATCGACAGGGCCGACATGACCACGAGAAAGGAACGTGCGCCTGTCAGGTTGCACTCCTGCTCCCAGTAGCGCAGCGCACCGATGAGGAGCGCCGTTCCCACCATGCCGTTGAGCACGATCATTAACGTGGCGAACATCACGTCGCGTGCGAGCGTCGGGTTGTTCTGCCCGTGCAGCATGATCGCCGCGAGCAGGGCAACCTCGATGATGATCACCGAGAACGTCAGCACGAGGGTGCCATAAGGCTCGCCGAGCTTCTCGGCCACGGCGTCGGCGTGGTGCACCACGCCGAACGCGCCCCACATCATCACCGCGAACAGCCACAAGAACATCGCGATGGTAAGAAGATGATTTTCGAGGTCGGAAAGAAGCGCGTCCCCGAACCCAATGAAGACGAGGGTCGTGAGGATGCCGGCCACCGCCGGTGTCTCGGTGGCGAGAAACGACCTTAGGTCAAGCTCTGACTCGGCTGCTGTCATGCTGTTCGTTCGCCTCGGAAAGGCGGATGGCGGTCCACGGATTATCCTGGGCTGATTCTGTTTTGAACATAACGGTCGCTGGCGACAGCCAACGTGTTCATGTAAAAGCCTTTTACATGAATCACTCCGGCCGCGGCTGGCGGCGCCCAAGCTCTTATCATCACGGCAACCTCAAAGAGGTGCTGCTGGAGGCCGCGCGCAAGCTTATCGAGGAGCACGGCGCCTTCGGCTTCAGCTTGACGGAGGCGGCGCGCCTTGCCGGCGTGAGCCCGGCCGCACCCTATCGTCATTTCAAGGATCGCGATGCGCTCTTGGCCGAGGTCGCCCGCCACGGCTTCGAGCGTTTCGCCGCGCGCCTCGATACGGCTTGGAACAACGGCGTGCCGACGCCCCTCTCGGCCTTCGTGAATCTGGGCCGCGCCTATCTCGCTTTCGCCCGCGAGGAGCCTGCCAGCTACACGGTGATGTTCGGGGCCGGACTGGCGCCGGGCACCGAGGGTGAGACGATCCCCGCCGCGGAGCGCTCCTTTGACATATTGCAGCAGGCCGCCGCCGCGCTCTGCCGTCATCTTCCCGACGACAAGCGCCCGCCGATCAAGCTTGTCAGCCTGCATATCTGGACCATGGCGCACGGCGTCGCTTCGCTCTTCGCCCAGGAGGGCAGGGCGTCGCGCAAAGTGCCGATGTCGCCCGAGGACGTGCTCGAAAGCGGGCTGCTTATCTATCTGAAAGGACTCGGGGTTCTCGCCGACGAAGAGAGCGGGGAGAGGCAGTCATAGCGGCCGTTAGCGGCTCGCCTCGAGCCATTTGAGCACGCGGTCCCAGTCGCTCGGTCCGCCGTTGTAGATATTGCGGTCCACCTTGCCCTTGATGCCCGGGACGGTGCCCGTGGTGGTGAACTGCCAGAACGCCCAGGGCCTCCCGGGATAGATCTTGCTTGGCTCTGCGGCCACCGAGCGCAGCCAGAACTGATAGCCTTTGAGTTCGCCTTGCAGCACTTCGCGGTGAAAGGCGGGATCGGTGTAGATGATCGG
>CAYWIA010000123.1:4775-6121 GCA_964458245.1 uncultured Methyloceanibacter sp. | reverse complement strand
CGGCTATTTCGGGCCGAGATAGGGATCGTTGTAGCGGGCATCGACGCAAGCCACGCCGTTCCAGTAATGGTACTGGCCGCAGCTGCTCGGGCGTGCCGGGGCGATGATGACAACGTCGCCGTTCGGTGCCACCGCCACGCCGTCATCGATCGCGCGGCGCGGCCCGGACGGCCACACGCCGTTACGCCGGTAGTAGCGCTCCCGCCAACCAACGGTTTGAACCGCGCTCTGATCGACGGAAAGAGTGGTCAAGGCCGGAAGCGGGCCGGCTGTTGCGCTTTCCGGTCCAACGCCAAGAATGAGGCTCCCGGCAACGAGGGCCGCGGCAGACGTCAGAAGAATTCGCATGTCATGCTCCTTGGTTGGTCCTACCCGTCGTTTGCATAACGGTTGAGCGCTGCTTTCGGTTCAAACCAAGGGCGCATGAACAATAATGGGTTTCCGACTGTCCCAGGGGCCAATCGACGGACGGACTAGGACCGGCTCTCGACGGCCCCGGCGAGCTTGGCGCCGACCGAAGCGAGCAGCATCTCGTAGGCCCGATCGGCGATCTCCTCCATCGACTTGGTCTTGGCGAACATCGCTCTCGCCTTCGCCGCAAGCTCCTCGCGGCTCGGCATATGCGGCACATGCGGAAGATGCATCGCGGCAAGCACATCGGCTGTGCGGTCGTGGGCCCGGGCCAGCCGCTCCCGAAGGGCCGTCAGCTCCGACCCTTGCAGGGCCGCGGCGATGGAGTTCGCGATCCGCTCGGAGTTGAAATGCGCCACGAGCTGCTCGGCCGCGCGATTGATGACGGATGCGCCTAAGCCGTGCTCGTTCTGCACGACCTGTTTGGGGGGCATTCTCAGATCCCAGACGACGCCGATCCAGGACAGCGCCTTCAGGATGTAGAAGGTCGGGTCGATCTCCCACCAGCGGAAGCCTTGCCGCACGCTCGATTGGAAAGCGTGGTGATTGTTGTGCCAGCCTTCGCCCATGGTGAACACGGCGAGCAGCCAGTTGTTGCGGGAATCGTCGCCGGTGACATAGCGCTTGCGGCCGCTGACATGGGCAAGCGAGTTGATGCAGAACGTGGCGTGATAGACGAGCACCGTGCTCCAGAAGAAGCCGACGAACAGGCCGGACCATCCTGCGGTCAGGAAGCAGAGCAGGGCGAGCACGGCGGCCGGCGCCAGCTCGTATTTGTGCAGCCACTTGAGCTCAGGGTAGCGCGCAAGATCGGCGACGGTCGCTTCGTCGAACGTGTCGTGGCGGCGCGCGAAGATCCAGCCCAGATGGCTGTACAGAAAGCCCGTGTGGCGCGGCGAATGCACGTCGTGCTCGGTGTCGGAATGGAGATGGTG
>CAYWIA010000123.1:0-4675 GCA_964458245.1 uncultured Methyloceanibacter sp. | reverse complement strand
ACGAAAGGAATCGCGGACGGATAGACGATGTCGTCATGCTCCTCGGGAAGGGCGGCGTCGGTCGGCATAGGCGCAGAATCCTCTTCTTCTTGGTCCGTCTATTTAGCGCTTTTTTGGGGGAAAAGGCCAGATATGGCGGTGGCGGCGGAGCCGCCAATCCCTGTCATCTAGTCATGTGGCGGCGCCGATGCAAGCAGACCCACGGCCACCGCTGGCGCGCAGCGGGCGGCCATCTCCCGCGCCTCGTCTGCGCAATCGATGAGCTCGGCGAAATCGCGATAGGGGCGGCCGAGCCGCCCGGCCAGGGTTTCGGCGAGGAAGCGGCCGCTGCCGGCCCCAACGATGGGCGCGTCGGCGGCGAGGTTCTCGCGGTCGATGAGGACTTTCGCGTCGGCCTCGATCTGCGCGAGCTGCCGCCGCGCCAGGAAATGGGCGAGCGCCTTCCAGGCGATGAAGTCCGCATCGTCCGCATCGCGTCCCAGCATGCGCGCCAGCCGCGCGGCGCTCTCATCGAGGCTTTTCCCGCGCTGATCGGCTGCGGGATAGGGATCGGCGTCCTCGGGCAGTTCCCCGGTCAGCCGATAGACGTCGGCCATGGTGGCGAAGCGCTCCGCGGCGATGCCCTGCATGCGGCCTTTGAAAGGGGCGCTCTGCGCCACCGCCATGACCGGCGTACGCACCACTCCGCCATAGATCAGCTCGCCTTCGGTCAGGCGCTCCCCGTCAGTCAATCCGATCGTCGCGGCCTTGCCGTCTTTGAGGGGGACGAGGTCGGTGGTGGTGGTGCCGATATCGATCAGGAGCCCGTCGCCCGCAAGCCTCGCGGCGAGCGTCGCGCTGGCATGCCAATTGGCCGAGGCCACGTCTTGCCACTGGTCGCGCACCGCCTCGGCGCCGATCAGCCCGTCGCGCAGGCTATAGAATAGAGTGTCCTCGCCGGTGGCTTTCCGCATCAGCCCGACGAGATAGGCCACGCCCGCCGCCCGCGACGGAAACACATCCGAAAGCTCTCCCGTCATGGTGACTGCGTGCCGGTCCCCCTCCGGGCATAAACTCAGCGCCTCGTCCAAGGCCTGGTTGAACTTGGCGGGATCGGGAATCGCGGGGCAGGGGATCTGCGTCACGGACACGACCCGGCCATCTTCGATTCGCGCCAGCTTCAGATTGGCGCCGCCCAAATCCCACCCAAAAGACGCTTCCATTCGGCCCTCATTTGCCAAGACGATATTCCAAGTCATGATGCGAAGAAGCATCGGGAGGCATGGCGCCATGACGCTTCAGTCCGAGGTCTCCGTGAACCACGCCTCGGGCGCGTTCGCCGTCATCCCCGTGCTCGACCTGAAGGATGGGTTAGTCGTCCATGCGCGCGCGGGCAAGCAGGCTCACGCGGGAAAACGGGCCGAGTACCGGCCGATCGCCACTCCCTTCGGTCCGCCCCATGACGCCGCGGCCATAGCCAGGGCGATGCTCGGCATCACCTTCTCGCCGGCCCTTTATATCGCCGATCTCGATGCGATCCTCGGCCGGGGCAACAATTTCGAGCTCTGCCGGGAGCTGGGCTACATCTTTCCCAGCACCGATCTGTGGATCGACGCCGGCTTCTCCGACGTCAGCGATTGCGCCTTTTGGCTCCCGCTCGGCGCCACGCTCGTCATCGGCAGCGAGACGATCGCGAGCCTGGAGGCCTGGGAGAATATCCGCGGCAGCTTTGGTCCGAACCTCGTGCTGTCTCTCGATTTCGACGAGCAGGGCTTGCGCGGACCCGAAAAGGTCATGGCCGACCCGTCGCTCTGGCCCGACAGGCTCATTCTTATGAGTCTCGGTCGGGTGGGCACCGAGACGGGCCCGGACATGGGGCGCTTGCAGGAGACGCTGGCACGCGCGGGCGGCAGGTCCGTTTACGTCGGCGGCGGCGTCGCCGGTCTCGACGACATCGCCAAGGTGGCGCAGGCCGGGGCGCGGGGCGTGCTCGCGGCCACGGCGTTGCACTCAGGCGCCATCAGCCAAAAAGAAATCGCCGCTCTCGTGGGAAAGCGGCGATCTCAGACTTGATATGCGGTCAGCTCCGTTTCTTAGAAACCGAGCTTTTGTAGCCACCGCCGAATCGGGCCCGGCCCGTGTCCACTGCCGGGGTCGTCCCGACCTGGGGGTTCTCCCTTTCAGCCAGCGGCGAAAGGATGAGAGGCCGAATCCTTCTTGGCGGTCACGTCGGAGGCCTTCGGCTCGCCGGCGACTGCGCGGGCGAGGGCTTCCTTGGTGGCCGTGTAGTTGAATTCCTGGATCTTCTTGTCGTCCTTGGCTTCCCAATGGATGAATACGCCGACACAGACGAAGAGATCGTCTGCCTCGTTGGCGGGGATCACACCTTCGGCCACCGAGTCAGCCACGGCCTTGGCCACGGCGTATTGGGCAGGACCGAACATCTGGACGGCCTGGCGAGCGTCCTTGATGGTCACCTTGTTGTAAAGGATCGTCGGCGGCTTGCAGAGCAGGTTCGGCGCGACAACCGCCAGAAGCGTGGTGAAGCCGTCCTTGTTGTTGGTCAGCGCATTGCAGAAAGCCGTTTCGACGGCGCTACCGCGCGGACCGAGCAGTAGATCGATATGGGCAACTTCGTTGCCGTCGCCGACGAGCGACTCGCCGACACAAACACCAGTGATTTTGGCCATGAGGCAACCCCTCCCTAGTACTAGGATGATCAAACAAACGGCGGCCACCGGCCTTAAGACCCGGCGACGAGCCGACGAAAGTGCTCCTGGGTGAACGCTCCTCCGTCCGCAACTCCTGGTCGGAGTTCCGCTGGCGCAACATAAGCCGGGGCCGGAAGGATCGGCAAGTCGATTATTGGCCGTTTTTGCGCGGCGCCGAATGTTCCTTATCGGGCCATTTACCGGCCTTGCAGCGCGGCGGCGAACAGCGTGGCCACGGTCAAATCGGCGGAAGTTCCCGGATTCAGCCCCCGTTCCTTGAGCGAGGCGTCGAAGGCGGTCAGCGGCCCCGCCATGTCTTGCGGATCGTGACAGTGAGACAGTCCCGCTTCGATCGGCCGCGCTTCGTCCCGGACCTCGCTCGCGGCTGTGCCGCCGAACTTTCGCTCGATCAGGGTGTCGGGGATGTGGGCGAGAAAGCCGAGATAGACATAGGTCGTGACCCAGTCCACCGGACCCCAGCGTTTCGTGCCGCCGTCGAGCCACTTGAGCCCGAGCTCGAAGATGTCGACGAAGCCGTGGGTGTAGTTCCAGGCGATCCGGTCCCGGGTCTCCGCCGCCTGCATGGCTTCATACAGGGTGACCCCGGGCTCCGACGCCACGTCATGCAGAGGCGCTTGCCCGAGCCCGCCGGGCTCTGCGAGCCGGATCGCGCGATAGGCCGCGCAAGCATCCTCGACGGTGAGAGCGCCGAGAACCCGCTTCAGCCGGTCTTCCAGGCCTTGGCCCGAAGGATCGAGCGCCGCCTGGGCGAGGGGGGCGGCAAGCAGCACGATGCCGAGATTGGTATTTTGGCCGACGGCCTCGCGCGTGGCCTCCACGGCGGCCTCGATGCGCTCTCCCACCGACAGACCGGGAGCGCCGATCGCCGGGGCTGCGGCCGCGGCGCTCTTCTCGAAGTCGCCGACGCTCATATTGTGGCCGTTGGCGAAGCGATGCACGTTGCCGGGCTTGAGTGCCTCGAGCTCGGCCAGGCACGCCTCATGAAAGCTCGAGACAATGCGTTCTGAGGTGAGGGGTGCTGTCACGCTTCCTCTTGGGTTTTGCGCCCGCCCGCAGGCAGCGCCGCATCGAGAAACGCATCGACCAGATGGTCCGAGATGCGCAGCCGCGTCACTTTCTGGAGGCCGTTCCAAGCCGGCATGGAGTTTACTTCGAGCACGAGAAATCTCCCATCGGGCGCCTGGATCACATCGACGCCCGCATAGTCGGCGCCCACCGCGGCTGCGGCGCGCACGGCGAGATCGCTGAGGTCCTGGCCGGCGATGGCCGCCTCGGCACGGGCGCCCTGCTTGATATTGGTGATCCAGCTTTCGCCATGGCGGATCATCGCGGCGACAACACGGCCGGCGCAGACGAACAGCCGCCAATCCTGATAGCGCCCGTGAGCGCCGGGAACGAATTCCTGCAGATAGTAGACGCCGTTCACCGCTTCGGGCGGCGACAGGTCGGAGGCTGCCTCGATCAGGCGCAGACCGTTGCCTTGGGCGCCGAACAGCGGTTTCTCGACGACGCGGTGTCCTTCCGCGGCGAGCCGGGCGACGATGGCTTCCGCCGTGCTCCGATCGGCGCCGGCGAAGGTCCTGGGCGTCGGCAGCCCCGCCTTTTGCAGGAAGAACGTCGTGGTTGATTTGTCCACGCAGCGCTCGATGGCGCGGGCGTCGTTCCAAACCGTGACGCCGAGCTCACGCAAGCCATGGAGTACCCCGAGATAAAGCGTCACCTGCTCGAAGCTGCCCCCGGGAATGAAGCGCACGAAGGCGCCCTCCGGCCGGTGATCGCCGAGCCATGGAATAGTGAGCCCGGTCGCGGTCTCCGTGGAAAAGCCGCAAGAAGGCAGCGGCGCCACGATGGGGCGGATGCCCCGCCGCTTGAAGGCGCGCAAGAGGCTCTTGCCATGCCAATCCCGTCCATCGCCGAACAGGACGATGGACGGGGTGATGGCGGGTTCGGCAGTCATGGGGTCA
>CAYWIA010000122.1:0-6141 GCA_964458245.1 uncultured Methyloceanibacter sp. | reverse complement strand
CGAAGTCCTTGACGTCCTCATGCTGTGCCTTCTTGGCAGCCAGCTTGCCGGACTGAACCTCGAACATGTCGCTGATGGTCACCTTGTTGACAAACTCTTCGGTCGTAACGGCCAAGGCCGTGACAGATGTGGTGGCGAGCAGCGGCAAGGTAAGCGCCATCGTCGCCGCAAAAGCGGTCGATTTCATATGTTCCTCCTGTATATGAGGCCGCGCGGGGGAACGCGTGTGTTCGATACGGGAACAACGGAATTGCGGCGCTCAAGTTCCCTAGCCTGTTCTCTGGGATGGGAAATCGGGGGTCTTCGGCTCCCGGCATGGCGGTTCTCGCTTACGGGAGGCCCTTGTAAGTGCCGGTTCGCCCGGCTAAGGAAGGGCGCCCAACCCAAAACCTGAGGGTTTGACCGAGCCGATGAGCACCGAAGCGACCAAAAAAGGCGGGAATCCGCTCGTTATCTTCATTATTTCGCTCTGCGCGGCCATCGTCATGGCCGGCGGCTTCGCCATCGTGGTCGAGGCGTTCGTTATCGCCGCCGCCAACCTCTTCGAGCTCGGGTCTACCTTTATCTGGGTGGGGAGCGGCGCCAATGCTCTTCTTGCGGTGTGGTTCGCCATCTGGACTTTCGTCCGCTCCTGGCACGTGGAACGGCGCCTGCGCGCCGGTCTCGAGGTCGATGAGCCAAAGATGTCGATTCTCGCAAATATGAGAGGGTAGGCGGCTTTCGACGGCCCGGAGGCCGCGCGAACGGCGCGAATATCCACATGCGACACGGACCAAAAGTCCGTATGGTCTAGCCAAAGCAACACGTCTTAGGGGGTTTCGGCAATGTCGGTTTGGGGAAAGCTCGCTGGAGCCGCCGCGGGGCTCGCGATCGGTGGCCCGATCGGGGCGCTACTCGGAGGCGTGGCGGGGCATTACGTCATCGACCGCGATCAGGAGCAGGACGGTCCGGCCGAGAACCAGGTGGCCTTCACCGTGGGCGTGATTGCGCTCGGCGCCAAGATGGCGAAGGCCGACGGCGTGGTCACCATGGACGAGGTCAACGCCTTCAAGGAAGTCTTCAAGGTGCCCGAGGGCGAGATGAAGAACGTGGCGCGCGTCTTCAATCTGGCCAAGCAGGACGTGTCGGGCTACGAGGCTTATGCCGAGCAACTCGCGACCATGTTCAAAGGCAACCGCAAGCTGCTGGAGGACGTGCTCGACGGTCTGTTCCACATTGCCAAGGCCGACGAGGCGCTCCATCCCGGAGAAGAGGCGTTCCTGTCCCAGGTTGCCAACCGCTTCGGCTTCACGGAAACCGAGTTCAGCTACATCAAGGCGCGCCACGTGGTCGCCTCCAAGCGCAACCCGTATGAGGTCCTGGAGATCGAACCGAGCGTGACCAACGAGGCGTTGAAGGCCCAATACCGCAAGCTCATCGCCGACAATCATCCCGACAAGCTGATAGCTCGCGGGGTGCCCAAGGAGTTTATCGCCATCGCCACGGAAAAGGTCGCGACCATCAACGAGGCCTACGACGCGATCGCCAAGGAGCGCGGGCTTTAGGTCGCGGCCTGACGAGCAACGATGTCATTCCCGTGGAGGCGGCTCTCCGGCAATCACCACCTCGGTTGTTGAGATTGCCTTGGTCGCTGGATTGCCAGGTCGAGCGGGCAATGGCACGAAGCAGATGCCAAGATGACCAACCCGGACAGCACGCTCGCTACTGAGTGGCGCCCATCGCCGAATATCGAGCCGCGTCGCGAAGGCCGCGTGCCAGACATGCTGATCCTGCATTACACGGGCATGGAGTCGTGCGATGCCGCCCTCGATTGGCTGACATGCGAAGAAGCCAAGGTTTCCGCGCACTATCTCGTCGACGAAGACGGGCGTATCACCCAGATGGTTGCCGAAGAGATGCGCGCCTGGCATGCGGGGCAAAGCCGCTGGGCGGGCGAGACGGATCTCAATTCATGCTCGATCGGCATCGAGATTCACAACCCCGGCCATGATTTTGGCTATCCGGAATTTCCCGATGTGCAGATGAAAGCCGTCGAGGCGCTGTGCCTCGATATCCTCAGTCGCCACGCCATCCCGCCGGGACGAATACTCGCCCATTCCGACATCGCGCCGGGCCGGAAGCGTGATCCAGGCGAGCGGTTCGACTGGGAACGGCTGGCCCGCGCCGGGATCGGACTCTGGGTCGCGCCGGTGCCGCTCGGGGACGACGAGGGATTAGGCCAGGGCGATGAAAACGAGGCGGTCGCTGTTCTGCAACGCGGATTGCAGGAACTGGGCTACGGCGTCCACGTGACCTCCACCTACGGCAAAGGTTTGGAGCAGGTCGTGGAGGCTTTCCAGCGCCACTTCCGGCCCGCGCGCGTGGATGGCCGCGCAGACCGCTCCACTTGCGAGACCTTGGCCCGGCTCCTTGCCGCCCGCGCGGAGGCTGCTGGCGTCTAGGGCGGTTCGTGCTTTACGCGCTAAGCCCGCGAGCGCCCGAAGCGAGCCCCAGCATGAGGATGCTGACGGCCGCGGCTGTGAAAATACGGTCCATTGATCTGCCCTTCCATGACTTGACATGCGTCCACGCATGCCCAGTTGGCACGCGACCACTGTAGGCGCACTGCCCCAAGCCCGCGCGGGCAGTCCACAGCGAGCGTTAAGGAGGGCTTGGTGCGGTCGAACGATCTTTAGATATCGGCGCGCGCCGCTTCAGCCAGAAAAGGAGAGGCCCGCCCCTGGGGAGCAGGCCTCACAATGATAGGTTGAGAACGGGGCGGCCTACTGGTTGTCGTTGTAGAAGGCCTCGGCCTTGGCGACATTGCCTTCCGGATCTTCCATGAAGGCTTCCTTGGCGGATTGCTTGCTGAAGCAGTAGCGCTTGTCGCCGATCATCTCCTGGACCGAGCAGTCGGTGAATTTCTTGGTGCCCTGGGTAAGCCCATAGGCGCAGTTGTTGCCGAACTCACCCAAATCCCCGGCGGCCAGTGCAGCGGAGCCGGAAGCGATCATCATGGCGCCAGCAAGGGTGGTGGCAAGAACAACCTTCTTCATAGACATCTCCTCTCTCAGACTTTGACCCGTTCGGTCGTTTTGTGCGAACGTCAAACGTCAGAAAAACTCCCGAACGTCAATGGACAATTGCGCTCCACGACGCGGGCGTCGAGTTGGACGCGAGAAAAAGGCCCGCCGATATCGGCGGGCCTTCTCATATCTCGCGGGTACGAGAGTTACTGATTGTCGTTGTAGAAAGACTCGGCTTTGGCAAGGTTGCCTTCCGGGTCCTTCATGAACAGCGTCTTGGCTTCCTCGTTGCCGAAGCAATAGGTCTTGCCATCGATCTCCGCGTTGACGGAGCAGTCGGTCTCCACCTTCTTGTCGAGCGCGAGGCCCATAGTGCACATATTGTCGTATTCGCCGGTGGCGGCGAAGGCGGCAGTGGTGAACAGAAAGGCGCCTGCAATCGCCGGAATGAGATAGGTCGCTTTCATCGTAATTTCCTCCTGGTCTGGTTCGAGGGGGATACCCTGGCGCGAAGGGCGGGGAAGCCGATCCGCGCATGGCGCCCACTCTACGACGAAACAACGCTCAAGGAGTGTGACCGGGGTCACCGAAGGCCGGTCACGTTTTCGCGATCAGGCTGGGCAAATCCGGCAAATAGCTCCGATCCTCCTGTCGAGGGAGCGGACACCGACTGTGGGAGCCTAAAGGGTCTCTTCGAAGTCCATGCCCTCGAAGGTATAGCGGTCGACTTGCGTCCAAACGCCGTCTTCCTGCACCGGGACCTTGTGCACCTTGACCTTGTTGACCTTGAGCTTGCCGGACTTCTCGTCCACCCAAAAATCGAGGTCGTAATACTCGTCCTTGCTGCCCGGCTTACGGAAGTCGGTACAAGCGAAGTAATCGCCTTTTTCTTTGAGGTGACGCACGGGGCGGTGAATTTCGACGAACTGCAGCTTGAGGTCCTCACCCGTCTTCTCGTCCTTGACGGTGATATTGCCGTCTTCGTCCTTGTTCTCGAGGATGTAGTCGTGGATCGCGCTCATCACCTGCCAAGCCCTGGCGCCTTCGATACTGCCGGGGTGCTCCTGCACCGGCAGCCACCACCAGGCCACGGGTAGCCGGGTAATCATGAAATAGCCGTCGCCGTCGCGCTTCGGCCCCTTCTGCACGCGAATGTCCATGAGGGTGAGCTCGTCGCCTTCCGGCTTGAACCAGAAGTCGAGCGCGTACTGCTTCTTCGGCTCGTCCTTCTCGTGAAAGATGACGTTGGCGAACCAGCCATAGCCTTCCATGCCGCGCACGATCTTGATCTCCTCGTAGACGAGGTTGAGATCGGTATCGAGCTTCGGGTCGTGGAACACGAAGGTGCCGTCCTTGGAGCGCTCGGCGAGAACCTCCTCGACGCGGGCGTTCACGTCGGTGTCTTTGAAGACCTTGGCGCCGGATGCGGCGGCCGCTTGCTGCTTCTCAAGGAAGGCCTTCGCTTTGGCAATGTTGCCTTCCGGGTCCTTGAGGAAGGAGGCCTTCGAGTTCTCGCTGGAGAAGCAGTAGACCTTGCCGTTCTCGTCGGTCCAGTTCACCGAACAATCGGTGCTGACCATCTGGCCGTCGGCGAGGCCCATGGCGCAGCTGTCGTCGAACTCGCCATGGGAGGGAGCCATAGACATGTCGTCTGCGGCAAGGATTGCGGTTGCGCTGCCAAAGCTCAGCGCCGCGGCGAGCAGCGCCGGGAGCGCCAGAGAGACCGAAAGCCTATGGGCGGTGCTATCAAACATTGTTCTGATTTCCTTGGGCGATTTTTGCTGGAGTCCGAGCTGTCGCTTTTTAGTTCGCTTCGGCGCATCCGGTCTGTGACTTAGGTCACCATCCGGAAGTGTCAGGTCCGGGAGGCGGAGCGCAGAGCAGGTCGCGTGTCCTCCGGTTCGCCGGCGCCGTAAGTGGCGAGCGCTGGCCGATCGAGCACCTCGATGGAGCCGCGCGAGGAACGCACCCAGCCCATCCGCTCCCATTCGGACAGATACCGGCTGATGACCTCACGAACGCTGCCGAGGTCGAGCGCCAGCTGCTGATGTGTCTTCGAGACGATTCCGTTCGCGTCGGCTTCGGCCAGAATCCGGCGCGCCAGACGCAGGTCAAGGCTGGCGAACGCCACCTCGTCCACCAGCATGATGAGGCTCGACAGCAGGTCGCCGTAATTGCCAAGGACGTAGTGCCGGAACTTCGGCGAGGAGATCATGAGGCGGTGGAAAACATTGGCCGGCAGTGCGGCCAATAGCACGTCGGCTTGGGCCGTGCTTTCCGCGGGGAACGGGTTGCCGGCGATCAGGCATGACGTGGTCAATACGCAGGTTTCGCCCGGACCTACCTGATAGAGCATGATCTCGCGGCCCGACTCCGAGGTCTTGAAAATCCGGGTCTGCCCTTCGATGCACATCACGTAGTTTTGGCAGGTCTGCCCTTGGTAGTAGGCGATGTCGCCTTCGCGCAGCCGGTTGAACTGGGTGGCTCCGAGCAGCTCGCTCTTGGCTTCCGGTTCGAGCTCCGCAAGCTCGGGAAAGGCGTTGAGCCAGCGCGTGATCAGGATTTGGTTCGCCATTGCTCGACAAAGGTCCCGCTTGATGCCGGAATGCCCGCAATCGGCGAAAGGCCAAAATCCGGGCAAACGCGGCAGATTGCCGCGAGCATATGGGAACATTGGCAAGGGGAGGGATCAAAAAGCCGTTACGAGCCGGGCTTGCGCCAAGCGGGGTTAAGGATGCCGGTGCCTCGACTGCTTGACGCGATGGGCGCTAAACCCCTTATCTTGGCCTGTCAGCAGGCCGGATGGCCGCTCTGCCGCTCAGTATTTGCGTATGCGGCGGGGAGGAAAGTCCGGGCTCCTTGGAAGCACGGTGCCGGATAACCTCCGGCGGGGGCGACCCTAGGGAAAGTGCCACAGAAAGCAAACCGCCTGACTGAAGCCTTCGGGCGGAAAGCGGGTAAGGGTGAAAGGGTGCGGTAAGAGCGCACCGCGTCTTTGGCAACAAAGGCGGCACGGTAAACCCCACCGGGAGCAAGACCGAATAGGGGCGGCGCGGGCGAGTGATCGCTCACGTCTGTTTCCAGACGAGCTGCCCGGGTTGGTTGCACGAGGCGCCTCGCAAGATGCGCCCCAGAT
>CAYWIA010000121.1:4100-6189 GCA_964458245.1 uncultured Methyloceanibacter sp. | reverse complement strand
CCGCCGGATCGAGCACCGCGCGCTCTTCCGGGCACCACCATTTCATCGGCCCGATATGGCAGACGGGAAAGTAGCCCCGCGCGTAGTTCGCCAGCAACGCCGGCACCGACAGGTCGTTGCTGATGCCGATGAGACCGCGGTCGGAATAGAAGTGCGGCAACGCAGGTAACGCGTCGCGCTCGGGCCGCGGCGTCAGATAGTAGTTGACTGTCATCAGCCAAAGCCGCGGCAGAAGCGCGATGCGCGACGGCCGAGCCCCCAGCGCCGTAAGCGCTGCTCCCAGTTTTCGTGAAAGCAAGGCTCGATTTCTTGTGGCTTAGGAGCGGTCGCGCCGCCCTCTGGCTTGGTCATCGCGCCCCTGCGAAATCTTGTCCCATCCCGCTCACTGCCGATCCGCGCCTCGGTTTCGTGCATGGCGGCATTGTGACTTCCTTCTTACGCGCCCACTTCTTAACAACAGGGTTAGGGCGGCCCTGGGTAAGGCCCTGTTAGCTTACGGCCATCTTAACAGCGGAGGAACGATGGAGTATCGCGAGCTTGGCCGCACCGGGGTGAAAATAAGCGCGCTCACCCTCGGCACCATGACTTTTGGCGAGCAAAATACCGAGGCAGAAGGTCACGCCCAGATGGACTATGCGCTTGAGCGCGGCATCAACCTATTCGACGCCGCGGAAATCTATCCCATTCCGCCGAAGCCGGAGACGCAAGGCCGCACCGAGGAGATCATCGGGACGTGGCTTGTTGACCGGAAGAACCGCGATCAAGTCCTGATCGCCACGAAAGCTGCCGGCCGCAGTTCCAAGATCGATTGGCTGCGCGACGAGACCATGCTCTCACGGCAAAGCGTGGCGCAAATCAACGAAGCCGTCGACAAGTCCCGCGCCCGGCTGAAGACCGACTATATCGATCTCTACCAGCTCCATTGGCCCGACCGGCCCATGCGCATCTTCGAAGGTCTCGAATATGAGCGGCTGCCCGGCGACTCCCACGCGATCCACGCCATCCTCGAAACGCTCGCTGCGCTCGTGCGCGACGGCAAGGTTCGCTTCATCGGCCTCTCCAACGAGACGCCGTGGGGGGTGATGAGCTTCTTGAAGCTCGCCGAGATGCACGGCCTGCCGCGGATCGCATCGGTGCAGAACGCCTTCAACCTGGTGAACCGATCCTACGAAATCGGCCTGTCGGAGATCACCTATGAGGAGCAGGTGAGCCTGCTGGCCTACTCGCCGCTCGGCCAAGGCTATCTCACCGGCAAGTACGAGAATGGCGCCCTGCCGCCCAAATCGCGCAAGAGTCTGTTCGACCGGTTGGGGCGTTACGAGAAGGGCAACGGGCCGCGCGCTATTTCCGCCTATGTGGCCCTCGCCAAGAAGCATGGGCTCGACCCGGCGCAGATGGCGATTTCCTACGCGGTGTCGCGCCCCTTCGTCACCTCGGCGATTATCGGCGCCACCACCATGGACCAGCTCAAGTCGGATATCGACGCCACGGAACTTGAGCTCTCCGGCCAAGTGCTTGAGGACATCGACCAAATCCACCTTGACTACCCCAACCCATGCCCTTGATTCTCGTAGGCAGGAAGTGAGTCGCCCGACATGCCCCGGCTGTTCTCCGCCATCGAGATCCCCCGCAGCATCGCCGAACGTTTCACTATGCTGCGCTCCGGCTTGAGCGGCGCACACTGGATCGACCCCGAAAATTATCACCTGACGCTGCGCTTCATCGGCGACGTGGACGGCGCCACGGCACGCGACTTCACCAACGCGCTGGGTGACATTGCGATGCCGCCCTTCGAATTGCAGCTCAATGGGCTCGACAGCTTCGGCGGCAACAAGCCCCGCGCCCTATTCGCGGGAGTCAAACCCTCCCGTGGGCTCGACAGCTTGCGGCGCGCCAATGACCGTGCCGCGCGCGAGGCGGGCCTCCCGCCCGAAGGCCGCAACTTCAAGCCCCACGTGACCCTGGCGCGTCTGCGCGGCGTGCGACCGGATGCCGTCGCCGCCTATTTGGAACGCCAAGCAGACGTGGCGGTCGAGCGCTTCACGGTAAGCCGCTTCGTGCTCTATTCGTCGCGGAACTCGGTGGGCGG
>CAYWIA010000121.1:0-4000 GCA_964458245.1 uncultured Methyloceanibacter sp. | reverse complement strand
CCGGCGGAGTCGATTTCGAACAGATGCAGCTTCCCGGCATCCTCGGCGACGCGCCGGAAGACGCCCTCTGCCATCGGCGAACGGCAGATATTACCCAGACAGACGAAGAGGATGCGGTGCTTGGCCATGGCCCGGTCCCATTGCACAGCCGCAGCCGTTCGCGCAAGCCTGGCGCGTCTTGCAGCTTGCGGGCGTCGACCCTATGTTTATCAAGGGTTTGGAGCCTTCCAAACGGTCCATGAGGTGGTATGCGATGATCGCTTTCAACGATGCGGGCAATTTGCGCGAGGCGGCGCTGGGACGGCGGGTTTCCGTGCGGGCATTTTCCGAGCGCGAGAGGAAGGTGCGCCGGGACTTTTGGGCGAAGCTGAAGCGCTTCGCCGCGCGCGTTCCCTTCGCTCAAGACCTCGTCGCCGCCTATTACTGCGCGCTCGATCCGGCCACGCCGATCCGGGTGCGCGGCATGCTGCTCGCGGCACTCGCTTACTTCATTCTGCCGACCGACTTCATCCCCGACATCCTCGGCGGCCTCGGCTTTGCCGACGACATGGCGCTACTGACCGCCGTGATCGGCCTGGTGTCCTCGCACATCACGACGACGCATCGCGCCGCCGCCGCCCGCGCGCTCGACACGGAGCTCTCCAAGCAGACGTAAGGAGCGTCCGCCTACTCTTGCGGATGGATGATCACCTTGCCGGCGACCTTGCGGCCTTCGATCAGCGCCAGCGCCTTCGGCGTATCTTCGAGCGGGAACGTCTCGTGGATATGCGGCACGATCTTGCGGTCCTTGCACCACTCTAAGATCTGCGCCGTGTTGGCGCGATGCGTCTCGGGCTTGCGCTCGACGAAGGACGTCCAGAACACGCCGACGATCTCGCAGCCCTTGAGCAGCACGAGGTTAAGCGGAATACGCGGAATCTCGCCCGAGGCAAACCCGAGCACGAGATAGCGCCCCTCCCACGCCATGGCGCGCAAGCTCGGCTCTGCCGCGTCGCCCCCCACGCAGTCGTAGAGCACGTCGACGCCGGTCGGGAGCGTGAGCTCTTTCAATTTTTTTTTGAGATCGACATCCGAATAGTTGAGCCCTTCGTCGGCGCCATGAGCCTTGGCGAGAGCGAGCTTGTCTTCCGATGAGGCCACGGCGATGACGCGCCCGCCCATCAGCTTCGCGATCTCGACCGCCGCGAGGCCAGCGCCGCCCGCGGCGCCGAGCACGGCCACGCTCTCGCCGGGTTTCAGATTCCCCCGGTCCTTGAACGCGTGCAGCGCCGTGCCATACGTGATGACGATACCGGCCGCCACGTCGTCGCTCACGCCGGCTGGGATCGGAATCGCATTCTTCGCCTTGGTGACGATCCGCTCGCGGCAGCCATTGCCGCCGATGAACGCCACCACGCGCTCACCCAAGGCGAACTCGGTCACGCCGGCGCCAAGCGCCTCGACGGTGCCCGCGACTTCGGCGCCGGGTGAAAACGGCAGCGGCGGCGAGATCTGATATTTGTCGCGCAGCACGAGCGTGTCGAAGAAGTTCAGGCCGACCGCGTTGACCTTGAGGAGGATCTCGCCCGGCCCCGGGCTGGGAGCGTCGACCTCCTCCAGGCGCAGGGCTTGAAGCCCGCCAAACTCATTGAACTGCACGACGCGCATGAACGGCTCCACGTATTATGGGAGCTGCGCGGGCCAGAACGGCGGCAGCTCGGTTGGACAGATTGAAGAGCTTGGCTTTTTGACGCCGTCTCTCGGTTGGCGCAACCTTTCGAGCCGCCTTTTGCTGGTTCTTGGCTTTATGGCAGAAAAAGCGTGTGAAACCGCTACCTCAAAACGTGCGCGGGTATTTCGGCATCGGGGCCGAGGGCATCTCCAAGCCGGTGAATTTGGGCAATCTCCTGCGCTCCGCCCATGCCTTCGGCGCTAGTTTCGTCTTCACGCTCGGTGCCGACGAGCGCGCGCTTCAGGTGCGCGCCGACACCTCCCGCGCCGACGGTCACGTTCCGGTCTATCACTGGGGGACGTTGGATGAGATGCAATTGCCCAAGGGCTGTAGCCTGGTCGGCATCGAGATCCTCGATGGCGCCGCCGACTTGCCGAGTTTTCCACATCCCTTGCGCGCCGCCTATGTGCTGGGGCCGGAGCGCGGCGTGCTCAGCCCGGAGCTGGTCGCCAGGTGCCAGCATCTGGTCCGCATCCCCACGGCGTTCTCCCTTAACGTCGCCACGGCGGGCGCCATTGTGATGTATGACCGCATCCGAACGGTCGGCCGTTTTGCGCCCCGGCCGGTCAGCGAAGGTGCCGAGCCGACCGCGGCCGTCCCCCATGTCCAGGGCCTGCCCAAGCGGCGAAGGCCGCAGGCTTGACCTAAGGCCCTGAAACAGTAAAGACTGTGCCGAAATTCATGCGTACGTCTGCTCACGACACGGGGACGGGGAGATGCGCCGAGCCGTTGGAGCTGCTTGCGTGACTGTGGCGTTGATTGCGACGCCAGTTCTCGCGCAAGAAGTCAAACTTCTGCAAAAATACAATGACTGGGCCGCCTACACGTCCGAAGGCAGTCCCAAGGTCTGCTTTGCCGTGTCGCAACCGCGGGATTCGAGTCCCAAGAACGTGCGCCGTGGCCCGATCTATTTCTACGTTTCGCACTATCCCGGCGACAAGATCGCCGGCGAGATCAGCGTGAAGATGGGCTATCCCTTCGCGCCAGGCGCCAAGGTCACCCTGACCATCGGCAGCGACAAGTTCGAGCTCTTCACCAAGGACGAGGGCGCCTTCGTCGAGAAAACCGAGGACGAGGCCAAGCTCGTGGGTGCCCTGAAGGCGGGAAGCTCCATGACGATCCAAGGGCGCTCCGCCCGCGGCACCAATACGAGCGACAACTACTCCTTGAGCGGCACCACCGATGCGCTGGATCGCATCGCCAAGGAATGCAGCGGCTAAGACCTCTCCCGCCGCTTCCTCTCCGCCCCTTGGCATTTCCGGCTCGCCTCATGATATGAGGAGCCATGACCGCGACCTCGCTCATAGATTCCGCGCCACAAGACGCCGAAACCCGGCCGAAATCCTGCCTTGTCGGGATGACCCGCGCGGCGCTTGCCGAAAGCCTGGGCGATCTCGGCGTGCCGGAGCGGCAGCGGCGCATGCGCGTGAGCCAGCTCTGGGGCTGGACCTATGTGCGCGGGGCCACTGATTTCGAGTTGATGACGGATATCGCCAAGGAACTGCGCGGGGAGCTTGCCGCGCATTTCACCCTGGCGCGGCCGGAGATCGTCACCGAACAGGTCTCGGTCGACGGCACGCGCAAATGGCTGCTCCGTCTCGCCGACGGCAAGGAAGTCGAGACGGTCTACATCCCCGAAGAGGACCGCGGCACGCTGTGCATCTCGAGCCAGGTGGGCTGCACGCTGAATTGCACCTTCTGTCACACAGGCACCCAACGGCTCGTGCGCAATCTCACCACCAGCGAGATCGTCGGCCAAATCATGCTCGCGCGCGATCGCATCGGCGATTGGCCGGGCGCGGTACCGTCCGACCCGACAGGTCTTCCGAGCGGCGAGCGCAAGATCACCAACGTGGTGCTCATGGGCATGGGTGAGCCGCTCTACAATTTCGACAATGTGCGGGACGCCTGCGCCATCGTCGCCGACGGCGACGGTCTGTCCATCTCCCGCCGCCGCCTTACCCTGTCCACCTCGGGCATCGTGCCGGAGATTCCGCGCTGGGGCGAAGAGGCCGGCACCATGCTTGCCATCTCGCTCCATGCGGTGCGCGATGAGCTGCGCGACGAGCTTGTGCCCATCAACAAGAAATGGCCCATCGCCGAGTTGCTGGAGGCTTGCCGCGCCTATCCCGGCCTCGCGAACGCGAAACGCATCACCTTCGAATATGTGATGCTGAAGGACGTGAACGATTCCATCGCCGACGCCAAGGCCCTGGTGAAGCTGCTCGCCAAGATCCCGGCGAAGATCAATTTGATCCCGTTCAATCCATGGCCCGGCGCGCCGTACGA
>CAYWIA010000120.1:2559-6197 GCA_964458245.1 uncultured Methyloceanibacter sp. | reverse complement strand
AGCGCCTGGAGCTGCTTGAACTCGGGCGTGCCGGCGCGCTCCATCCATTCGAACAGCACCATCTCGCTGTCCACCACGTCCACGCTCGATTTCTGCAACCGCGCGAGGCCGAGCTTCCGGCTCGCCTTGGCGCGCGAGCCGACCGCGTCGGCCACCACGAACGCCTCGAAGCCTTGGGATTCGAGATCGATCGCCGTCTGCAGCACGCAGACATGGGCCTCGATGCCGCCGATCACGACTTGCGAGCGGCCCTGGCGGCGCAGCTCGTGCAGCCGGTCCTTCAGCATGTCGTTGCGCATGCAGGAAAACTCGGTCTTGTCGGCGATGAAGCCGTCATTGGCGAAGGCGTCGCGGATGGAATCGTGGGTCGGTCCCAGGCCTTGCGGATATTGCTCCGACACGGTGATGGGGATGCCGAGCTTGCGCGCGGCCATCACCAGCCGGACGCAGCGGTCGACGACCCGGTCCTTGCCGGAAATCGCGCTGAGCAGCTTGTCCTGCACGTCGACGATGAGGACTTGGGACTTATCGCGGGAGAGCAGCATGGGCGACACCTTGGCACAGGAGCCTGATTGTCACTAGGGGGCCTCGAGAACCAAAACCAGTCTGCAGTCATCGGGCGTTGTAGACCGCCAGCTGCGAGCGCCCAGCTCGCGCGATTAAGCAGGAATGTAGGTCAACCTGATCACGTCCTCTCCAATCAGATCGCTAGCCACAAGGCGGAGCGGCGGCCGTGGGCCGGCAAAGAATGGCTTGCCGCGACCAAGCACGACGGGGTGCAAGTAGAGTCGGTACTCATCGATGAGACCAAGGTCGGTTAGGCTTCGTGCCAGATCTGGTCCGGAAACGGAAATCTCCCCGCCGAGCCGCGCCTTCAGGCCACGTAACACCGCCTCGATGTCATCCTCGACGAGTGTGGCGTTGGGGCCGACTGACTTCAACGAGCGCGACACGACCCACTTGGGTTGGTGCCGCCACGCTGCCGCGAACTCGTGTTGCTCCGCACTCCACTCGGGACGGTCTTCGTCCCAATAGTTCATGATCTCGTACATGCAACGACCGTATACACTGCCGGTCAGGTCGCGCACGTGCTCTATCCAGTGACGAAACAGAGCGGGACCTGGCACAGGTAATTCCTGGTGGTCGACATAACCGTCCAGGGATTGGTTCATTCCGAAGACGAAATTCGCCATGCTCCTAAATCTCCATCCCTGACGCTAAGCGAGGCCTGCGACCTTCAGGGCAAACGCATAAGACACCGCCACTTCCTTGAGCCGCTCGAAGCGGCCGGATGCGCCGGCGTGGCCCGCCTCCATGTTCGTCTTGAGCAGGATGAATTTGCCGCCGGTGTCCGTCTCCCGCAGCTTCGCCACCCATTTCGCCGGCTCCCAATAGGTCACGCGCGGGTCCGTCAGCCCGGCCAGCGCGATGATGTTGGGATGACTCTGCGCCCGCACGTTGTCGTAAGGCGAGTAGGCGGCGATGGTGCGATAGTCTTTCTCGCTCTCAAGAGGATTGCCCCATTCGGGCCATTCGGGCGGCGTCAGCGGCAAGGTCGCGTCCAGCATCGTGGTCAGCACATCCACGAACGGCACCTCGGCGATGATGCCGAGGAAGAGGTCCGGCGCCATGTTGGCGACGGCGCCCATCAGCATGCCGCCGGCGCTTCCGCCATGGGCAACGATGCGGCCGCGCGACGTGAAGTTCTGCGCGGCGAGGTACTCGCCCGCGGCGATGAAGTCGGTAAAGGTGTTCGTCTTCTTCTCGCGCTTACCGTCCTTGTACCAGCGGTAGCCCTTCTCCTTGCCGCCGCGAATATGCGCGATGGCGTAGACGAAGCCGCGGTCGACCAGCGACAGCGCGTTCGTCGAGAAGCCGGCGGGCATGGTCATGCCGTAGGCGCCGTAACCGTAGAGCAGGAGCGGCGCGGTGCCGTCGAGCTTCGTCTCCTTCCGGTAGAGCAGCGAGATGGGCACCGTCTCGCCATCCTTGGCCGGCGCCATGACGCGGCGCGTGACGTAGAGGCTGGGGTCGTGGCCGCTCGGGACCTCTTGCGTCTTGCGCAAGGTCCGCTCGCGCGTCTCCATGTCGTAGTCGTACACCTGCGCGGGCGTGGTCATGGACGAATAGGTGAAGCGCAGATTGCGCGTGTCGTATTCGTAGCCGTGTGAGAGCCCGAGTGCGTAGGCCTCCTCGTCGAAGGCGATCTGGTGCTCCTCGCCGTCGGCGAAGCGGCGGATGACGATGCGCGGCAGGCCGTCCTCGCGCTCGAGCCTTACGAGAAAGTCCTTGTAGGCGACCACATCCAGAATGAGCCGGCCCGGCCGGTGCGGCTCGATCTCGCGCCAGTTCTCGGGCGAAGGGTTGTCGGCGGGCGCCTCGACGATGCGGTAGTCCTCGGCGCCCCCGGAATTGGTGAGAATGATGAGGCTCTCGCCGTGATGTTCGACGGAATAGTCGTGTTCGGCCTCGCGCGGCGCCACCAGCCGCGGGGCGGCGTCCGGCTCTTTCGCGTCGATCAGGCTGACCTCCGACGTCTCGTGGTCGTGCACACCGAGCAGCAGATATTTGTGGTCCTGGGTGGCGCCGATCTCCAGGAAATAGCCTGGATCGGTCTGCTCGTGGATCAGCCGGTCCTCGCTCTCCGCGCCGACCGCGTGCGCGAACAGCTTGCGCGGCCGGTGCTCCTCGTCGAGCCAGACATAAAGCAGCGTCTTGCTGTCGGCCGCCCATTGGAAGCCGCCATTGTTGTCGGTGATCTCGGCCTCGACCAGCCTCCCGGTTGCCGCCTCGATGATGGTGACGGTGTAGAACTCCGAGCCTTTGGTATCGACCGCATAGGCGACGAGCCTGTGGTCGGGGCTATGGGCGACATTGGCGATGCGGAAATAGGCATGGGGCGCGGCGAGCGCGTTCCCGTCGACCAGGATCTCTTCCGTGCCGCCGCCGCGCGGACGCCGGCAGAACAGCGGATGCTGTCCGCCCGTCACGTAGCGCGTGTAGTAGTCGAAGGCGCCGTCGGGGGCGGGGACGCTCGAATCGTCCTCCTTGATGCGCCCCTTCATCTCCTCGAAGAGCTTCGTTTGAAGCGCCTCCGTGTCGGCCATGACCGCTTTCGTGTAGGCGTTCTCCGCTTCGAGATGCGCGCGGATGTCCGCCGGCAGCTGGTGCGGATCGCGCATCACCGCCTGCCAGTTGTCGGCGCGGAGCCAGGCGTAATCGTCCTCGCGGGCGATGCCGTGATGCGTCGCGGTGGAAGGGCGGCGGGCCGCAAGCGGGGCCCGCGCGGGAAGACGCTGTTCGTTCATGGGGCCTGTCTCAGTTTGAAAATGCTCGGTGCCCGAAAAGAATGATCGCCATTCCGATCAGACACACGACGGAGCCTGTGAGATCCCATCTGTCAGGCTGCACGCCCTCGATAAGCCAAAGCCATCCGAGCGAAGCGGCGATGTAGACGCCCCCGTATGCGGCGTAAGCGCGCCCGGCGGCGTCGACCTCGGCAAGCGTCAGCAGATAGGCAAACAATGCCAGCGCCGCCATGCCCGGGATCAGCCATAGAATGGATTTGCCGGTTCGCAGCCACGCCCAGAAGGCGAAGCACCCGGCGATCTCGGCGAGGGCCGCGCCGACATAGGCAG
>CAYWIA010000120.1:0-2459 GCA_964458245.1 uncultured Methyloceanibacter sp. | reverse complement strand
AGGGCCTAGAGACTAGGTCGAGGTCTTGCCGCTCCCGGCATCGGTGTCAAGTTCGAGGGCGCAGCCATTGATGCAATAGCGCAGGCCGTTCTCCCCGGGACCGTCCGGGAAGACGTGCCCCAGATGCGCATCGCAGTTCGCGCAGCGCACCTCGACGCGCCGCATGCCGAAGGCGTTGTCCTCATGGGTCGTCACCGTATCCGCGGCGGCGACGTCGGTGAAGCTCGGCCATCCGGTGCCGGAGTCGAACTTTGTGTCCGAGCTGAAGAGGGGTGCGCCGCAGCACACGCAGCGATACATGCCCTCGCGCTTCTCCGCATGATAGGGGTGGCTGAAGGCGCGCTCGGTGCCGTGCTCGCGGGTGACGTGGAATTGCTCCGGCGTCAGCTTCGTCCGCCAGTCCTCGTTCGCCGTGGTCTTCTCGTTGTTCTCGGTTTTGCTCATGGTCACCGCGCTCTCGGTTTCGTTCTGTTCTGTCGGCAAAGAATATAGGCGTACCGAAGTCTCTCTCTAAGAGGTGTCTCTTTGCTTTCACGCAGGCTTGATGGAGAAACGCACCGGTTCAGACTTGAGTGCGCGGCTGGCTTGCAAGTTTCGATCAATTCACGCGCCCAAGGAACGGTGCAGGCTAAAGAAAACGCTGCACACCATTCAATCCCGCAGGTTCGCGTACAGTCTTCGCGAGAAGAGGTTCGTTGCAGATTTATCGAAATATGCTATAGAGACCAAATCAGCAAAGCATCATTGCGCTGCAAGCTCTTTAATTTCGTAACATTGTAGTCTTCGGTCACAAAAACGGCGTATTCTGGTGACTTTAAGAAGTCACTTGAACCTGGGAGACGCGCAAGAGGCCGCGGATTTGTGGTCTGTTTCGCTCAAACGGGTATTGGGCAGGATCAAGGAGCCACTTCATGGACGCGAATCTCGAAAAAAACGAACTCGTTGAACTGACCGCCGAGATTGTCTCGGCCTATGTCAGCAACAACACCGTTGTGGCCACGGACCTGCCCGGCGTGATCCACAATGTGTACGATGCCTTGAGCAAAGCCTCCAGCGCGGGCGGCCAGCCGGCCAAGGAAGAGTTGAAGCCCGCCGTCGCAGTCAAGAAGTCCGTGACGCCGGAGTTCATTATCTGTCTCGAGGACGGGAAGAAGTTCAAGTCGCTGAAGCGGCATTTGCGGACCCATTACGATCTGTCTCCGGAAGAGTATCGCGAGAAGTGGGGTCTGCCCCACGACTACCCGATGGTCGCGCCGAACTACGCGGCCGCGCGTTCGGACCTTGCTAAGCGCATGGGGCTCGGCCAGCGGCGGCGCTAAGCACGCATAATCGGCATAACCGAGCCGCATCGCCGGGCTATGATTCGCGCACAATAACGCTACGGAATGCATCGTGCCGCCCGCCGCCCGCAAGATCGGGTGGGCGGCTGCGACGCGCGGTACAAGCTATTGCGATTCCTAGAGAATTTTAGGCCCCTCCTTGCATGTGACAGGCGAACGCCACATAGTCGGTAACCGGTGATTCGCGGGGATAGGGGGGACGCCATGCTGTCCGATTGCGCCTTTCGGGCTCAGTTGGCGATCGAGGGACAGCGTGATCTCTTCGACTATTGGCTGCACTCGGCGGGGAAACGGCTCCTTCCGGCGCGCGCGGATCTCGACCCGCTTAAGGTCCCGCGATTGCTTCCGTATTTGGGTTTGATCGATCTCCGCGAGGGGTTCGACCGGGGTCTGTTCCGGCTGGCTGGCACGCGGCTCCGGGACATCTACGGCAAGGAAATCACCGGCAAGCGCCTCGGGGAGGTGTTCTCCGGCACCTGCGAGGACTATTGGCGCCGGATCCACGACCGCGTCGCCACCGAAGGTCTGCCGGCCCATGGCGTGGTCCGCGGCCCGGCCGAGGGGCGGGATCATGTGCTTCTGTTCTGGTTGCGCTTGCCCTTGTCGGACGACGGGCTCCGTGTGGATAGGATCCTGTGTCACGACACGACGGGCCCGGGGGACAGGGCGCACGCGCCTGCAGAGTTCACGCTCTACCGGTATCCTCCGGCTCTTCCTCCCGCCGCCCAGGGGTGTCCGGCCCAATACGGTTAGGGCGCGCACCAAGCCGAACTCGTGCATCGCGTCCGCTGTCGTCTATTGTGCCGTGAACCCCCCGTCGATGGTCAAGACCGTGCCGACCACGAAGCGCGCCTCGTCGGACGCCAGATAAAGCGTCGCCGCGGCGATCTCCTCCGGTTTGCCGAGGCGCTTGACCGGCAGCCAGCCTTCCGCGTCTTTCCGGCTCACATGGTGATCCTCGATCCAGCGCAGGAACATGTCGTCCGGGATGTCGAAGGCACACGAGGCGATGGCGTTGATCGAGATGTTCTCCGCCGCCACCTGCAGCGCGGCGGACTTGGTCAGCCCGATAATGCCGCCCTTGGTCGCCGCATAAAGACCGTTGTCGGGCACGCCGGT
>CAYWIA010000119.1:0-6252 GCA_964458245.1 uncultured Methyloceanibacter sp. | reverse complement strand
ACATTGAGTTGGCGCGCGCGATTGGCTAAAAGCGCGAGCGAAATTTCCTTAGAACCCCGAACAGCTCGAACGGACGCCCATGGCCACCCCGCAATACGTCTACGTCATGAACAAGCTCAACAAGACCTATCCCGGCGGGAAGCAGGTCCTGAAGGACGTGACGCTCGCCTTCCTTCCCGGCGCCAAGATCGGCGTTGTCGGTCTCAACGGCGCGGGCAAGTCGACGCTCTTGCGCATCATGGCGGGCGACGAGAAGGAGTTCGTGGGCGAGGCCTGGGCGGCGGACGGGGTCGCGGTCGGCTATCTGCCTCAGGAGCCCCAGCTCGACGAGAGCAAAGATGTCATGGGCAATGTCATGGAGGGCGTGGCGGCGAAGAAGGCGAAGCTCGACCGCTATAACGAGCTTGCCGTGAACTATTCGGACGAGACCGCCGACGAGATGGCGCAGCTTCAGGACGAGATCGACGCCGGCGATTTGTGGGACCTCGACACCCAGGTGGAGCAGGCCATGGATGCGCTGCGCTGCCCGCCCGGCGACGCGGAAGTGGCGAAGCTGTCGGGCGGTGAGCGTCGCCGCGTGGCGCTGTGCCGCCTGCTGCTCGCCAAGCCCGACATTCTGCTGCTCGACGAGCCGACCAACCATTTGGACGCGGAAAGCGTCGCCTGGCTCGAGCACCATTTGCGCGATTATCCCGGCACCATCGTCATGGTGACCCACGACCGCTACTTCCTCGACAACATCACCGAATGGACGCTCGAGCTCGATCGCGGGGCGGGGGTACCCTACAAGGGCAATTACTCGTCCTGGCTCGAGCAGAAGCAGAAGCGTCTTGAAGTCGAAGGCCGGCAGGAAGAGGCCAAGCAGCGCACGCTCGCCCGCGAGCTCGATTGGATCCGCGCAAGTCCGAAAGCCCGTCAGGCCAAGTCCAAGGCGCGTATCCGGGCCTACGACGAGCTTCTGGCCGAGGCCGGCAAGGACAAGTCGGCGAAAACGCAGATCACCATCCCGCCGGGCCCGCGTCTTGGCGAGGTGGTTATCGAGGCGGAGGGGCTTGAGAAGGCCTTCGGCGAGCGCCTCTTGATCGACGATCTGTCCTTCAAGCTGCCGCCGGGCGGCATTGTCGGCGTCATCGGTCCGAACGGCGCGGGCAAGACCACGCTGTTCCGCATGATCGTCGGCCAGGAGACGCCGGACAACGGCGATATCCGGGTGGGCGACACGGTGAAGCTCGGCTATGTGGACCAGTCGCGCGACGCTCTCGACGAGAAGAAGTCGGTCTACGAGGAGATCTCCGAAGGCGCGGAGGTGGTGACGCTCGGCAAACGCGAGGTGCCCGCGCGCGCTTATGTCGGCTGGTTCAACTTCAAAGGCGGCGACCAGCAGAAGAAGGTCGGCCAGCTTTCGGGCGGTGAGCGCAACCGCGTCCATCTCGCCAAGATGCTGAAATCAGGCGCAAATCTGATCTTGCTCGACGAGCCCACCAACGACCTCGACGTGGAGACACTGTCGTCGCTCGAAGCGGCGCTGGAAGATTTCGCCGGCTGCGCCGTCATCATCAGCCATGATCGCTTCTTCCTCGACCGTATCGCCACCCACATTCTGGCGTTCGAAGGCGACAGCCACGTGGAGTGGTTCGAGGGCAATTTCGAGGACTACGAGGAGGACAAGAAGCGCCGCCTCGGCGAGGACTCGATCATCCCGAAGCGCATCAAATACAAGAAATTCGCCCGCGCCTGAGCATCGTGACCGATGACCGTCACCATAACCGCCTTTGATCGGTCGCCGGATCGCGGCAGGGGACTGGCGCGCGATACGCGCGTGCGATGGGCGCTTGAAGAGGTCGGCCAGCCCTACGAAGTGCGCCTTGTTTCGTTTCGTGCGATGAAGCAACCCGCGCATCTGGCGCTTCATCCTTTCGGCCAGATCCCGACCTATGAGGAAGGCGATCTCGCCCTCTTCGAGACCGGGGCGATCGTCCTCCATATCGCTGAGCGCCATGCGGGCTTGCTGCCGGATGATGCCGATGCGCGGGCGCGCGCGATCACATGGATGTTTGCTGCGCTCAACACGGTAGAGCCGCCGATCATTGAACTAGCAACCGCCACGCTTCTCGAGAGCGATAAACCCTGGAGCAAGGAGCGCCTGCCTCTCGTCGAGGATCGCGTCCGCGACCGCTTGAAGCAACTTTCCGCGCGTCTTGGCAACGCCGACTGGCTCGATGGCGGGTTCAGCGCCGGCGACCTGATGATGGTGTCGGTGCTGCTCAGGCTGAGATCATCGGGCATTCTGGACGAATATCCGAACTTGGCCGCACTTGTCGCCCGCGGCGAAGCGCGTCCCGCCTACAAACGGGCTTTCGCCGCACAATTGGCGGTCTACACCGCAAGCGAGCGGCCGGCCGATTGAGGTCCGTCCTTGCTCGACGCCGCTGACCCCTAACTCGCCGGCTTCACGAATTTCAGGGTCATGCGATCGCTCTCGCCGATCGCCTCGTATTTCTCGCGGTTCTCGTCGCCGAGGCGAAGCGAGGGGGGCAGCGTCCATACGCCCTTCGCATAGTCCTTCGTATCCTTCGGATTGGCGTTGATCTCGGATTTCTCCGCGAGCTCGAAGCCAGCCTTCTCGGCCAACGCGATCACATACTCCTCGTTCACGTAGCCTGAGCCCCCTTTGGGGTCCTGCTCCACGTTGGGATCGCCGCGATGCTGCACGACGCCGAGCACGCCGCCCGGCTTGAGCGCCTTGAACATCGTGGCAAAGGCCTCGTTCTCGGTGCCCGATCCCATGAAGCTGTGCAAATTGCGGAAGGTGACGACAAGGTCGGCCGAGCCTGCCGGTGCGATGTCGCCGTCCTTGGTCAGCGTCGTCCGTTTCACTTCGCCGTAAAGCTCGGGCGCGTCCTTCACTTTCTGATCGAAGGCTTCGAGCGACCTCTGACCCGGTGCGTAGGACGGATCGCTCGGGCGCTGGGCGGCGTAATACGTACCGCTGCCTTTGAGATAGGGCGCGAGAATTTCAGAGTACCAGCCCCGGCCCGGATAGACCTCGACCACCGTCATGTCCGGCCTGATGCCGAAGAAGGTGAGCGTCTCGTACGGGTGGCGGTATGCATCGCGGGCTCTGTTCTCCTTCGATCGGTGGTCGCCGGCGATAGCCTCCTTGAGGCGATTGTCTTGCGCCGGCGTCTCCTCCGCGTGGGCGGCGAGAGAACCGAGCGTCAAAAATCCGAGCAAGAAAATCAGGCGAGTGGGGCTGGTGCGTACTGCGGTCATGGTTCCTCTTGGCTGGTGGACGGTCGATTTGCAGGGAGCCTAGCAGCTAAGGACCGCATGCGATGCCTGAGCCTGTTCAAGTTTGCTTGAGAACGGCCGGGTTCAGGGGCGACTCCGAGGCCCTTGCAACACCTTTCGAGAAGATATAAACATATCTTTATGTCAGGTGACGATCAGAACCGCGCGGCCATGCCAGGTCTTTCCGCCGATCAAGCGCTTGCCGCGCTGCGGGGCGCGGGCGAGGCCACGCGCCTGCGCATCCTGGCCTTGCTCGCGTGCGCCGAACTGAACGTCAAGGATCTGACCCAGATCTTGGCTCAGAGCCAGCCGCGCATCAGCCGCCACCTGAAACTCATGGCCGAAGCCGGCCTCATCACCCGGTTCCGCGAGGGCTCCTGGGTGTTCTTTCGGGCCGCCGACAGCGGGCCGGAAGGGACGCTCGCCCGCGCCATCGTCGGCAGCCTCGACCCGGCCGATTTGGTGCTCGCCCGGGATCGCGCCCGCGCCGAAGCCGTGCAGAAGGCGCGCGCCGAGGCGGCGCAGAGCTACTTCAAGGCGCATGCCGCGGAGTGGGATTCCATTCGCACGCTTCATGTGGCCGAGAGCCAGGTCGAAGCCGCCATGGACGAGGCCTTGGGCGAGGGGCCATTCGAGCGCCTGGTCGATCTCGGTACGGGCACGGGTCGCATCCTCGAACTGTTCGGCCCGCGCGCCAAGAAGGTGCTCGGCTTCGATCTCAATCACGACATGCTGGCCTATGCGCGCATGAAGCTGGAACGCGCCGGGCTTTCCCAGGCGCAAGTCCGCCACGGCGATCTCTATAACGTGCCGCTGCCCGACGAGGCCGCCGACGCGGTGGTGCTGCACCAGGTGCTGCACTTCCTCGACGACCCCGCGTCCGCCGTGGCCGAAGCCGCCCGCGTGCTGGCGCCGGGCGGCAAGCTGTTGGTCGTGGATTTCGCGCCGCATGAGCTCGAATTCCTACGCGAGCAGTCGGCGCATCGGCGTCTCGGCTTCGGCCGCGATCAGCTCGGGCGCATGCTCGAAGGCGCGGGCCTCAAGCTGGAGCGTTTCCGCGAGCTGAGCCCGGGCCCTGCGGATGGCAAGTTGATCGTTTCGTTGTGGCTTGGCCAGAAGCCCGTCACCGCCGGCAAGAAGAGAAAACTGAGTCCCAAGGTGGAGGTCGCCGCTTAGATGCTCGCATCCCAAGACCCACACAACCAAGAGCCGCACAGCCAGGAGCCGCCCAAGCGCCGCTTTCTCGGCCGCGGCGACATCGACGTGTCGTTCGAGTTCTTCCCGCCGAAGACCGATGCCATGGAGGACACCCTGTGGCGCTCGATCCGCAGGCTCGAACCGTTACGCCCGAAATATGTCTCGGTGACCTACGGCGCCGGCGGCTCGACCCGCGAGCGCACGCACGCCACCGTGGGCCGCATGCTGCGCGAGACCACCCTGAAGCCCGCCGCGCATCTGACTTGCGTCTCCGCCACCAAGGAGGAGATCGACGAGGTCATTCGCGACTATTGGGATCTCGGCGTACGCCAGATCGTGGCGCTGCGCGGCGATCCGCCCGGCGGGGTAGGCGCATGCTACGAGCCGACGTCCGGGGGCTATGCGAATGCCGCCGATCTCACCGCGGGTATCAAGAAGATCGCCCCCTTCGAGATCTCGGTCGGCTGCTACCCGGAGAAGCATCCGGAATCGAAATCCGTCGAGACCGATATCGACATGCTCAAGGCCAAGATCGACGCGGGTGCCACCGGCGCCATCACGCAGTTCTTTTTCGATAACGAAGTCTATTTTCGCTATCTCGACCGCGTACGCGCCGCCGGGATCGATATCCCCATCGTGCCCGGGCTGATCCCCATTCATAACTTCAAGCAGGTCTCGAGCTTCGCCGAACGCTCCGGCGCGAGCGTTCCCGATTGGATCGGAAAGCGTTTCGAGGGACTGGACGAGGATCAGGAGACGCGCCATCTCGTGGCCGCTGCCGTCGCGGCGGAGCAGGTGCTCGGGCTCGTGGACCAAGGCATCACCGAGTTCCATTTCTACACGCTGAACCGCGCCGATCTGGTCTACGCCATTTGTTACCTGCTGGGCCTGCGCCCGGCCAAGGCCTTCACCGAAGCCAAAGTGGAAACCGCGACATGACCCGTGACGAGCGTATCGAGGCGCTGAAGCGCACCGCCAAGGAGCGCATCCTCATTCTGGATGGCGCCATGGGCACGGCCATTCAAGGCTACAAGCTGGACGAGGCCGCCTATCGCGGCGAGCGCTTCAAGGACCATCCCCGCGATCTGAAGGGCAACAACGACCTGCTCGTGCTGAGCCAGCCCGACATCATTCGCGAGATCCACAGCAAATACCTGGAGGCCGGCGCCGATATCCTGGAGACCAACACCTTCAACGCCCAGGCCATCAGCCAGGCCGATTACGGGCTGGAGGATATCTCCCACGAGATGAACGTGGCCGCGGCCAAGCTTGCGCGCGAGGCCGCCGATGAGTGGACGGAGAAGACGCCGGACCGGCCGCGCTTCGTGGCGGGCGCCGTCGGCCCCACCAACCGCACCGCCTCCATCTCGCCCGACGTGAACAATCCCGGTTTCCGCAATGTCAGCTTCGACGAGCTGGTCGAGGCTTATGCCACGCAGGTGCGCGGGCTCATCGAGGGCGGCGCCGATACCATTCTCATCGAGACCGTGTTCGACACGCTGAATGCCAAGGCGGCGGGTTTCGCGGTCGAGCAAGTCTTCGACGAGATGGGCGTCGAGTTGCCCATCATGATCTCGGGCACCATCACGGACCTCTCGGGCCGGAATCTCTCAGGCCAGACGCCCGAAGCGTTCTGGTATTCGATGAAACACCTCAAGCCCTTCTCCATTGGGCTCAATTGCTCCTTCGGCGCCGAGCAGCTGCGCCCGTCCGTCGATGAGATGGCCCATGTCGCCGACACCTATGTCAGCGTCTATCCCAATG
>CAYWIA010000118.1:0-6317 GCA_964458245.1 uncultured Methyloceanibacter sp. | reverse complement strand
CCGCGTTGCCGCCTTGAGGGTAAGCGCCCGGCGCATAGGGGCTCGGTGCGCCACTCGCGGAGGGCGGGGGCGGCGCCTTCGGATCGCTGCCGCTGATCATGTCGGCATACGATTCCGGGGTGATGACCATGGCGTCGTCGTCGTCCTGGGCCGACGCCGGCGATAGAGCAAAACAGGAGAGAAAGATCGCCGAAACCACGGCAATCGCGGTGCTGGTGGAACGCATGACTATGCCCTCGGGCTCGAAGCCGGCGTGCCCTGCCGGCCGGCGGGGCGCACGGCCCCGACCGCTATGGTTTACCGAAACAGTTACCAAACGGTGGAAGCGTTACCGGGGCGTTAAGACGGTGCGTCCCCAAGCGATGAAGCTCGCGTTGCGCAACCCCTCTCGCGTCTTGCCGTAGCGGAAGCGCGCGCCGTTCGGGTCGACCACATGGCCGCCGGCGGCCTCCAGGACGGCTTGGCCCGCGGCCGTGTCCCATTCCATGGTCGGTCCGAAGCGGGGATAGACGTCCGCGCGTCCCCGCGCGATCTCCAGGAACTTGATCGAGGAGCCCGCGCCGGAGCGCTCCGAAATGTTGAATCCTTCCAGGAACTTCTCCGTCTCCTCATCGAGATGGGAGAGGCTCACGAGCGCGGTCAGCCCGTTCGGGTCTCCTTGCCGCGCATGCAGGCGCTTGCGATCGAGCGCCTCGAGATCGGCGCCATTCGCGTCCGGCGCCATCTCCGCCTCGATCGCCACGCCGTCGGCCGTGGTCACGGCCAAAAGCGCGCGGGCCGGGGCGTAAACCAGCCCGAAGCGGGGGACGCCTTCCTCGATCAGGGCCACATTCACGGTGAAATCCGTGCGTTTTTTTATGAATTCTTTCGTGCCGTCGAGCGGGTCGACGAGGAAAAAGCGTGCGCCGAGCGGCGCCGTGCGGTCCGCCGCGGTCTCTTCGGAGACGATCGGAATATCGGCGGCAAGATCCTTCAGGGCGGCAAGAAGGACAACCTCAGAGTCACGATCCGCCTTGGTCAGGGGGGAATCGTCGGCTTTGGTCTCGACCTCGGTCGACCCGCCGTAATGGCCCATGATGGCCGCCCCGGCCTTGGCCGCGGCGTCGGTCAGAATCTCGGCGGCGCGGCCGAGATCGAAATCGGGCTTGGGGTCGGGGGCGAGCGCGGTTGTATGTCTTGGTGCTGACAAGGCAAGATGCTCCAAAGGGATGCTGATTCGTTTCGCGCTTTCGCGCGCGTCTAAGGTGAGCCCTTCCTGTAACAGAAATTAGTGCGCGGACCACGTGATCTCCGCAAAATGCCTGCGGAGGCGAAGGGGGAGGAGGCCATGACAGAGCCTACGGCACTCGGCGATCTCGATCTGGCGGCGCTGGTATCGAGCCGCATCTGCCATGACGTCATCAATCCCGTCTCGGCGATCTCCAATGGGTTGGAGATGCTGGCCGAGGAACCGGACGATGAGATGCGCGCGGCGGCGATGGACCTCATCCGCAAGAGTGCCGCGCAGGCCTCCGCCAAGCTGCAATTTGCGCGCCTGGCTTTCGGGGCTGCGGGCTCAGCCGGTGCGGAGATCGATTTGCGCGACGCGGAGAAGGTGGCGCGCGAATTCGCCCAAGGCAGCGGCAAGCACGAGGTCGTGTGGAACGGCCCGCCGCTGACAATGGCGAAGAACAAAGTCAAACTCCTGCTCAATCTCGTGGCGCTCGGCATCGTGGCGCTGCCCCGCGGAGGCACGGTGAAGGTCGAGATCTCGGGCGATCCCGCCAATATCGCGTTTGCCGTCAACGCCAAGGGCACCGCCGCGCGTCTGAACGACCAGGTCAAGGCTCTGTTGTCGGGCGGAAACGGGGTGGAGGTCGATGCCCACTCGATTCAGCCTTACTACGCCCGGCGCGTGGCCGCTGCCGCCGGCATGACCGTGACGGCCGAGGCTGAGGGCGAAGAGGTCCGGTTCAGGGCCGCCTGAGCCCCGGAAAACCGCCATTCCGAAGCGGTTGACGGACGGATCACTGGCAGAGTTCCTGCCCGAGACCAGCTCGACGTCAATCTCGTCCGGTTCGAGCAGGAGCCAAACGACGAGGAGATGATCAACGCCGGCCTCCGCGCGCCGTCAAGCCCGTCACTGCTTGGCCTTGAACGCCGGGCTGGTTCGAGCCGCGGGGGAGGGCGTTATGGTCGCCTCAAGGTTCCGAGCGTCCGAGAGGTCATCTCGATCGGGCTCCCGGGCCGGGGCGCGAGGGCAGACCCTGGCGGAGCTGTTGATAGAGTTTGCGGTTGCCGAGATGTCGGAAACCGAGCGTTTGCCGCCCTTTAAGGCGGACAGAAGCTAATCCAAAAAAGAATGGCCGGGACAAGCCCGGCCATTCCGAAAGTTTTGATCTTCTTGAGAAAATGCTAGGCGGCTGCTTCGCCCGTGTCGGACTCGTCATCCGGGTTGCGCAGCACATAGCCGCGGCCCCAAACCGTCTCGATATAGTGCTTGCCGCCGGTCGCCGCCGCGAGCTTCTTGCGCAGCTTGCAGATGAAGACGTCGATGATCTTGAGCTCCGGCTCGTCCATGCCGCCATAGAGATGGTTCAGGAACATCTCCTTGGTGAGGGTCGTACCCTTGCGCAGGGAGAGCAGCTCGAGCATCTGATATTCCTTGCCCGTCAGATGCACCCGCTGACCGTTCACGTCCACGGTCTTGGTGTCGAGGTTGACCTTCAGGCCGCCCGTCTGGATGACCGACTGGGCGTGGCCCTTCGAGCGGCGCACGATCGCGTGGATCCTGGCGACAAGCTCATCCTTATGGAAGGGCTTGGTCATATAATCGTCGGCGCCGAAGCCGAGGCCACGGACCTTATCCTCGATGCCGGCCAATCCGGAGAGGATCAGGATCGGGGTCTGGACCTTGCTGACGCGCAAGGTTTTCAAGACCTCATAACCGCTCATATCCGGCAAGTTAATGTCGAGAAGGATAATGTCGTAGTCGTAGATCTTGCCGAGATCGACACCCTCTTCGCCCAAATCGGTCTTGTAGACGTTAAAGCCTTCCGATTGCAGCATCAGCTCGATGCTCTGCGCGGTTGCGCTATCGTCCTCGATCAGAAGAACCCGCATTTTAAATCCCCCGTCTTCTCAAAGTTCCTGGTTGTCCCCTGACCCAATACGTCGGACGCAGATTGGTTAATTCGAATCAACAAATTAATGGCCAATAGTTAACAAAAGCTAAGCTTCTGGCGAGCGCTAACCACGTCCGGTAACCATCTCTACACCACTGGGGTCCTCGTATCCTTTAAATGCAAGCCATATGGTTTACCGAGCCTTAAGGCCTGTCAGCCATGATCTGGAGCGAGGGGCAGGGGGACCGGTCCTCGACAAGGCCTTTGGGTTCGCTTCCGGAAGGATTGCTTTTTCGAGGGCAGTCGACCGTAGGGCGCCCCCGCTGGCATGGTAATTGAGTTCTCCGTAGCCGGGGACCGAGTACGCTGAGGGTATCGAGTCATGAAGTCACGCGACGCAGTCATCCGCTTGAAGCGCTTCGAAGTCGACGAAAAGCGCCGCAAGGTTGAAGATATTGAGGCCATGATCGGTGAGCTCAACACCATGGCCACCGACCTCGACCGGCAGATCGCCATCGAGCAGGAGCGTGCCGGCGTCTCCGACGTCAATCACTACGCCTATCCGACCTTCGCCAAGGCGGCCATCCAAAGACGGGACAATCTGGCCAATTCTGTCTCGGGCCTCGAGGCCAAGCTGGCGGCCGCTCGCGGAGACCTGGACGAGGCGCTCGAGGAAATGAAAAAGATCGAGCTTCTCCAGGAGCGCGACGCCGAGCGGCTCAAAATCGAGAACCCGACGCCAGAGCTTGTCGCCCTGGGCGCCCACCGCGCAGCCGGCTAGCCGGCCCAATCTTCAGCTCATGCCGGCGCCGCTTCCGGGGCGCCTCAAGAGGCCGTTCGCGGCCCTGGTTTCTGATGCTATATGATGCGGGAAACCGGAAACGCGCGGGTAGGGACCATGCCGTCGTTCGATATCGTCTCACAGACCGACCTCGCGGAGGTCGACAACGCGCTCGCCAACATGGTGCGCGAGATGAGCCAGCGCTACGACTTCAAAGGCTCGCAGGCCAAGATCGAGCGGAAGGAGTCGGAGCTCGTCATCAATGCCGACGACGACCTGAAGCTCAAGCAGATGCACGAGCTGCTCCAGGGGCATCTGGCGCGCCGCAAAATCGACGCAGGGGTTATCGACTATAAGACGCCGGAAAAGGCGGCCGGCCAGGCCGTCCGCCAAAAGGCGATCATCCGCCAGGGCATCGACAAGGAGCTGGCCAAGCGCGTGGTCAAGGAGATCAAGGACGGGAAGTTCAAGGTCCAGGTTTCCATCCAGGGCGACGAGCTCCGGGTCACGGGCAAGAAGCGCGACGACCTGCAGGCGGTGATCGAGCACACCAAAGGACTTTCGATCGAGCAGCCGCTGCAATTCGTGAACTTCCGCGACTAAGCCACGATGTTTTTAAGAGGGGCATGAGGTGACAGGGCCGGCGGCCATTGCGATTGCGCTCACGGCCGTGGGGCTAGGTCTTGCGGCTTGTGGCGGCGGCGGCGGGTCCACGGGCAGCGCAAGCGTAGCCGCCGACGCGCCGGTCGGCGCCGTGCCGGCCTACAATAAGAGCCGCATGTCGGTTGCGACGGCCAAGCCCGTCGATGCCTATGTGATGCTTGGCGGCCGCGCCAAGACATGCTGGTTCAACCCGAGCGCGCCTCTCTTCCCCGATCATGTCTACCGTGCCGATGTGAGCCCGGACGGCCAGAAGGTGAAGATCACCATTCACGACAAGCGTAATCTCGGCCGGGCGGGCAAGCTCGCCTATACGATCGATTTCCACCAGCAAGGCGCGAGCACGATCGTTACCAGCAAAAACCTGACCATGACGCCGGAGCAGGCGGCCAAGATGCAGTTCGACATCAATCGCTGGAAGAGCGGTCAGACGAATTGCAGCAAGGAATGGCCGGAAGTTGTGGCCCAGCCCGCCGCGCAGTAGCCGCCCCTAGAAATGCCAATGGCCGGGACGAGCCCGGCCATGACGAAGATCTCAGATCAGAAGCGCGATTAGCTGCTGCGATAGTCCTGGACGCGGGTGGCGCGCAGGCCCGGCAGGCCGTGCTTGTCGATGGAGCGCTGCCAGCTCAGAAACTCGTCCACGGTCAGCGTGTAACGCTCGCAGGCTTCCTCGAGACTGATCAGACCGCCACGCACGGCGGCCACGACCTCGGCCTTTCGGCGAATGACCCACCGATTGGTGTTTTTCGGGGGGAGATCGGCCACGGTCAGCGGGCTGCCGTCCGGTCCAATCACATATCTGACACGCGGCCTGTAATGCTCGGTCATCGTACGCAACACTTCCAAACTGATGAGCTTCAATCTAGGTGGAAGCTAGCAGAGGCCCATTTAAGAATTGCCTAAGCTGTCAGGTAAAAGAAGCTGCAAGGAAATAGCCAAAACTTGCTGAATTCGCTGAGACTTCCAGGCCTTTCCAACTGCTTCTACTGGTCTTCCAGGGGCTCTGTCCTTGCGTCTCAAGCGTCCCCTGCCTATGTTCTAGGCCTTCTGGAAGGGCTGAAATGAGCCCACGCGGGGCCGTCACAGACTATTTATAATCAAGACCAAGGTCGGCAAGCCCTTCCGAGATCATCGAGCCACTGAAACTCCGCCGCATCATTGACCCGGAATGCTTAACAGTCTGCACCTAGAAGGGCGTCCAGCCGAGACGCGGGTCGTCGTCGCCATGTCGGGCGGCGTCGATTCTTCCGTGGTCGCGGCCTTGCTCAAGGCCCAGGGCTACGACGTGCTCGGCATCACGCTTCAGCTCTACGACCACGGACAGGCGGTGGGTCGGAAGGGGACTTGCTGCGCGGGGACGGATATCCAGGACGCGCGCCGTGTGGCTGAAGCGCTCGGCATTCCCCATTACGTTCTCGATTACGAGGCGCGCTTCAAACAGGCGGTGATGGGCGAATTCGCCGACAGTTATCTCAGCGGCGAGACGCCGGTGCCGTGCGTCGCCTGCAATCAGAAAATCAAGTTTCACGATTTGCTGGAGACGGCGGAGGGGCTCGGCGCCGCGGCGCTCGCCACCGGCCATTACGTCAAGAGCCTGCCCGGTCCGGCCGGCTGGCAGCTTCACCGCGCGGCCGACAAGGAACGTGACCAGAGTTATTTCTTGTTTGCGACCACGCCGGCGCAGCTTTCCTTCTTGCGCTTTCCTTTGGGCGACTTGCCCAAGGACGAGACGCGCGCGCTTGCGCGAAGCTTCGGGCTCACGGTCGCGG
>CAYWIA010000117.1:0-6349 GCA_964458245.1 uncultured Methyloceanibacter sp. | reverse complement strand
CAGGCCTCCGTCGCGGTCAGCGCCGACGGCCGCCAGTGGGTTCTGTTGAATGCCTCGCCCGATATCAGGCAGCAGATCAACGCGACGCCGGAGCTGCATCCGAATCGCGAGGGGCCGCCCCGCAACAGCCCGATCAAGGCGGTGGTGCTGACGAATGGCGATGTGGACGCGGTGGCCGGACTTCTGTGCCTGCGCGAAAGCCAGCCCCTTGTTGTCTATGGCAGCGCGCGTGTGCTCGATGTGCTCGCCGAGAACAGCATCTTCGAGGTGCTGAACCCCGATCTCGTGAAGCGCGAGACCATGGCGCTCGGCCAGTCATTCGCGGTCGAAGGGCCTTCAGGGCCGGTGGGCCTTACCATCGAGGCCTTCACGGTTCCCGGCAAGATCCCGCTCTATCTCGAAGACGAAGAGAAGGGCACGGGCGGCAGCTTCGGAACGGAGGAGGGCGACACGGTCGGCCTCAAAGTCACCGAGGACGCGAGCGGAAAGAACTTCTTCTTCATTCCGGGCTGCTCGGGGCTCGACGCTCCGCTGCGTAAGCGTCTCGACGGCGCAGCGCTCCTGTTTTTCGACGGCACGCTTTACACCAACGACGAGATGATCGTTCAAGGACTGATGCAAAAGACCGGCGACCGCATCGGTCACATGAACATGTCGGGGCCGAAAGGGACGCTTGAGCAGATGGCGCCGCTTAATATCGCGCGTAGGATCTTCATCCACATCAATAATTCCAACCCGGTGCTGCGCGACGACTCGCCCGAGCGGGCAGCGGTCGAGGCCGCCGGCTGGGAAGTGTCATACGACGGAATGGAAGTGAGGCTTTAAGCCCTAGCTTTGGCCCGCGCGTCCCGTACGCGCATTGCCGATCGCCACAACATTACTCTGCCGCGGCGGAGTGACCGGCTTGTCCGCACCGACCGCCGCCGTGGTCCAATAGGCATGGATGCGGTCGGCGAACGGGCCGGGCTTCTCGACGAAAAGTCTCTTGCCTTTGACCTTGGCTTCCTTGCGCAGAGCTTTGTGGCGTTTGCGGCAGCGCTTCATGAAGGCTGCGGTGTCCTCAAGGCTGCCGAAGGTCATGGTCGGCGTCGAGACGAGATGCATCAGCATGGCGATGTCATGGTCTTCGCCGAGCAGTTGCGACAGGGCGCGCGCGGCCTCTGCGCGGGCGGAAAGCTCCGAGGGCCAGCATGGCGTGAGCAGTTGCATCTGCCGCCAATGATGCTGGACGCCCTTGCGCCACTCATGCATTTCCTCCGCATCGTCGGAGTCGAACACCGCCTTGAAGTGCTTCCGCGTCGCTGCGTAGCAGCGCTCGAGGCCCTCGGCGAGCGGGGTGAAATCGTCCGGATAGACGGCCAACCCCGCGAAGCCGGGGCGAAGCTCCAGAAGCATCTGCATGGCTTCCGATGCGGTGGCCTGCTCCAGGTTCTGCTCGGCGGCGTGTCGGCGTTTGTGGAGCCAGCCGCGCACGGATTGCATCGGGGCGTCACCAAGATCGGACTCGGTGTTTTCCTCCAGCTTGTCGACGGCGTCGAGCAGGGCCTGGGCGTCGCGGGCGGCAGCAAGCCCCTTGCCGATGCGGGCCACGCGCGCCGTCAGGTTGGCGAACACCGGCTCAGGCATGCCGGGCCGGGCCAGGAGCAGAAGAGAGCGCAATCTTTTGAAGCACTTGCGGGCGCTGTGCACGCCGGTGTGGCGGTCAGGGGGAGTCGCCAGCGAGGTGTGAGCGATCTCCAGTTCGGTCAACGCCACGGAGCGTAAAGCCTCGCTCACTGGCATGGCCGGATCGAGCCGGTAACTCATCACTGTTCCCGCATCAGTCCCTTCGTCCCCGATTGGTGATCATTTCTTCCAGGGACAACCGGGTCAACCTTAAACTCGTCTCTCAGGCGTGTGGAGAACCTGTTGATAACTGTCGCCAGGGTTTTGTGACAGCGACCCAATTTCCGGTCCTAAGCTCAGGATGTTGGTGTGTCATGATGTCCGTGATGACGGCGACGCTGTCGGCGCCCGCTTCGAGCACGCCAGGCGCCCGTTCCGGGGTGATGCCGCCGATGGCGACGAGGGCGCACGAGACCTTTTTTCGCCACGCCGCGAGCCGCGACAGACCTTGCGGCGCCCAGGGCATTTTCTTGAGCAAAGTCGGGTAGATAGGCCCGAGCGCTACGTAATCCGGGTCGGCGGCAAGCGCCACATCGAGCTCTTCCTCGCTATGAGTGCTGATGCCGATCCTGACACGCGCGGCCTTGAGGGCGGCGAGATCGGCGCCGGCGAGATCCTCCTGGCCGAGATGCACGAAATCGGCGCCCGCATGTAGCGCCTCACGCCAATAGTCGTTGACCACGAGTTGGCAATCCCGCGCGGCGCACAGCGTCAGCGCCTGGGCGATCTCGGCGCGGACGATCTCGGCGGGCTGATCCTTGATGCGAAGCTGGATCAGCTTGACCCCTTGCGGCAGAAGCCGCGCGAGCCACTCCGAGTCTGGGACGATGGGATAGAAGGGATCGAGACGGACCACGTCAGGAGGCGTGATCGATCTTGAAGAAGGGCGTCCCGGCCAGCGGGGTGGAGGGCGAGGCCATGTCGCGCGGCTCGATCATGCCCGCCTCAAAGGCCAGCCGCCCGGCTTTGATCCCGCTCGCGAAGCCCTCCGCCATCTTCACCGGGTCGCCGGCTTTGGCGACGGCTGTGTTGAGCAGCACGCCGTCATAGCCCAGTTCCATGGCCTCGGCCGCATGGGAGGGGGCGCCGATCCCGGCATCGACGATGAGCGGCGTGTCGGGAAAGTAAGCGCGGAGCGTCTGCAGCGCGGATCTGTTGGCGAGGCCGCGCGCGGAGCCGATGGGCGAGCCCCACGGCATCAGCACCTCGCAGCCCGCGGCGATCAAGCGTTCCGCGGCGCTCAGATCTTCGGTCGTATAGGGCAGCACCGCGAAACCTTCGGCGCAAAGCACGCCTGCCGCCTCCACCAGTCCGAACAGGTCCGGCTGAAGCGTGTCGTCGTTGGCGATGACTTCGAGCTTGATCCAATTGGTGCCGAACAGCTCCCGCGCCATCTGAGCGGTGGCGATGGCCTCCTTCGCCGTATGGCAGCCGGCGGTGTTGGGCAGCACGCGGCGCCCAAGCTGCTCGATCAGCGCCCAGAACCCTTGGCCCGTGCGGGCGCGCGCCGACTCCCGGCGAAGCGAAACGGTGACGATCTCCGCACCCGAAGCCTCGACCGCCTGGCGCAGAATATCGGGAGACGCATAGCCAGCCGTGCCGAGCAACATGCGCGAGGTGAAGCGTGTGCCGTAGAGCTCGAGCATCAGCCGCCCTGCCTCGGCGCCACGATCTCGACCTCGTCAGCCTCGGTGAGCTGCGTGTTGCCGCGCGCCGTTGCGGCCACGAAGCTGCCATTGACGGCCGTGGCCACCTTGGCGTCGGCGAAGCCGAGCGCGGCGCAGAGCTCATCGAGGCTTGTGGCCTCGGTCACGAAGCGCTCACCGTTGAGCAGGATCTGCAACGAACACCTCCGGGTTGGTGGCGCCGGTATCCAGATAGTCGGCGACCAGCTCGGCCATGACCGGCGCGAGCAGAAAGCCATGCCGATAGAGGCCGTTGACATAGATATAGCCGTTCAACGGGATAATCCTAGGCCGGTTGTCGGAGAATGCGGGGCGCACGCCGGCCCCGAGCGCCAGAATCTCCGCCTCACCGAAGGCGGGATCGAGCACATAGGCGGCGCTCAGGAGTTCCAGCGCCGAACGCAAGGTGGCCGGCCCCCCGTCTTCGCGTTCGATCGCCGTGGCGCCGACCATGTAGAGGCCGTCGCCCCAGGGTACGAGATAAAGCGGAAAGCGCGGATGCAGCAGGCGCACCGGACGCTGGATGCCGATTTCGGGCGCGCGGACCACGATTCGCTCGCCACGCACACCGCGCAGGGTCGGCAGGCCGTCCTTGGCCGCCAGCCCGCGGCAATCGACGATCAGATCGGCTCCTTGCGGAATGCTCTCCATGCCGAATTGAACGGCGACACCGGCCGCCTGGACCTCGCCGAGCAGGAAGGCGAGTGCGGCGTTCGGGTTCAGATGGGCCTCGCCCGCATAATAAAGGGCGGTGCCGAAGCGCGGCGCGAGTCCGGGCTCGAGCTCCGCAAGCGCTGCCGCATCAAGACGGCCGGCGCCCTCGGTCATGCGCTCGAAGCGGTCGAGCAGGCTGCGGTCGCGCGCTGGGGCGACGACAAGGCTGCCCTGCGCCACAAGGTTGGGATAGGTGTCCTTCCATAGGGCAATACCGCGTTCGCCAAGCTCGCGGATGATCGCTTCGGCGCTTTCCTCCTCGCAGCGTGGCGCGAGCATGGCGCCGGCATAGGGGCTGCAGGCATCGGCGAAGGGTTCGGCCGAGCGCTCGGCGAGGATCACCTGGTGGCCGCGGCGCGCCAAAGTCAGCGCTTGCCAGAGACCGGTGATGCCGGCGCCGCGGATCGCAATTTTGAGGGGCTTACTTGTCATCTTATATGGGGTGATGCCTTTTATACGGGTGGTGCCTCGGACGGCGGCTTCTGTCCAGCCTTCGCGCTCAATCGCCGAGAGCCACGCCCTCGCGGCGCGGGTCGGCCCCGCCTTCAAGCCCATCCGGCGTCACGGCGATGATGTGCTCGCCGCTGGTCATGTCCATGCGGCGGACCTTGTGACCCTTTGCTTCGAGGCTCGCGGCCAGCGGGTCCCACGCCGGATCCGGCTCCATGAGAACCACGTCCTGCGTGCTGCCGAAATTGAGCAGCGCCGCGGCTTGCGCCGCATCCATCTGCCAGTCCAACAGCGCGAAGATGGTCTTCAGGTTGAACATGATGATGCCGGGGCCGCCGGGCGAGCCCAGCACGTAGTCCAAATCGCCGTCCGCGCCGAAGATCATGGTCGGGTCCATGGAACTGCGCGGCCGTTTTCCCGGCTCGACGCGGTTGGCAATGGGCCGGCCCGCGGCATCTTCCGGCAAGAACGAAAAATCCGTGAGCTGGTTGTTGAGCAGGAAGCCGCGCACCATGGACCGCGCGCCGAAGGACGATTCGATGCTCGTGGTCAGCGAGAAGGCGTCACCCGCGTCGTCCACCACGGAGACATGGCTGGTGCCGCCGCTCTCCTTGGTGCGATCGCGGCCGAAGGCGCTGAGCGGAATGACCGGCGGCGTGCCGGCCGTCACAGTCTCCTGCGCACGTTTGGGATCGATCAGCTTGCGGCGCTCGGCGAGGTAATCGGCATCGAGCAAGCCATTGAGGGGCACCGCGACGAAACCGGGATCGGCGAGATAGCGCCCGCGATCGGCGTAAGCGAGGCGTTCGGCCTCGGCGATCAGATGAGCGGCCTCCGGCGTGAACGGATCCGATCCGAGATCAAAGGGCTCCAAGATGCCGAGCACCTGGCCGATCGCGACGCCGCCCGATGACGGCGGTCCCGCACCGCAAACGCTGCGCCCGCGATAGGGCATGCAGACCGGCATGCGAGGCTCGGCGGTGTAGGCCGCGAGGTCGCCGGCGGACAGCGCGCCAGGCTTGCGCGGATCGCTCTGCACGGCCTCTGCGATATCGGCGGCGATGGCGCCCTTGTAGAAGGCGTCCGGACCTTCGCGGGCAACGATCTCGAACGTCTCGGCAAGCTCTGGATTCTTGAGCGTGTAACCTTCCGGGCGCGGCGCGCCGTCCTTATCGAAGAAATATGCGCGGGCGGATGGAGTGAAACTTTCCGGATCGCTCCCCGCGAGCATTTTGGCAAGGCGCGGCGAGACGGAGAATCCATCCCGGGCAAGCGCGATCGCGGGCTGGAACAGTTCCGCCCAAGGCAACTTGCCGTATTCATCATGCACCAGCTTGAGTGCGGCGAGCACGCCAGGCACGCCGACCGACAAGCCGCTATGCATGGCCTCGGGCCGCGACAGCGGGTTGCCGTCCTTATCGAGAAAGAGTTCCGGCGTCACAGCGGAGGGCGCGGTCTCGCGGCCATCGTAGCTCGTCAGCGTCTCCGCCGCCTGCTCCCAATAGAGCATGAAGGCGCCGCCGCCGATGCCCGACGATTGCGGCTCCACGAGCGTCAGCGCCATTTGCGCGGCGATGCCGGCATCGATCGCGCTGCCGCCTTTGCGCAGCATTGCGAGGCCAGCTTCCGCGGCAAGCGGATGCGCGGCGACGATCATGTGGTTTTTGGCCGTAACGAGCGGTTTCGGTGTCAGACCGCTTGCGCCTTCGGGAAGGTCCAGGGCTTGCGCGGGCGCGGCGGCGAGCAGAAGCGCGAGCGTTGCGGCGAGGAGGGGGCGGAACATGCGGCGCAGCATAGAAGGTTTTTTGGGGTACGCGAGTCCGTCACCGCGACGC
>CAYWIA010000116.1:2542-6351 GCA_964458245.1 uncultured Methyloceanibacter sp. | reverse complement strand
GCCCATACGGGCACAACTCTTGACCGCCCTCTCCCGCCTTGGCAAGGCAGGATTGATGGGCCGCTTGCTGCGCCTCGACGACGCTGTCGAGCCCGTTTCCCGCCAGCGCAAAGGCGAAAGTTCCCGGGATGATGCCTAAAGCGGTTGTCAGAACGTAGGTCCCAAACGCCACGCCCAGTAGGCCCGGCGCGAGGTTGACGAGCCAGAACGGAAACACCGGCACGAGCCGCAGAAAGAGAAGATAGCTGAATGCGTCCTCGCGGAAGCCATCGGCAAACCGCTTCAGCCTGGGCCCGGCCCTGGCCACGAGAAAATCGCGCAGCGTGGTTTTGGCCACGAGATACACGACCGTCGCGCCGGCTGTGGCAGCGATGACCGAGGCGATGCCGCCCGTCAGCCAGCCGAACAGAAATCCGCCGGCAATCGTCAAAACGGCACCGCCGGGCAGCGATAGCGCGACGGTGACGGCGTAGATGGCGACGAAGGCCGCCAGCGCGAGCAGATAGTGGCCCTCGATGAGATTGCGCAGGCTCTCCCGATTATTGGCCAGGTGCTCGAGCGTGAGGTAGCGGTGCCAGCCCATGGCGACGATGAACCCGCCGACGCCCAGAAGCAGCAGAAGCGGCCACAGCCGTTTGAGCCAGTGACCGGCCCCGCGGGCCATGTGCTGCACCGTGTCCATGCTGAAGGGTACTCCCTGGCTGCCAATAGCCAAGAGATAGGCAGGCCCTATCAGACCTGGGAACGGCTTGTCGCGCCCTTGTGATGCGCCGTCAGTGGACGTGATGCTGAACGGCCCTATCAGCGCAACTTGGCGGTCTGGCATATTTACGGACTGGCTTCCGGCGCGTGCGTGCGCATCGTGCATCGGGAGGGAACTTGACATTGATTAACCGACTTTGGGGCGCGGCCACAACAGCGGGAAAGGTGTCGAACGGGAGTTCGCGGCCAAGCGACGCATTTTTATGCAATTGGCGGCGCTCAAAAACGTAAAAGACCGGGGAAATGCGCCGGATTGATTGACTTGCGCTGCTCGCCAACCTATAAGCCGCTCCGAACCTTTTCGCCTCCAGGGCCCGCTTTCGCTTTCTGAGAGCGCGGACGGATGGCAGGAGAAAGTCCTTGAAACGCACCTATCAACCATCGCGGCTCGTCCGCAAGCGGCGGCATGGTTTCCGGGCCCGTATGGCCACCAAGGCCGGCCGCAAGGTGATCTCGCGGCGCAGATGCAAGGGGCGCAAGCGCCTGTCTGCTTAGGCGCGCCAGCCCCGCCTCCCCGGTGACGGCCATCGGACGTCTCAAGACCCGGCCTGAGTTCCTCTATGTGAAGGGCGGTACGCGCTTCGCCACGCCCTCGCTCGTGCTTCAAGCCAGGCGCCGGCTGTCGAGCGGCCTTCCCGCTGCCCCCCTCGCCCGGTTCGGCTTCACCGCGACCAAAAGCCTCGGCGGCGCCGTCATACGGAACAGGGCGCGTAGGCGTCTCAAGGAGGCGGTGCGGCTCGCGGCCCCCGCCCTGGCCTTGGAAGGCTATGATTATGTGTTGATCGCGCGTGGAGGCGCGGTACAACGGCCCTTCATCGAGCTAATCAAGGATCTTGAACGCGCGCTGACCCACGTGCACGAGCCGTCTTCGGCAAAAAGGCGCAGCAAGCCCCCATCCGATTAGCTATTTCCCTTCGCGCTTCGCGGAAGAAAGCGGCCGCCGGGCCTGAGAGCGACATGGACGAGAACAACCGCAATTTTATTCTGGCGATCGTGCTGTCCATGGTCGTGCTGTTCACCTGGCAGTTCTTCTTCGTGCCGGTGACGCCGCCCGAGCAGCAGCAAGCGCAAGAGCAAAGCGAGCAGGGACCGCCCAAGCCCGGCAGTGAGACGTCGCAGCCAGGCGCCGCACCGCAGCCCGGAGCAAGCAGCACGCCGCAGCCGGAAGGCTCGCCGACCGGGCAGACCCGCGAGCAGGCGCTTGCCGCCTCGCCGCGCATCCAGATCGACACGCCGAGCGTCAGAGGCTCCATCTCGCTGAAAGGCGCCCGGCTCGACGACCTGATCCTCAAGGACTACCGGGTCACGGTCGACCCCGACAGCGAGCAGGTCATCCTGCTTTCGCCCGCTGGCGCGCCGCATGCCTATTACGCGGAGCGGGGCTTTGTCGGAGCAGGCGGCAGCGACATGACCCTTCCCACCGGCGACACCGTCTGGACGGCGGAAGGCCAAGGCACGCTGACCCCGAATTCGCCCGTGACTCTCACCTACGACAACGGCGCGGGCCTCAAATTCACGCGCACGATCTCGATCGACGACAAGTACATGTTCACCGTCGACGACAAGGTGACCAACACAGGCCCGTCCGCCGTCACGCTTTATCCTTATGGCCTCGTGTCGCGCCACGAGCTGCCCCATGTGGAGGGATTCTACATCCTGCATGAAGGGCTGATCGGCGTGGTCGACGACGGGCTCGAGGAGATCAGCTACTCGAGTGCGTTGGAAGACGAGCCTTCCACGTTCAAGAGCCAGAGCGGCTGGCTCGGCATCACCGACAAATATTGGGCGACGGTGGTCGTTCCCGAGCAAGGCAAGCCCTTCGAGGCGAAGTTCGCCGGCAGCGACACCGGCGACCGTCAGCGCTTTCAGACCGACTATCTGATGGGACCGCTCTCGGTGGCAGCTGGCGAGACGGCGGAAGTGTCCGGGCAAGTGTTTGCCGGGGCCAAGGAAGTGAACGTAGTCGACGGCTATGCGGCGACCTATGAAATTCCCAAATTCGACCTCTTGATCGACTGGGGCTGGTTCTACTTTTTGACTAAGCCGATGTTCTATGCGCTCGACTATTTCTACCGGCTGGTCGGCAATTTCGGCGTTTCGATCCTCATCGTCACGGTGCTGATCAAGCTCGTGTTCTTCCCGCTCGCCAACAAGTCTTACGTGTCGATGAGCCGGATGAAGAAGCTCGCGCCCGAGATGCAAAAGATCAAGGAGCGCTATTCCGACGACCGCATGCGCCAGCAGCAGGCGATGATGGAGCTCTACAAGACGGAGAAGGTGAACCCGGCGGCAGGCTGCTTACCGATCTTGGTGCAGATCCCGGTGTTCTTCGCGCTCTACAAAGTCCTGTTCGTCACCATCGAAATGCGGCACGCGCCGTTCTTCGGTTGGATCCAGGATCTGTCGGCGCCGGACCCGACCTCGATCTTCAACCTGTTCGGCCTCATCCCCTGGGACCCGCCGGCCTTCCTGATGATCGGCGCTTGGCCGCTCATCATGGGCCTCACCATGTGGTTCCAGATGAAGCTGAACCCGGCGCCGCCGGACCCGATTCAGCAGAAGATCTTCACCTGGATGCCGGTGATCTTCACCTATCTGCTGGCCTCGTTTCCAGCCGGGCTCGTGATCTACTGGGCGTGGAACAACACACTTTCGATCCTCCAGCAGTCCTTGATCATGTGGCGCCAGGGCGTGGATATTCCGCTGCTGGAAAATCTCGGCATCAGGCCGCCGAAAGAGCCCGCGGACGCGCCCGAAGAGGTGAAGTCGGCGAAGCAGGAGGCGGAACAGAAGCGAAGCGCCAAGGCCTCGCGCCGGGCGAGCCGCGCCGCAAAGCAAAAGGGCGCCGAGAAAGAGGCGGTCAAGCCGCCGGAAGGCGAGGCGGACCAGGACCGCCCGGCTTAGGCGCTCAGCGTTCTTGTCTTTGCCCGCGAACGCGGGCAAGCCATGACCATGGAAACCCCCGAGTTCAGCCCCGAGGAGATTGCCCGCGGCGAGACGCTGTTCAAGGGCGGTTGCGAGTTCGTCAAAGGCGTCGTCAGCCTCGA
>CAYWIA010000116.1:0-2442 GCA_964458245.1 uncultured Methyloceanibacter sp. | reverse complement strand
GCTGATCGAGGACTATCTGAAGGGGCGGCGGGAGCTGAAACGCGTGTTCCTGCTGATCGATGCCCGGCACGGCGTGAAGCCCAACGACCGGGACACCATGAAGCTCATGGACGAGACCGCGGTGTCCTATCAGGCGGTGCTGACCAAGGCCGACAAGCCGAAACAGAGCGAGCTGGAGGCAGTGATTACTAAGACCGCCCAAGAACTTGCCAAGCACCCCGCGGCCTACCCGCACATCCTCGTCACCTCCGCCCGTACCGGCATGGGCATTCCGGAACTGCGCGCCGCGGTCGCCGCGCTTTCCCCAAACGGCGTTGTGCCTTTAGGCCAAGCGCCGCTATAAGGCGCAAATGGCCAAGACCAAGACAGCCCCGGCAAAGTCCAAGTCTGCGGCGTCGCCGAAGGACACGGTGCCGTTGGCGGAGGTGTTCGAATCCGTGCACGCCAAGGCCAAGGTGCTGTCAGAGGCCTTGCCGTTCATGCAGCGCTACGACCGCGAGACGGTCGTTGTGAAATATGGCGGCCACGCCATGGGCGATCCGGAGCTTTCCCGCGACTTCGCAAGAGACATCGTGCTTCTGAAGCAGGCCGGGGTGAACCCCGTCGTGGTGCATGGAGGCGGCCCGCAAATCGGCAAGCTTTTGGAGCGGCTGAACATCAAGTCCGAGTTCAAGGGCGGCTTGCGGGTGACCGATCGCGAGACCGTGGACGTGGTCGAGATGGTGCTGGCCGGCTCCGTCAACAAGGAGATCGTGTCGGCGATCAACGACCAGGGCGGCAAGGCGGTCGGCATTTGCGGCAAGGACGCCAATCTGATGCGGGCCAAGCGGCTCGAGCGGCGTGTGCGCGACCCAGATTCCAATATCGAGCAGGTGATGGATCTCGGCTTCGTCGGCGAGCCGGCGCTGGTCGAGCCTCATATCGTGGACGTCATCATCCATTCCGATCTGATCCCGGTGGTGGCGCCGATCGGCGTCGGGCCGGAGGGCGAGACGCTGAACATCAACGCGGATACGTTCGCAGCAGCCCTTGCCGTCGCCATGAAAGCGAAGCGGCTGCTTCTGCTCACCGACGTGGACGGCGTGCTCGACAAGGACGGCCAGTTGATCCGCTCAATGACCACGGCGGAGGCGCAAGGTCTGATCGAGGACGGCACCATCACCGCCGGCATGATTCCGAAGATCGAGAGCTGCATGGACGTGATCGCCGAAGGCGTCGAAGCGGTGGTGATCATCAACGGCAAGGTGCCCCACGCGGTGCTGCTGGAGCTGTTCACCGAGCATGGCGCAGGCACGCTCATCGAGCGGCGCCGGCCTAAACGCACGAGGGCGGCGCGATGACCAAAGCTCAAGCCGCGCGCGGCTTCAGGCACATCGACACCTGGGTGTTCGATCTCGACAACACGCTCTATCCGGCGGACTGCGATCTGTTCTCGCAGATCGACAAGCGCATGGGCGCGTTCATCGCCGACGCCTTCGACCTTTCGCTCGACGAGGCCCACGCCTTGCGCCAGCGCTACTACGCGGAGCACGGCACCACGCTTGCCGGGCTGGTGCGGCTCCACGGGGTCTCGCCGCATGCGTTTCTCGACTATGTGCACGACATCGACCTTGCGGTCGTGGCGCCCGCGCCGGAGCTTGGCGCGGCGATCGACGCACTGCCCGGGCGGAAGTTCGTGTTCACCAACGGCTCGCGTGGGCACGCCGAAGCGGTTGCCGCCAAGCTCGGCGTGCTCGATCGCTTCGAGGATATTTTCGACATCCACGCGCTCGAATACATCAATCCGAAGCCTGCGCGCGAAGCCTTCGACCGCTTCATCGCCGCGCACGGCATCGCCGCGGCACAAGCAGCGATGTTCGACGATCTGCCGCACAATCTGGAAACCGCACACGCCGTCGGCATGACCACTGTCTGGATCGATTGCCGCGCCACGGGGCGCCCGGAGCACCTGAACGACGAAGACTGGACCGCGCTGCCGGACCATATCCACCATCGTACCGAGGCGCTCGCGCCTTTCCTCACCGCCATCGGAGCCGCGCTTGCGAAGGAGAGCGAGGCCCCAGAGCCGGCCAGCCGTCCAGCGCAGTTCTGCCTTACCTGACGGGAGTCCCATGTCCTACGACCACCTCAAGAGCTTCATCGATGGCGCGTTCGAGCACGCCTCGGAAATCAAGCCGGACACCAAGGGCGTCGTACGCGACGGCGTCGAAGAGGTCTTGAACCTGCTCGACAAGGGCGAGTTGCGCGTGGCCGAGAAGATCGACGGCGAGTGGGTCGTGCACCAATGGGTGAAAAAGGCGATCCTGCTGTCGTTCCGCCTCAACGATCCGCATAAGATGGACGGCGGGCCGGACGGCTCGTCCTGGTGGGACAAGGTCCCGGTCAAATTCGAGAAGTGGAAGGCCAAGGACTTCAAGGAGGCGGGCTTCCGCGCCGTGCCGG
>CAYWIA010000115.1:0-6356 GCA_964458245.1 uncultured Methyloceanibacter sp. | reverse complement strand
TGGCCTTCTTGTCGATGGTGATGGCGACCTTGATGCGGCTTCCCTGATCGGTCTCGACCTCGAAGCGCGAATTCTTGAGCTTGCCGATCACCGCACGCACGGCCTCCGCGGCGTTGTCCTGCACGTGGCCCATATAGGCCTTCACGACCGCAAGCCCGTAATGGCGCACCATCTTGCGCAGCTCGATCACGCCTTTCTCGTTGGCGGCGACTTGCGCCTTTAGGTCGGCGATGTTCTGCGCCAGGTTTCGCACGGGGTAGGGGGCCTCGGTGAGCAGCGCCCGCACTTCCGTCTCGCGGAAGCGGCCTCGTCCGACGAGCTTGAACGGGTCGATATAGACGCCTTCCTCCTCGATCGAGGTCGCCTTGGGGCTCATCGACCCAGGCGCGATACCACCGATATCGGCATGGTGCCCCCGCGCGGCGACGAAAAATAAAAGGTCCGGGCTGTTCTCGGCGAAGACCGGCGTGACCACGGTAATGTCGGGCAGATGCGTGCCGCCATTATAAGGTGCGTTCAGCATCCACACGTCGCCGGGCGTCAAGTTGTCGCCCACCTCGCGCAAGATAGTCTCGACGCTGCGGTCCATAGAGCCGAGATGCACCGGGATGTGCGGCGCGTTGGCGATGAGATGGCCGCTCGCATCGAAGATGGCGCAAGAGAAGTCGAGCCGCTCCTTGATGTTGACCGAGCGCGCCGTGTTCTGAAGCGCATAGCCCATCTGCTCGGCCGCCGACACGAAGAGATTGTTGAACACTTCGAGCATCACCGGATCGGCTTGTTTGCCGATCTTCTCTTCGGCCTTCTTCTTGACGATGCGGGTGAGAAGGAGATGGTCCATCGCGGTGACTTCCGCCCGCCACTCCGGCTCCACCATCACCGTTTGATGGGCCTCAATGATGAGCGCGGGACCTGCGATCTGTGCAACCGGCGACAGGTCCGCGCGCAGGAAGACCGGCGCATCGTGCCAGCGATCCTGCGTGAAGATGTCAGTGCGCGTATGCGGCTGGGGCGACGACACCTCGTCCGGCTCGCCGAGCCTTCGCTCTTCGATGGGGGCGCCGCCGCCGGCCGCCTCGACCTCGATCGCCTCGATCTCGATGTCCTTCTCGGGGCTAATGAAACCGAAGCGTTGTTGATGGGCGATCTCGAACAGAGCGCGCATGCCGCGCAAGCTGCCGACATTGATCGGCAGCGCGCTGTCGGTGCCTTCGTAGCGCAGATGCGCCTGCGCCGTGACCTTCACTGTATCGGCCTCGACGCCTTGGTGCACCAGCTCGTTACGGACTTCCGCCTCTAACGGCGCGCGTATCTCGGCAAGTGCTCGCAGTCCCTCGTCGTCGAATTGTGCGAGCACGGCTTGCGTGCGCGTCGCGCGCAGCGAAGCAAGCCCCATGCCGTAAGCCGACAGGACGCCGGAGAGCGGATGCAGCAACACCGACTTGATGCCGAGCGCGTCGGCCACGAGGCAGGCGTGCTGACCGCCCGCGCCGCCGAACGAATTCATCACGTAGTCAGCCACGTCGTAGCCGCGCTGCACCGAGATGGTCTTGATGGCATTTGCCATGTTGGCGACAGCGATCTTGATGAAGCCCTCGGCAATCTCTTCCGGAGTGCGGCCGTCGCCGAGCTTGCGCGCCACGCCTTTGAATGCGCGCGCGACGGCGGGGCGATCGAGCGGTTGGTCTTGGCCAGGCCCGAAGATATGCGGAAAGAAGGCCGGCTGGAGCTTGCCGGTCATGACATTGGCGTCGGTGACGGTGAGGGGGCCGCCGCGCCGATAGGCCAGAGGGCCCGGATCGGCGCCCGCGGAGTCCGGGCCGACTCGGAACCGCGCGCCGTCGTATTGCAGGATCGAGCCGCCGCCCGCTGCCACCGTGTGAATCTGCATCATCGGCGCGCGCACCCGGGCACCCGCCACCACGCTCTCGAAGGTGCGCTCGTAGGCGCCGTCATAGTGACAGACATCCGTGGAGGTGCCGCCCATGTCGAAGCCGATCACCTTGGCGAAGCCCGCGCTGTGCGCGGTCTCCACCGCGCCGACCACGCCGCCGGCGGGGCCCGATAAAATCGCGTCTTTGCCGCGGAACAGGTTCGCGGAGGTGAGCCCGCCGGACGACTGCATGAACAGCAGCCGCGGGCCGTCGCCGCTCTTGGCGGAAAGCGCACTGGCCACGCGATCCACATAGCGCCTGAGTAGCGGCGAGAGATAGGCATCGACCACGGCGGTATCGCCGCGCCCGACGAACTTGACCAGCGGGCTCACCTCGTGGCTTGCGGAGATTTGCGTAAAGCCCATCTCTTGCGCGAGCCGAGCCGCCGCGTGCTCGTGGTCGGGATAGGCGTAGGCATGCATGAAAACGATGGCGACCGCGTCAATGCCATCCTTGCGCGCGGCTTCCAATGCTGCGCCCGTTGCGTCGACATCGAGGGGCACCTCGACCGTGCCGTCAGCGCGCACGCGCTCCGGCACTTCCGCGACACGCGCATAGAGCATGGCTGGCTTCTCGATCTGGCGGGCGAAGATCTTGGGCCGTGCCTGATAGCCGATCTCGAGCGCATCCTTGAACCCCTGGCTGACGATCAGGAGCAGGGGGTCGCCTTTGCGCTCGAGCAGCGCGTTTGTTGCCACGGTGGTGCCCATGCGCACGCTGCCGATCCGCTCGGGCGGCAGACGCTTATTGCGCGGCACACCGATCAGGTCGGCGATGCCTGCAATGGCCGCATCCTCGTAATTGTCCGGATTTTCCGAAAGCAGTTTGGTGGTGACGAGCCGGCCGTCAGGGGCGCGCGCCACGACATCGGTGAACGTGCCGCCGCGGTCGATGAAGAATTGCCACGTGGTGGAGCCGGTCATGCTGCGGAGTTACCCGCATCACGCGATGCGCTTCAAGCCCGCTGCGTATTGTTTCCAGCGTTTCACATAGACATCGGCCCCTCGGGCGATCATGGCGCGCCCTTTATCGTCGACCTCGCGTAGCGCTTTGGCCGGTGCGCCGAGGATCACAGAGTTGTCGGGAAATTCCTTGCCTTCGGTGATGAGCGCGTTGGCGCCCACCAGGCAATTGGCGCCGATCTTCGCTCCGTTGAGGATCGTCGTGCCCATGCCGATCAGCGTATTGTCGCCGATGGCGCAGCCATGGAGGATGACATTGTGGCCGATGACGCAATCGTGTCCGACGGTCAGCGGAAAGCCCGGGTCGGTGTGCAGCGTGGCGTTGTCTTGGATCTGCGAGCGGGCGCCGATATCGATCCATTCATTGTCGCCGCGCAGCACCGCGCCCCACCAGATGCTCACGTCCGAATGGAGCCGCACCCGGCCAACCACGGTCGCCGTCTCCGCCACCCAATAAAGCCCATCGGCCGGAAACTCGGGCGCCTGCCCGTCAAGCTCGTAGATCGCCATGCCTGCTCCTTTCGCGCTTCAGGGCCGTGGATACCCTCCTCGCGCGCGCTTGTCATTCCCGCGGCGGCGGGAATCCAGTAATGAGAGGGGTAGGGGCGCGCGAATGGCCGAAGCGGAAGCAAAACCTATAGAGACGCAAAGCGCTGTCGACCGGTTCTTCGGGCTCACCGCGCAAGGGACGAGCATCGGGACGGAGCTGCGCGCCGGTCTCGCCACCTTCCTGACCATGGCCTACATCATGTTCGTCAATCCCGCGATCCTCCAGCAGGCGGGCATGGATCAGGGCGCGGTGTTCGTCGCCACCTGCCTCGCCGCCGCGGCGGGCTCGATCATCATGGGCCTTTACGCCAATTACCCCATAGCGCTCGCGCCGGGCATGGGGCTCAACGCCTACTTCGCCTTCACCATGGTGCCGGAGCTCGGCGGCAACTGGCAGCTCGCGCTTGGCGTCGTGTTCGTTTCGGGCCTGTTGTTCCTCGCCATGTCGCTCACGCCGATCCGCGCCTGGCTGGTCGACTCGATTCCCATGAATTTGAAGATCGGCATCGCCGCCGGCATTGGCCTGTTCCTCGCGCTGATCGCTTTGCAGAACGCGGGCATCGTGGCGCACGACCCTTTGACGCTGGTCACGCTGGGCGATCTGTCCAAGCCCCAGGCGCTGCTCGCCGCGGGCGGCTTTCTTGTCATCGCGGCGCTCGCGGTGCGCAAGGTCCCCGGCGCGATCATCATCGGCGTGCTCGCCGTGACGATGATCGCCGTCCTCTCGGGCCTCGAGCCGTGGCACGGGGTGGCGTCCATGCCACCATCCCTGGCGCCGACTTTCCTCGCCATGGACCTTTCGGGGATCTTTCAGTTCGCCACCATGGCCATGGTGCTGGCCTTGCTGCTCGTCATGATCTTGGATGCCGCCGGTACGCTGATCGGCGTCGCCCGCCAGGCGGGTTTTCTTGATGAGGCCGGCCGGCTGCCGCGTCTGCGCCAAGCGTTGCTTGCGGACTCCGGCGCCGCGTCGCTTGGCGCCGTGCTCGGAACCTCGACCACCACCGCCTATATCGAGAGCGCCGCAGGCGTGGAGGAGGGCGGCCGCACCGGGCTCACGGCGGTGGTCGTTGCCGGGCTGTTCCTGCTCGCGCTGTTCCTCTCGCCGCTCGCCGACACCGTTCCGGTCTACGCCACCGCGCCGGCGATCCTGTTCGTCGCCTGTCTCATGGCCGCGAGTTTCGGCGCCATTCACTGGGAGGACGCGACCGAGTATATCCCCGCTCTCATCATCGCCCTGATGATGCCGCTCGCCTATTCGATTGCCACCGGCATTGGGCTCGGCTTTATCGCCTATGTGATCCTGAAAGCGCTCACCGGACGCTTTCGCGACATCAATGCCGCGGTGGCGGTCATTGCGTTCGCCTTCCTACTAAAGCTTGTCTTTGCTTGACGTGGCGTTGTCTGCCTGGATGACGCTCAGCGACCCGTCTGTCTCCAAGACAACGCCAGCGGCTTGAGAGACCTCGGACGTTCCATTCTCACGCAGGGCAGCTTCGACTTCTTCTTTCGTCACGCGCTGCGCTCGCATCGCTTCCGTGAGGTAGTTGCCGTCGCGCACGAGCAGCGTCGGCTCGCTCTTGATCAGGTTCTGCACCGGCTCGAAGCGAACGGAGAGCCAGGTGATGACAAATTGAAGACAGATCAGAAGGGCGAGCGCGAGGACGCCTTCCGCCAAGGGTATGGAATTGTTCAGAATCACGGTCGCGAAGGTTGAGCCCAGCGCGACGGTTACCACCAGGTCGAACGCATTCATCTTGCTCAAGGACCGCTTCCCCGAGATGCGAAGCAGGGCGATCAGGGCCGCGTAGGACAGCGTCCCCACGATCAGCACGCGTAGCAGGCCGAACCAGCTATCGAAGAACATCGGATCCTCCACGAAAAAGGTGGGCGGCACGAGGCCGCCCACCTAAAGGTCTAACGCAGGTCCGGTCGATTACTCGACCGCGGTGTCGGCATCATTCTCGACATCGGCACGCTTGTCGCGCTTTTCGCCAAGCCACACGAAACTCGGCGCGGCCTCGAGTTGCTCCTTCGTCGCGTCGATGACGATCACCTCGTTGTCATGCGTGACAGTGTCGTCGGTCGCATCCGCGGTATCGTCACCGTCGGCGTTGTTGTCCACGGCATCTTCGTCACGGAACTTCAGGGCCTCGAACGGCACCCCGACATCCTTCTCGCCAAGACCGAGAAAACCGCCGACGCCAACCGTGATGGCAACAACCTTGCCCTTTTCGTTGAGGATCACGTTGTTCACCTCGCCGAGGGTCTCGCCGTTGTTGTTCTCAACGCTCTTACCGATCAGAGTCTGCGCCGTCCAATCCGAGGGGGACTGCTCGGTCACGTACTGGAAGGACGGAGGTGTAGTCTTTCGATCCGCGGCTTTGTCCGCGTTCTTGTTCTCCGCCTTTTCGTCCATGGCCATGTTGCCGGCACCGTCGACGTCGGTTTCCTCGGTCACCTTGTCCATGGTCTTTTTGTCGGCCGATTTATCCATGGCCTTATCGTCATTGGCGGCAGTCTTGGCAGTCTTGCTCAGCTCGGTGTTGAGATCGCGGGCCTCCTCGAGGTGCTCCTTGAGCGTCGGAACAGTGTCGGCCGCCCACTCCTTCAAGGCATCGTTGTCGCCTGACTTCGAGTAATCCTCGAACAGGTTCACGGCTTGCTCATGGGCCAGCACCTGCATCGGCACGTAAACCGTGTCGAACTTGGCGCCCGAGACCTCCTTCAGCTTGTCGAGATTTGCCTGGTGCTTGTCGTCGAGCTTCGACGGCATGTCGACCTTGATGTTCTCGTCTTTGACGAGCTCTTTCAAATCCTCGGTGGTCTCGGTGTGATCGTCGACCATCTGCTGACCGAAGTCCTTGACGTCCTCATGCTGTGCCTTCTTGGCAGCCAGCTTGCCGGACTG
>CAYWIA010000114.1:0-6423 GCA_964458245.1 uncultured Methyloceanibacter sp. | reverse complement strand
CGAAGCCGTAGATCGCCTCGCCGCCGAAGAACAGGAACGGCAGCATGGCGAGGAAGGTGGTGACGTGGGTCAGCACGGCCCGCGACAGCATCTCGTTGATGGAGAGATCCAGCAACTCGACCAGAGGCATGCGTTTGTACTTGCGCAGATTCTCTCTGATGCGGTCGAAGATCACGACCTTGTCGTTCAGCGAGTAACCGATGATGGTCAGGATGGCCGCAATGCTCGACACGTTGAACTCGAGCTGCATCAGCGCATAGAGGCCGATGGTGGCGGTGACGTCGTGGACCAGCGACGCGATGGCCGCCACGGCGAATTGCCATTCGAAGCGAAACCACACATAGATCATGATGCCGATCATGGCGACGACCACGGCGAAGGTGCCTCCGGCGATCAGCTCCGACGAGATAGTCGGTCCGACAATTTCCGTGCGGCGGTACTCGACGCTGTCGCCGAGCGCCTCCTTAACCTTGGCGATGGAGGCTTGCTGCTCTTCTTCGGTAGGCAGAGAGGCAATGCGGATCAGCACCTCGTCCGGCGCACCGAACTCCTGGATTTGAACCTCGCCCACGCCGAGCCCGCTGATCTTGCTGCGAATGTCTGCAAGATTGGCCGGGCTTTCCTTGGTCTGCACCTCGATCAGAGTGCCGCCCTGGAAATCGATGCCCATATTGAGGCCGACCGTCGCCACGAGGAGGAGCGGCGCGACAGTAAGGAACGCCGATACGAACCAGGTAATGGCGCGTTGACCGACAAAGTCGATCTTGGTGTCGGCGGGAATGAGCTGAAGGCCACGAAACATTTCTGGCTGATCCTAGAGTGGCAGGGTTTTCGGCCGCGTCCAGCGCAGCCAGAAGGCGACCATCATACGCGTGACGGTGACGGCGGTGAACATCGAGGCGAGGATGCCGACGGTCAGAGTCACGGCAAAGCCGCGCACAGGACCCGACCCCAGCCAGAACAGCACCAAGACCGCGATCAGCGTGGTCACGTTGGAGTCGATGATCGTAATGAGGGCGCGCGAATAGCCCGAATCCACCGAAGCAATAGGCGACTTGCCGGCCCTGATCTCCTCTCGGATGCGCTCATTGATGAGCACGTTCGCATCCACGGCGATGCCGATAACAAGCACGATGCCGGCGATGCCGGGCAAAGTCAGCGTGGCGCCCATCAGCGACAGCACGGCGAAAATCAGCGCCACGTTGATGAGCAGCGCCAGATTGGCGAACAGCCCGAACAGCCCGTAGGCCACGAACATGAAGGCCACCACGAGCAGCATGCCGACAATTGCCGCCTTCTTGCCGCTCTCGATGGAGTCGGCGCCAAGACTCGCACCGACGGTGCGCTCCTCGATGACTGTCAGCTTGGCGGGAAGCGCGCCGGAGCGCAGCAGGACGGAGAGATCGTTCGCCTCCTGCACGGTGAAGTTTCCGCTGATCTGGCCCGTGCCGCCGAGGATCGGCTCGCGGATGACCGGCGCGGAGATCACGGCATTGTCGAGCACGATGGCGAAGGGCAGGCCGACATTGTCTTGGGTCACCCGGCCGAAGCGCTTGGCGCCGGCCTGGTCGAAGCGGAACGTCACGATTGGCTCGCCCGTGCGGGAATCGAAGCCGGGCTGCGCGTCGACGAGGTTCTCGCCGCTCACCATCACCTGATCCTTGAGCACATAGGGCACCGGCGGCTCGTCGCTCGAATAGACCAGTTCGCTGCCGGGCGGCACTTTCTTGCTGACGGCGACCTCGGCGGCATTGGCGGCGGGGTCCACAAGCTTGAACTCGAGCTTGCCGGTCTCGCCGATCAGGCCTTTAAGGCGCTGCACGTCCGACACGCCGGGCACCTGGACGAGGATACGGTTGCGGCCCTCGCGCTGAATGCTGGGCTCGGTAGTCCCGAACGCATCGACGCGGCGCCGGATGGTCTCGATGGAGGCTTGAATGGCCGAACCGAAACGCTCGTTAAGGCCGACCTCGGTGATGGCGAGCGTGATCTTGTCGCCCTCGCGCGTAATGTCGAGATCGTTGCCGGAGAATCCGCCGAACACGTCGTCGCCGACCGGAAGCGCGAGCTTCTTCAGTTCGGTGAACGCCTTGTCCACGTCCTCGGGATTGCGAATGCGGAGCGAGACGCTCTTGGCCGAGACATTCTGCGAAAGGTCGGTATAGCCAATGCGGTTGCTGCGCAGCGTCTCACGCGCATCGCCGCGAATATTGCCGAGCCAATCCTCGACCAGATCCTTCTCGTCGATCCGATAGAGCAGATGGGCGCCGCCTTGCAGGTCGAGGCCCAGATTGACCTGCTTGTGCGGAATCCAACTTGGGAATCCTTGCAAAGCCGCAGAAGGAATCAGATTGGGAATTGCGAAGATGATGCCGGCAAGAACCACGGCACAAACCAGAATCACCTTCCATCTTTGGAAATGCAGCATTGCCGGGTTTGACTCTCCAGATCGGTCGCTTGATTTCGCGCGTTGCTAGTCGGCGGTCTTGGATTCGGCCTTGGCCGGGGGGGCACCGCCCTCCCCCTTGCCGCGCACCTCCGACACGGTCGAGCGCAGCACCCTGATGCGCACGCCTTCGGCGACCTCGACCTGAATCTCGTTCTCCTCGACCTTTGTCACCTTGCCGAGGATCCCGCCCGAGGTCACAACGCTGTCGCCGCGGCGAAGACCGGCGACCATCTCGCGATGCTCCTTCATCCGCTTCTGCTGCGGCCGGATCATCAGGAAATACATGATGCCGATGATCAGAATCGTCGGGACGAGCAGGCTGTTCAGCATCTCGAACGTGCCACCGCCTGCCTGAGCGTATGCGAAACCGTTCATTGCTCGTGTCCCTTGCTTGGCTTAGGTAAGGCCGCTATCGGCCGGTTTGGCGTGTCTCGCGGCCTTGCGGGCAGGCTCTTGTCGCGCGATTGGGCGGACTATACTGAGCCTGAACGCCTTTGCAACGGGGCCTTGCATGAACTTTCAGGAGCCAGTCTCGGGACTTATGGAGCGGATCGCCCAGGCGCTGGAGCGGCTTGGCCCGGCGCGGCCCCAGACGCCCGATTTCAGGAGCGCGGACGCCTTCGTGTTTCAGGCCGAAACCGAGCGTTTTTCGCCCATCCCCGTGGTCAACCGCGTGCCCTTGCCGCTTCTGAAGGGCATCGACCGGAACCGCGACATCCTGCTCGCCAATACCGAGCGCTTCGCTAAGGGCCTGCCGGCCAACAACGCGCTTCTGTGGGGCGCGCGGGGCATGGGCAAGAGCTCCCTGATCAAGGCAGTGCACGGGGCGGTTCCCGGCCTGAAGCTGGTCGAAATCCACCGGGAGGACATAGCGGCCCTGCCCCGGGTGCTCACTCATTTGCGCGCGGCGGCCGAGCACCGCTTCATTCTGTTTTGCGACGACCTGTCCTTCGAGGCGATCGACACCTCGTACAAGTCTCTAAAGGCCGTGCTGGAAGGCGGGATCGAGGGGCGGCCCGCGAATGTGCTGCTCTATGCCACCTCCAACCGAAGACATCTGATGCCGCGGGAGATGGTCGAGAACGAGCGCTCGACGGCCATCAATCCATCGGAGGCCGTCGAGGAGAAGCTCTCGCTATCCGATCGTTTCGGGCTTTGGATCGGCTTCCACAATTGCAGCCAGGACGACTACCTCGCCATGGTGCGCGGCTACGCGGAGCATTACCGGCTCGGCGTTCCGCAAGAGACCCTCGACAGAGAGGCGCTCGAATGGGCGCGCGGCCGCGGCGGCCGCTCGGGCCGCGTGGCTTGGCAGTTCATCCAGGATTTGGCAGGGCGTCTCGGGACGGCGCTTTAGTCGGCTTGCGCCGCCATGCTGCTCATGTACTTGGTCGGATCGACGGGACGTGAACCCTTGCGCAGCTCGAAATGCACTTGCGGCTGGGAGACCGAGCCGGTGGTGCCCGCCTTGGCGATCACCTGGCCGCGGGTCACCTTGTCGCCGCGCTTGACGAGCAACTCCTCGTTGTTGGCGTAGGCCGACACCCAGTTGTTGGCGTGGCGCACCAGCACGAGATTGCCGTAGCCCTTCAGCTCGCTGCCCGAATAGGCGACGACGCCGTTCTCCGCCGCCTTGACCGGGGTGCCTTGCGGCACGGAGATATTGATGCCGTCGTTGTGTCCGCCGTCGGGCTTGGTGCCGAAGCCGGAGATCACGCGCCCCTTCACCGGCCAGCGGAAGTTCGCGCCCGACAGGGGCTCCGGGTTGGGAAGCTGCGCACTGCTGGACACGGCTTGCTGCGTGGGCGCCGGCGCCGTCTTGGCCGTGCTTTGCGTGGTGTCGCCCGCACCCGGCGCGCTGATTGTCGTGGTCTTGACCTTGCGCACGCCCGCCGCATCCGCGACGGCGGGTGCACCGGCGCCTGCCGCCGGGATGACCAGCGTTTGGCCGATCTGGAGCGCGTCGGCGCGGACGTCGTTCCGCACCATAATGGCCTTCTCGGTGGTGCCGAGCTTCTCGGCGATGCTGTTGGGCGTGTCGCCCGGCTGCACCGTGTAGGTCGTCTCGCCCGCCCTTGGGTTCAGCGAGGTTGGGGTCGGCAAAGTTTCGGGCGAAGCGGCGGCCACGCTTGGCGCGGGCGCAGGGCTCCGCGCCGCGGCGACATCGGCGCCCGGCATGATCAGGGTCTGGCCCACGCGCAGCCGCGCGTCAGACAGGTTGTTGGCGGTCTGAATGGTGTTGATGGAGACGCCGTAGCGGCGGGACAGGCTCGAGAGCGTATCGCCGCTCTGCACCTTGATCCGCGGGCCCGAAGCTTGAGCGACAGGCGGCGGCGCGGGCGGTCTGGCTGTCTGCGGCGAGCCGTAATAGCGCGCCTGACCCGGCGAATAATTCGCGGTCGCTTGCGGCGGTACGGACGAGCGATCGCCGTAATACTGGTAGCGGCTGTCGTTGTAGACCGACGCCGACGGAACCGGGAGCGACGACGTGGTGGACATATCCGCGCCGCTCGACTCGTTGTCGGCAAGATTCAAGGATGGGAAGTCGAAGCGCGAGACGCCCGAGCTACAGCCCGCTATCGTCAACGCAAGACCAAAACCCGCGATCACACCGCATGCGCCGCGGGCATACTCCGACCAGAACGCCACGCGCATCCCCCAATGGTCCACTCGCAATACCCGTTGCGATCAGTAAAGCGCGCTGGCGGTAAACAACGCATTAAGCCTCTTCCCGCTGCTGCCTAAAAAGGAATCAGGGAGTAACGCGTTAGGACCCCGCCGGCTCAGTCGCGCTTCACGCGACCATGCACCAGCGGCACGAAGCGCACCGGCAGGAGCGGCGTCTCCACGAGCCCTTCCTCGGTCTTGTCGATCTGCACCAGGGACTGGGAGTCCCGCGTTTCGCCGAGCGGAATGATCATGCGGCCGCCGTCCTTCAGCTGGTCGAGCAGCGCCGCAGGCGCATCGAGCGCGGCGGCGGTGACGATGATGCGGTCGAACGGCGCTTGCGGGGGCCAGCCCAGCCAGCCGTCGCCGATGATCGTGGTCACGTTGTTGATCTTGAGCTCCGCCAGGCGCAGCTCGGCCGCCTTCTGGAGCTCCCGCCAGCGCTCCACGGTGTAGACCCGGCGGCAGAGATGCGACAGGACGGCGGCCTGATAGCCCGAGCCGGTACCGATCTCGAGCACTTTGTGGGTCGGCTCCAGCGCGAGCTTCTCGGTCATGAAGGCGACGACGAAAGGCTGCGAGATGGTCTGACCGCACTCGATCGGCAGCGCGATGTCCTGATAGGCGTGGTCGGAGAACGCCTCGTCCACGAACAGCTCGCGCGGCACGGTCTCGATGGCGCGCAGCACCTTAGGGTCGCGGATGCCGCGGCGCCTCAGCTGCATGATCAGATTGACTTGGTCCTGTGCGCTCGCCATCCCGTCCACCTCCCTTCGAGGCGGCTTTTCGCGTGAGTATCAGCCGATTCGAGCGCGCGGGGGTAAACACTATTCGGCTTTTTTGCCGAGAACGCCGGCAAGGGCTTCGAGCGAACTGCTGTCGGTGAAGTCGAGGCAGAGCGGCGACACCGAGATCAGGTTGGAGCGCACCGCCCACAGATCCGTGCCCTTGGGCGGCTTGGCACTGCGCTTGGCGATCCCGATCCAGTAATAAGCCTTGCCGCGCGTATCCATGCGGTCGTCGATGTCGAGCAGCGCCGAATCGCGCAGGCCTTGGCGCGTGGCGACCATGCCCTGAACCTCGTCCGGGTGGCAGTCGGGAAAGTTGACGTTGAGCACGGTGCCTTCGGCCCAGCCCGCGTCGAGCAGCCGATGCAAAAGATCGGCGCCGTGTTCCATCGGCGTCTCCCAGATCGGCGTGCCGTGATCGTAATTGCCGATGGCGAGGCTGAGCGCGATGGACGGCACGCCGAGCAGCGTGCCCTCGATGGCGCCGGCCACGGTGCCGGAATAGTTCACGTCGTCGGC
>CAYWIA010000113.1:0-6531 GCA_964458245.1 uncultured Methyloceanibacter sp. | reverse complement strand
AAGCTGCATCAGTGCGGCCTGCCGAAGAAGATGGCGCTCGAGCTGTTCAAGCCGTTCATCTATTCGCGGCTCGACGCCAAGGGCCACGCCGCCACGGTGAAGCAGGCGAAGAAGCTGGTTGAGAAGGAGAAGCCGGAGGTTTGGGATATCCTCGATGAGGTGATCCGCGAACATCCGGTGCTGCTCAACCGTGCGCCGACGCTCCATCGCCTCGGTATTCAGGCTTTCGAGCCGGTGCTCATCGAGGGCAAGGCGATCCAGCTTCATCCGCTGGTCTGCGCAGCCTTCAACGCCGACTTCGACGGCGACCAGATGGCCGTGCACGTGCCGCTGTCGCTGGAAGCGCAGCTCGAGGCGCGCGTGCTGATGATGTCGACCAACAATATTCTGCATCCGGCCAACGGTTCGCCGATCATCGTGCCGTCGCAGGATATCGTGCTCGGTCTCTATTACCTGTCGCTGGTCATGGACAATGAGCCGGGCGAGGGGATGATCTTCGGCGACGTGGCCGAGATTCATCACGCGCTCGATTCCGGGTCCGTGACGCTCCACGCCAAGGTCAAGGGCCGGTTCATCACCCGCGACGAGAACGGCGATTGGGTGTCTTATATCTATGACACCACCCCCGGCCGCATGCTGCTCGGCGAACTTCTGCCGCGCCGCGCCGAGGTGAGCTTCGACTACGTCAATCGCCTTCTCACCAAGAAGGAAATCTCCAACCTGATCGACATTGTCTATCGGCACTGCGGTCAGAAGGAGACGGTCATCTTCTGCGACAAGATCATGGGCCTCGGCTTCCGCTATGCGTGCCGCGCCGGCATCTCGTTCGGCAAGGACGACATGGTTGTGCCGGAGACCAAGGACGACATCATTCACAAGACGTCCGAGCTCGTGCGCGAGTACGAGCAGCAGTACAATGACGGCCTCATCACCCGCGGCGAGAAGTACAACAAGGTGGTCGACACCTGGACCGAGTGCACGGAGCTCGTCGCCAAGGAGATGATGAAGCGCATTTCCTCGGTACAGGTGGACGAGAAGACCGGCCGCGAGAAGCCGATCAACTCGATCTATATGATGTCGCATTCCGGCGCGCGCGGTTCGCCCGCACAGATGAAGCAGCTCGCCGGCATGCGCGGTCTGATGACCAAGCCGTCCGGCGAGATCATCGAGACGCCGATCATCTCCAACTTCAAGGAGGGGCTGTCGGTGATGGAGTACTTCAACTCCACCCACGGCGCCCGTAAGGGTCTGGCCGACACCGCCTTGAAGACGGCGAACTCGGGCTATCTGACGCGTCGTCTCGTGGACGTGGCGCAGGATTGCATCGTCACCGAAGAGGATTGCGGCACCGAAGGCGGCATCACCGCCCGCGCCATTCTCGAGGCTGGCGAGGTCACCGTGTCGCTCGGACAGCGGGTGCTCGGCCGTACGGCCGCCGATCCGGTCAAGAACCCGGTCACCGGCGATGTCATCATCAAGGCCGGCGAGTTGATCGAGGAAGAGCATGTCGAGGCGATCGAGAGCGCACGGGTCCAGGAGATCCGTATCCGCTCGGCGCTGACCTGCGAGACCCGCAACGGCATCTGCGGCAAGTGCTATGGGCGCGATCTGGCCCGCGGCACGCCGGTCAACATGGGCGAGGCGGTCGGCGTTATCGCCGCTCAGTCCATCGGCGAGCCGGGCACGCAGCTGACCATGCGCACGTTCCATCTGGGCGGCGTGGCGAGCTCCAAGGTCGTCGATCAGTCGTCGCTCGAATCCAACTTCGACGGCACGGTGAAGGTCAAGCAGCGCAACGTGGTCCAGGATTCCCAGGGCCGGCACATGGTCATGGGCCGGAACACGGCGATCGTCGTCGTCGATGACGACGGCAACGAGCTTGCCGTCCATCGCCTGCCTTACGGTACCCATTTGCGGGTGGATGACGGCGACAAGGTCAAGCGTGGCGATCGTCTGGCCGAGTGGGATCCTTACACGCGTCCGGTGCTCACGGAGATCGAGGGCACGGTCGAGTTCGAGGATCTGGTCGAGGGCGTGTCGGTCTCCGAGCAGCGCGACGAGTCGACGGGCATCACCAACAGCGTGATCATCGACTGGCGTGCCTCGCCGCGCGGCGCCGACTTGCGGCCGGCGATGGCGATCAAGGACAAGAAGGGCAATATCGGCAAGCTGTCACGCGGCGGCGAGGCACGTTACCTGCTTCCCGTGGACGCGGTGTTGTCGGTCGAGCCCGGCTATGAGGTGAAGGCCGGCGACGTCTTGGCCCGTATCCCGATGGAAAGCGCCAAGACCCGCGACATCACGGGCGGTCTGCCGCGCGTCGCCGAGCTGTTCGAGGCACGGCGTCCGAAGGATCACGCCATCATCGCCGAGATTTCGGGCGTGGTGACGCTTGGCCGCGACTACAAGAACAAGCGGCGCATCACCATCACGCCGGAGGAGGAGGGCAAGGATCCGGTCGAGTTCCTGATCCCCAAGGGCCGGCATCTGACGGTGCAGGAAGGAGACCGCATCGAGAAGGGCGAGTACCTGCTCGATGGTCATCCGGCGCCGCACGACATCCTGGCCATTAAGGGTGTCGAGGAGCTCGCCAACTATCTCGTCAACGAGATCCAGGAGGTCTACCGGCTCCAGGGCGTGACCATCAACGACAAGCATATCGAGGTCATCGTCCGCCAGATGCTCCAGAAGATCGAGGTGGGCGAGCCGGGCGACACCGAGTTCCTCAAGGGCGAGCAGGTTGACCGCATCGACTTCGAGGATGCCAATATCGCGGCCGAGGCGGCCGGCGGGAAGCGCGCCGAAGGCCAGCACGTCCTGCTCGGCATCACCAAGGCGAGCCTCCAGACGCGGTCGTTCATCTCGGCGGCCTCGTTCCAGGAGACCACGCGCGTGCTCACCGATGCCGCCGTCAACGGCAAGTCGGATGCGCTCGAGGGCCTCAAGGAGAACGTCATCGTTGGCCGGCTGGTCCCGGCTGGCACCGGCAGCATGCTTTCGAGGCTCAACCGAATCGCCTCCCATCGCGACGACCTGATCCTGGAGGAGCGCGAGCGCGCCGCCCAGGAGACCATCGTCCAGGGGGAGGAAGAGGCGGCCGAGGGGACGGAAGAGGCCGAAGAAGGCGCCTCGGCCTAGTGGTTTGGAAGAACATCGGGGGCCGGATCGCCAGATAGACCCAAAACTGGCGGTCGGCCCCCGAAATCCGGCACTTCTACCTTGACGATAGAAGAATCGGCCTGATAAAACGCGCGGACTTCTCGGCAGGCGGTAGCCCAACGGAATCGATTGCCTTCGGGCGCGGGTTAGACGCTGCTGGACTAACCGGGATCAAATCGGGGTCAAGATCTTGGGGGCCACCCTCCAAGATCCTCTGTCTTGAGGCGCCGAAGACGCGGGACCACTCGCACCTTCGGCTCTAGTGATGTGGGCATTTGGCCCGCGGATGAATGGGGCGTTCGTGCCCTCAGATGATTGGACGTAAAGGCTGCCATGCCCACGATTCAGCAATTGATCCGGAAGCCGCGCAAGCAACCGGTGAAACGCAATAAAGTGCCGGCCATGCAGGCCTGTCCGCAGAAGCGGGGGGTCTGTACCCGCGTCTACACCACGACCCCGAAGAAGCCGAACTCGGCGCTCCGGAAGGTCGCGCGCGTGCGCCTGACCAACCAGATGGAAGTGACTAGCTACATCCCCGGCGAGGGCCATAACCTCCAGGAGCATTCGGTGGTGATGATCCGCGGCGGCCGTGTGAAAGACCTTCCCGGCGTGCGCTATCACATCATTCGCGGCGTGCTCGACACCCAGGGTGTCAATGCCCGCCGGCAGCGGCGTTCGAAATACGGAGCCAAACGGCCCAAATAACCGGGTCGTTTTTTTGCGTCTTAAAGAAACGGATTAGGCGACATGTCGAGGCGGCACAGAGCTGATAAGCGCGAGATCATTCCCGATCCCAAGTTCGGGGACATCGTGCTCACCAAATTCATGAATTCCATCATGAAGGAAGGCAAGAAGTCGGCCGCCGAGCGGATCGTCTACGGCGCGCTCGATCAGATGGAAGGCAAGGTCAAGCAGAACCCGATCGAGCTTTTCCATCAGGCGCTGCAGAACGTCATGCCGGCGCTCGAGGTTCGCTCCCGGCGTGTCGGCGGCGCGACCTACCAGGTGCCGGTCGAGGTCCGTCTCGATCGGCGTCAGGCGCTGGCCATCCGATGGATCATTTCCGCGGCGCGCGGCCGCAACGAGAACACGATGGTGGAGCGGCTCTCCGGTGAGCTGCTTGATGCCGTCAACAACCGCGGGACCGCGGTGAAGAAGCGTGAGGATACGCACCGTATGGCGGAGGCCAATCGGGCCTTCTCGCACTATCGCTGGTAACCCTCTCAAGGATTTTGAACGATGCCTCGCACGACCCCTCTCCAGGACTACCGCAACATCGGGATCATGGCGCATATCGACGCCGGCAAGACCACGACCACCGAGCGGGTGCTCTACTACACGGGTAAGAGCCACAAGATCGGTGAGGTCCACGATGGCGCTGCGACCATGGACTGGATGGAGCAGGAGCAAGAGCGCGGCATCACCATCACTTCTGCCGCGACCACCGCTTTCTGGAAAGACAAGCGCATCAACATCATCGACACGCCCGGCCACGTGGACTTTACCATCGAGGTCGAGCGTTCCTTGCGCGTGCTCGACGGTGCCGTGGCGCTGCTCGACGCCAACCAGGGCGTGGAGCCGCAGACCGAGACGGTGTGGCGTCAGGCCGACAAGTATCACGTGCCGCGCATGATCTTCGTCAACAAGATGGACAAGATCGGCGCCGACTTCTTCATGTCCGTGAAGATGATCAAGGAGCGCCTCGGCGCGAACGCGCTCGTGCTTCAGCTGCCGATCGGCGCAGAGTCGAATTTCGCGGGCATTGTGGACCTGCTTCGTATGAAGGCCGTCGTTTGGGACGACGAGTCGCTCGGCGCGACGTTCCGCGACGAGGAGGTTCCGGCCGATCTCCAGGAGATCGCCAAGGAATATCGCGACAAGATGGTGGAGCAGGTGGTCGAGCTCGACGAGGAGGCCATGGAGGCCTATCTCGAGGGCAAAGAAGTGCCGGAAGAGAAACTGAAGGCGCTGATTCGCAAGGGCACCTGCAATCTCGACTTCGTCCCGGTGCTCTGCGGCTCCGCGTTCAAGAACAAGGGCGTGCAGCCGCTGCTCGACGCCGTGGTCGATTATCTGCCGTCGCCGATCGACGTGCCTCCGATCAAGGCGATCGACGTGAAGACCGAGGAATTGGTGGCCCGTCCGGCGTCGGACGACGCGCCGCTGTCGATGCTCGCCTTCAAGATCATGAACGATCCGTTCGTCGGATCGCTCACCTTCTGCCGCATCTATTCCGGCAAGGTGGAGACGGGGACGAACCTGCTGAACACGGTGAAGGACAAGAAAGAGCGTATCGGCCGCATGCTGCTCATGCATTCCAATCACCGCGAGGACATCAAGGAAGCCTTTGCGGGCGACATCGTCGCCATTGCCGGCCTCAAGGATGTCACCACCGGCGACACGCTTTGCGATCCGACCAAGGCCGTGATCCTGGAGCGCATGGAGTTTCCCGAGCCGGTCATCGAGGTTGCCGTCGAGCCCAAGACCAAGAGCGACCAGGAGAAGCTCGGCGTGGCGCTCAACCGTCTCGCGCAGGAGGACCCGTCCTTCCGCGTGTCGGTCGACCACGAGTCCGGGCAGACCATCATTAAGGGCATGGGCGAGCTTCATCTCGACATCATCGTCGACCGCATGAAGCGCGAGTTCAAAGTGGAAGCCAATGTCGGCGCGCCGCAGGTGGCCTATCGCGAGACCGTGTCGAAAACGGCCGACATCGACTACACCCACAAGAAGCAGACCGGCGGCTCGGGCCAGTTCGCCCGGGTCAAGCTGGTGGTCGAGCCCAACGAGCAGGGCGCCGGATACGAGTTCGTGAACAAGGTCGTCGGCGGCAACGTGCCGAAGGAATATGTTCCCGGCGTCGAGAAGGGCGTGAAGAGCGTCATCGACGCAGGCATTCTTGCCGGCTTCCCGATTCTCGATGTGAAATGCACGCTGATCGACGGCGCCGCGCATGACGTCGACTCGAGCGTCATGGCGTTTGAGATTGCTTCCCGTGCTGCATTCCGCGAGGCCGCGCTCAAGGCCGGTCCGAAGCTGCTAGAGCCGATGATGAAGGTCGAGGTGGTGACGCCGGAAGATTATGTGGGCGGCGTCATCGGCGATCTGACGAGCCGGCGCGGGCAGGTGCGGGGTCAAGAATCCCGCGGCAACGCCACGGTGATCAACGCCATGGTGCCGCTGGCCAACATGTTTGGCTATGTGAATACGCTGCGTTCGATGAGCCAGGGCCGTGCCCAGTTCACGATGCAGTTCGATCACTATGCTCAGGTACCGCAGCAAGTCGCCCAGGAAGTGCAAGCAAAGTTTGCCTGAGATCTCAGGTTTCTAGAGTTAGCTTTTGGTTAGAAGGATGGAGAGCCAACATGGCTA
>CAYWIA010000112.1:5346-6928 GCA_964458245.1 uncultured Methyloceanibacter sp. | reverse complement strand
AAAATCACGTCCGCGGACAGCGCGGCAACGAGAACACGCAAGACGGCACCTCCGACCTCCGCATCTCCTCGGCCTTTTTGGGGTCGTCCTCGCTCTGCCAGTCGTAAGGGCTGCGCACATCCATATGCGCGTAGCTCACGCGCACCAGCGTGTCCTTCTCGAAGGTGAGGCTCGCGGTGCACGTCGCCTTCTGCTTGTTCCCCTCGCCGCTCGAAGGCACGGGCCCGCCGCCTGTATAGTGATAGACCAATGTCTCGGTGGTTTTCCCCGCCGGGATGCGCGAACGCGGCTGGCCGGCGCAGCGCAGGACCTCGTCCTTCCTCATGCCGATATAGGGCTTGCCGTAGTCGACCTGGCTGAGCTGCCGGATGGCGTCCTCGGGGCCCGAGCCCCCGCCGCCGCAGCTGGAAACGAGAGCCGCCGCCAGGGTCAGGGCGGCCAACGGAGCCAAACGCGTGTGCAAGTTCCGGCGCAAATCCATGCCTTTTCATAAGCCTGAGAAGGCCCTAACGCCAGATTGCGCGGCTTTTGGGGCAGGGGCAACCGGCTTGGCTGCGTGATCGCAAGCCACGAAATGCGGCCGCATCGTCACACTTTCACAAAGCGAAACAATTGGAGCCGGACCGGACACGCTTTGTCACGCGCGGGACATCGGCGGGACAAATGCAATGGGTAGGGTCTCCCTATGCCGAGGACCAACGTAAGGAGGTCCGAAATGACTATTGCGCTCCGCACCGGCGCGCTTGCGCTCGCGCTTCTCGCCGGGACTGTGATGACCGCCGCGCCCGCCATGGCCGATCGCGGTTACCACGATCGGTCCTGGGGCAAGTCGTGGAACAAGAAGCACTACCAGCATAACCGCCATCGCGGGCATGCCCGTAAAGGCTACAACAACCGCTACGGCTGGGATCGGCGATACAGTCACAGCCGCTACGGCTATCGCCGTTCGGCTCCCGGCTGGTTCTACGGCGCCCCGGGATTCTCGATCATCATCCGATAGCGCCGGCCGCCAACCGGCCAAAACCCTTCGCCGCGAAAAATTCCGGCGGAGGGTTCCCCGGCGCCGACCAAGACGCGTCGGGTCTCTTGCGTGTGGCGACTTCGTGACAGCGATGGGGCGAATGGCGGCAGCGATGCGCAACGGGTGATCACAGATCCGCGACATGTTGGCGGCAACCGGAACCCGCACCTGTGCTCATCCGTTTTACCATCATGAACAAGCCAACGAACGGAGGCTTCTAATGAAGAACATGATTCGTCATAGCGCCCTGGCCTTGTCGCTGCTGGCCGGCGCCGCGCTGATTGCAGCACCCGCTTCCATGGCCGAAGCGAAATCTATCCAACGCGACGGCTATTTCGGCGGCACCTACGAGCCTATCGGCCCGCGCAACAATCGCTACGTGAAGCGCTATAACCGTAACTATGGCTATAACCGCAACTATGGTTACAACCGTGGTTACTATGGCCCGCGCTACAGCTATTACGGCAACCGCTATCGCTACGGCTACCGCACGCCGTATGCCTACGGTTACGACCGCGGCCCGGGCTTCAGCATCACCATCCGCTAAGCCTTACAAAATCT
>CAYWIA010000112.1:0-5246 GCA_964458245.1 uncultured Methyloceanibacter sp. | reverse complement strand
CTGCGAAGCCCGGCGCTGCTAGTAAGCGATCGCGAAATAGAGCACGTAGAGCCAGCTGAAGAAGCCGTGGATGATGGCCCACAGGATCGAGTGGTTGTTGTCGTATGAGATGGCGATCGCGAGCGCCGTGCCGAAGCCGATCCCGTACTGCGCGCCTGTCCAGGTATAGGTCATAGAAGTCTCCATGCTGCGAACCTTGTCGGCGATACGCTATCCTTTTGCTGTGGCGGCACGCTAGACTGCGCCGATGACACGCACACATTTCATTTTCCCGCCTGCGGTTCTTCTCGTGCTGCTTGCTCTTCTCGGAGCGCCGGCTGTCGCCCGCGAGGCCGGCGTGGCGGAAGGCGTCACCAAAAAAGAGCTGTCCGTCGAGCCGTTCGCCGGCGATGCAACCAAGCAGGTTGTCACCGACTTCTACCGGTTCCCGCCGGGCACCGTGCTGCCGTGGCATATCCACCCCGGCGCGCACGAGGTCGCTTACGTGCTTTCGGGCGAGATGATCCTCGAGGTCGAGGGCGACGACCCAAGACGTTTGAAGGCGGGCGAAAGCTTCTACCTGCATCCGGACAAGGTCCATCGCGGCATGAACAAGGGCTCGGAGCCCGTCGAGTTGTTCGTCGTCCGGATCAAGCCGGTGGATCAGCCCCTGGCCAAGGACGTGGAGCCGCCGAAGACGGAGCGCTAGGCGGCCCGGCGGCGCTTGAGCAGAGCGCGTAAGCCCACGGCCCAGGCGCCGGCCACCACCACCCAGTAGAACACCTTGGCGGGCGTGCCCAATTCCATGCCGAGCGCCGAGCCGGCAAATGTGCCGAGGCTCGCCACCAGCGTGTAGAACGCGGCGAAGGCGAGCACGAAACCGGTGGCGAAACGCGGCCGGAAAAAGCCGATGGCCGTCCCGACCCCTCCCCAAATGAAATTGACCCCTGCCTGGAGCGGGTTCAGGCGGAAGCCCGGCGGGAAGCTCTGAGGATCGGTGTCGAAGCCGTAGAAGAGATACGTCACGAGCATGATGCCGCCGAGCGCCAGGAAATAGGCGGTGCAGCGCGCCGCCCACACCACGAGCGGCAGCGGCGGGGTGCGGTCGAGCTCCTCGTCCGTCGGCGCAAGCCGTTCTGCGGCCCTGACCGGCCCTTTCTCCACCATGCGAAACCTCGCCCTTGGGATTCCGTCCTTGGAGACCCTAGCCGATAGCGCGGGTCACGGTCCATCTCCGGGGGCGGAAGATGGGCGCACACGCGCCCCTGGCAAAACGGCACCTTGCGTGAACGCCCGATTGCATTTAACCAACCTGCGAGTTCACGGCCGGCCCAGGAAGGCAGACAATCGGCCCGTTTTAAGCAATTCTCGGAAGGGGGTTTTCATGGCGCGGAGTAAGATTGCACTGATCGGCGCAGGCCAGATTGGCGGCACCATCGCCCATCTCGCCGGCATCAAGGAGCTTGGCGACGTCATCCTGTTCGACGTGGTCGACGGGGTTCCGCAAGGCAAGGCGCTCGACCTCTCTCACTCCGCCCCCGTTCATGGCTTCGTGCCCAAGGTCAAGGGCGCCAACGACTACGCCGAGATCAAGGACGCCGACGTGGTGATCGTCACCGCCGGCGTACCGCGCAAGCCCGGCATGAGCCGCGACGACCTGCTCGAGATCAATCTGAAAGTGATGGAGCAGGTGGGCGCGGGCCTTCGGAAATACGCGCCAGAAGCCTTCGTCATTTGCGTCACCAACCCGCTCGACGCCATGGTCTGGGCGCTCCAGAAGACCTCGGGCCTGCCCCGCAACAAGGTGGTCGGCATGGCCGGCGTGCTCGACAGCGCCCGCTTCCGCTTCTTCCTCTCCGAGGAGTTCGACGTGAGCCCGCAGGACATCCATACCATGGTGCTCGGCGGTCACGGCGACACCATGGTGCCGCTGATCCGCTATTCGTCGGTGGCCGGTATCCCGCTTGCCGACCTCGTCAAGATGCGCTGGATCACCCAGAAGCGCCTCGATGAGATCGTCCAGCGCACCCGCGACGGCGGCGCCGAGATCGTCGGCCTGCTCAAGACCGGCTCCGCCTATTACGCCCCGGCTACGGCCGCGCTCGACATGGCGGAGTCCTATCTCAACGACGAGAAGCGCGTACTTCCCGCTGCCGCTTATCTGAACGGCGAATACGGCGTGAAGGGCATCTATGCCGGCGTTCCCGTCATCATCAGCGCGAAGGGCGTGGAGCGCGTCATCGAGCTCGACCTTTCGTCGGCCGAGAAGGCCGCCTTCATGCATTCGGTGGAATCGGTGAAAGCCCTCGTCGAGCTTTGCCAGAGGATCGCCCCCAACCTCGCCTCGGCCTAAGCCGGAACGCACGTACAGAGAGTTCCATGAATATCCACGAATATCAGGCCAAGGACCTGCTCGCGGCCTACGGCGCGCCTGTCGCCAAAGGCACCGTCGCCACCACTGCCGAGGAAGCCGCCGAGAAGTCCAAGACGCTGAGCGGCGACGTCTTCGTGGTGAAGGCGCAGATCCACGCCGGCGGGCGTGGCAAGGGCGGCGGCATTAAGCTCGTCAAGACGCTGCAGGAGCTGCACGCCGAAGCCGACCGCATGCTCGGCAAGCCCCTCGTCACGCCGCAAACCGGGCCCAAGGGCCGCATCGTCCGCAGCGTCTACGTGGTCGAGGACACGACCATCGCGCGCGAGCTTTACCTCTCGCTCCTGGTCGACCGCTCGACGGGCCGCGTCGCCTTCGTCGCCTCCACCGAAGGCGGCGTGAATATCGAGGAGGTCGCCGCCAACACACCGGAACTGATCACCACCATCGACGTGGACCCGGCCTCGGGGTTGAGCGCGTTCCACGGCCGGGTCATCGCCTCGGCGCTGAAGCTCGAGGGCGACCTCGCCAAGCAGTGCGCCAAGCTGGTGAAGACGCTCTACCAGCTCTTCATCGAGAAGGACGCAAGCCTCATCGAGATCAACCCGCTCGTCGTCAGCAAGGAGGACAAGCTCGTCTGTCTGGACGCCAAGATGGGCTTCGAGGATAACGCGCTGTTCCGCCATCCCGACATCGCCGCGCTCCGCGACATTCACGAAGAGGATCCGGCCGAGGTCGAAGCCTCCAAGCACGATCTCTCCTACGTGAAGCTCGACGGCGCCATCGGCTGCATGGTCAATGGCGCCGGCCTCGCCATGGCCACCATGGACATCATCAAGCTGTATGGCGGCGAGCCCGCGAACTTCCTCGACGTGGGCGGCGGCGCCACCAAGGAGCGCGTTACCGAAGCCTTCAAGATCATCCTGTCCGATCCCCACGTACAGGGCGTGCTGGTCAACATCTTCGGCGGCATCATGCGCTGCGACACCATCGCCGAAGGCATCATCGCCGCGGCAAGGGAAACCAATCTCGCCGTGCCGCTGGTCGTGCGCCTCGAAGGCACCAATGTGGAGCGCGGCAAGGAGCTCCTGTCCAATTCCGGCCTCGCCATCACTCCCGCCGATGATCTCGACGACGCCGCCAAGAAGGCCGTTGCCGCCGTCAAGGCAGCGGCTTGAGTGTCACGGCTCGATCTTTGCAGAACGAACTCCGCCTTTTGTCACCAATCCTTCCGCTAACCGGCCTAACCTCACATCATGTCCGTACTCGTCGATAAGAACACGCGCGTCATCTGCCAGGGCTTCACCGGCTCGCAAGGCACGTTCCATACCGAGCAAGCGATCGCCTACGGCACCAAAATGGTCGGCGGCGTGACGCCCGGCAAAGGCGGCACCACCCATCTCGACCTGCCCGTCTTCGATACGGTTCGCGAGGCGGTCGAGGCGACCGGCGCCGAAGCCTCGGCCGTCTACGTGCCGCCGCCTTTCGCCGCGGACGCCATTCTGGAGGCGATCGACGCCGGCGTGCGCCTCGTGGTGGCGATCACCGAGGGCGTCCCCGTGCTCGACATGGTCAAGGTCAAGCGGGCGCTGTGCGAATCGGGCACCCGTCTGATCGGGCCGAACTGCCCGGGCATCATCACGCCCGGCGAATGCAAGATCGGCATCATGCCGGGCCATATTCACATGCCGGGCCGGGTCGGCATCGTGTCCCGCTCGGGCACCCTCACCTATGAGGCCGTGGCGCAGACGACCGCGGTCGGCCTCGGCCAGACCACCTGCATCGGCATCGGCGGCGATCCGGTCAACGGCACGAACTTCGTCGACGCGCTTTCTCTCTTTCTTGAGGACGACGCCACCGAGGCCATCATCATGATCGGCGAGATCGGCGGCAGCGCCGAGGAAGAGGCGGCCGAGTTTCTCATCGCTGCGGGCAACAAGAAGCCGATCGTGGGCTTCGTTGCGGGCGCCACGGCGCCGCCCGGGCGCCGCATGGGTCACGCCGGTGCCGTCATCTCGGGCGGCAAAGGCGACGCAAAGAGTAAAATTGAGGCAATGCAAGAGGCTGGCATCGTGGTCGCGCAATCTCCCGCGGCCCTTGGAACGACCCTTGCAGGAATTTTCAAGTAACGGAACGCCGGGCGCCTAACGGTCGCCTTGATTGCCCTTCAGGCCGGTGTTCCAGTTACGGACCGGCAGGTTGGTTGCAATGACACGACACGAACTGAACGAGGTGTTTGCCCGCACGTCGTTCTTGGATGGCGCGAACGCCGCCTATCTCGCTGAGCTCTACGCGCTCTATGAGGCGGACCCCTCCTCCCTAGGCCCCGAATGGCAGAGCTTCTTCGCCAGTCTCGGCGACGACGCGGCCGCGGTGCTTGCCGATGCGCGGGGCCCCTCCTGGGGGCTTGGCCGCGCCACGCTGCCCATGACGGCGCCGCCGTCCGGTGCGCTGACTCAGCAGCAAGCGCTCGATGCGGCCCGCGACACCCTCGGCGCCCGCATGCTGATCCGCGCCTATCGCACCCGCGGCCATCTCATCGCCCAGCTCGACCCGCTCCGCCTCATTGACCGCGGCGAGCATCCCGAGCTCAACCCCGCCACTTACGGCTTCACCAAGGCCGATTACACGAGACCCATCTATATCGGCGGCGCACTCGGCTTCGAGTTCGCCAATCTGCGCCAAGTGCTCGAGGTCCTGAACAAGGCCTATGCCGGGAGCATCGGCTTCGAGTACATGCACATCTCCGATCCCGAGCAGCGCGCCTGGATGCAAGAGCGCATCGAAGGCGCGGAGGTGAGCTTCACCGACCAGGGCAAGCGCGCCATCCTGACCAAGCTGATCGAGGCGGAAGGCTCCGAGCGCTTCCTCAACGTCAAATACACCGGCACCAAGC
>CAYWIA010000111.1:0-6950 GCA_964458245.1 uncultured Methyloceanibacter sp. | reverse complement strand
GATCCGGATTCGAATACGTTCCGCGGCTCGGTGATCTATCGCTTCTAAGGCACCGGTACGTTGATCGTGCCGGCGCGGCAAAGCCGCCGCTGATCTTCGTTCGCGCCGCATTTGCGCGGACGGAGATCGCGGTCGAAGCAGACACGGATATCGAGCAGCGCATCGCGGCGGCATGTCACCGCGATCATATCGGCGGACAGCCAAGGATTGGCGGCGAGGAACTCGCGTTCCACGCTTTCGGGCGACAGGTCGCGCCGTTCCTCCGGATCTGTGAACTCGGGCGGCAGGCTTATCCTGTCGTAGAGCGCGCGGGCGGCGTCGTAATACTGCTCGGGCGTGAGACCGGCGCAAGTTCCGTGGGTCGCGTATTCATGGATGATGAGGCTCTTGCTCGGCATGATGTCGCGCATTGTGTCGATCACCTCGGACGGGACCCAGGGACGCCTGCCCGCATAGCAATCCTTCGGCCAGCCTCTGTCGTATTGCGGCCAAAGCCCATGTAGCACGAAGTCGTGGGGAGTCTTCGCGTCGCACTGCGTATCGCGCCTGAGCCGCCCCTCGATGAGGCAATAGGTCGGCGACCAGCCGAGCACCAGCACGTAGTAGTCGAAGACGCCGGGACGATCGCGGTCGAAGGCAGGTGCGCTGCTCGCCGAAAGCAGAACGGTCAGCACGGCGGAGGCAACCGTCATGCTTCTAAAGCGGCGCATTCTGTTCTCCGAGTGCGCCGAGAATGCGAGCCCAGCTTCGCGCGCCTTTCTCGAAGCTGCTGAGATTGTACTTTTCGTTGGGCGAATGGATGCAGTCGTCCTCGAGGGCGAAACCGACCAGGAGTGCGTCCATGCCGAGCCGGGTGCGGAACGATTCCACGATGGGGATCGACGCGCCGCAGCCGACGATGACCGGCGCCTTGCCCCACTCGGCCTCCAGCGCCTGCGCCGCGGCGCGAAAAGCGGGTGCGTTCGTGTCGAAACCAACAGCCGGCGAGCCGCCTTCGCCGCCATAGGCGACGCTGACATCGGCGGGGAGGCGCTCGGCAATAAAGCGATGCAGACCGTCGATGATCTTGGCCGGATCCTGGCCGGGCACCAGACGGAAGGAGAGCTTGGCCGAGGCTTGCGAGGGGATCACCGTTTTGGTGCCGGGGCCGGTATAGCCGCCAACGATGCCGTTCACCTCGACGGTCGGGCGCGACCAGAGCTGTTCGAGCACGCTCCGGTCCGTTTCGCCCGCGGGCACGCTCAAGCCGATCTCGCCGAGAAATTTGTCCGTCTCGAACCCGAGCGCGCGCCAGGCCTCGCGTTGCTCGGGCGACGGCTCTCGCACGGCGTCATAAAAGCCGGGAATGGCGATGCGTCCCGTCTCGTCGTGAAGGTCGGCGATCAGCCGGCAAAGAACGCGGATCGGGTTTTGTGCCGGGCCGCCGTAAATGCCGGAGTGCAGATCGCGCGATGGACCGGTGAGGGTCACTTCCGAGAAAGCAAGACCGCGCAAGAAGGCGGTGATTGCCGGCGTTTCGGCATCCCATTGGCCGGTGTCGCAGACGAGCGCGATGTCGGCTTTCAAAGCATCGCCATGGGTCGCCAGGAACGGCGCGAGGCTCGGGCTTCCCGACTCTTCCTCGCCCTCGAGCAGCACGGTGACGTCCACGGGCAGCGTGCCGTGGACTTCCATCCAGGCGCGGCATGCCTGGAAGAAGGTCATCACCTGACCTTTGTCGTCGGAGGCGCCGCGCGCCACGATGACTTGCCCGTGCTGGGTGTCGTCGACGAGCTGCGCTTCGAAGGGTGAGGCCGTCCACAGCTCCAACGGGTCCGGCGGCTGCACGTCGTAGTGGCCATAGAAGAGAACGTGCGGGCGTTTGGTGCCGGCCGGATCGCGCCATTTGGCGAGAACCATCGGCTTGCCTTCGGTGGGCTCGACGCGAACCTCGAACCCGATGTCGCGCAGCGAGTCCGCGCACCAGTCCGCGGCCTGAAGACAGGATTCGTGGTAGGCGGGATCCGTGGAGATACTGGGAATGGCGAGAAACTGAAACAATCGCTCAAGGGCGGCGGTCCGTCCTTCGGCGAGACGGTCGAGCACGCTTTGAAGCGCGAGGTCGGATGCGCGCTTGTCTGGCATCGTCATAGCCTAGCCTGTCTCGCGCGGTCGAGCACTGCCGCGCCTCCCAAAAAAATCCCGCTGACGATAACAGCGTCGAACGACAGCGCTATCGCAGCGGGTGGGAAATATTCGATTGTGCGGAGAGCTTATTCGCCGAGTTGCACGTTGATGGCTTGAGGGCCCTTGCCCCGACGGTCCGGCTCAGTCTCAAACGAGACGCGCGCCCCTTCGTCCGGTGCCGGCAAACCCGACTTCTGTAATGCGGAGATATGCAGAAACACATCCTTGCCGCCGTCGTCCGGCGTGATAAAGCCGAAACCCCGCGAGTGATTGAAGAATTTGACCGTACCGGTCTGACGCATGGGAAGCTCCTTTCCCCCTCCGAATGGTCCGCGCGACGCGCACGGAAAATCAGGCAAGTCTAGGAAACGGGGAAAGAAACCACGTCGCTTCCCAAGGAGCGTACGCGGCCAGTCTCCACCCTGGTTCGCAGTCTGCCCGCAAAGCGCCTCACTCTAGGGGCGTGAGGCTGCTCTGTGCAAGACCCCATCTACTTGCGCGCGTGCAGGCGCAACCCGGGCTTTTGCGCCTAGTTGGGGTAGGGCGACTTGCTCGGCGGGCCATTGAGGTCGTAACCGCCGGGCGGGTAATCGTATCCCGGGCTATCCATGGACGGCTCGGGCATTTCGGGCTCGCCCCAAACGTCGCTGAGAGTCCATGACGTGCCGCCGATAGCCGGGCCGCGATGAGGCTTCTGGAAGATTCCCTGGCCGCTTCCTTGGCTGCGCTCCTGTTGCTGAGCGACGGCGCTTTCCAGCGCGAGCCCAACGGAGGCGGCGGCCAGGAGGGCCGCCAGAGGAAGCGCCTTGGAGAGCGTGGGGAGCATGAGCATTGGGAGCGTCTCCGATCTGGGTGGGGGATGTGGTCCCCCGGCGACTCTTAGGCGTATTGGCTAGGAATGCGCCACCGCGCTTGCCGTGGGAAGGCTGCTCCCCAAGCACCAATCCTTGCGACTATGCAGCCTTTTGCTCGGACTGCCTATTGCAACCGTGCAACGGTTCGAAATGTTCTGGCGGGCGCCCGGGCGGCAATTTGCGGAACGGGCGTGAGTAACAAGCCCGTTCCGGGCGTCGCGCGCGCCAAAAAAGACGCCGGGCTGAATGCCCGGCGTCGTAGGCCGTCTCAAGCAGGCTCTGCAGGAGCCCTGAAACGTCATATCTTTCAGATGTTTGAGAAGGAAGCCCTCGCCTCGATCCCCGGGCTCCCGGTCCCCGTATGTTGTCTCGGTGGCTAGTTCTTGCTCGACCGGCCGGCCGCCTTGAGCGCGCCTCCGCCTGTCGGCGTGACGCGCACCTTGGCGGTACCGGAGTGAATCATGCCGAGCTGTGCGGCGGCGCCCTTCGAGACGTCGATGATTCGCCCGCCCACAAAGGGGCCGCGGTCATTGATTCGCACGACCACGGAACGGCCGTTTTTCAGATTTTCCACGAGCACCTTGGTGCCGAAGGGCAGCGAACGGTGCGCCGCCGTCAGAGCGCTCGGGTTCATCCGTTCCCCGCTCGCCGTCTTTGAGGTGAGCGCGTACCACGAGGCGTGTCCCACCTGGCCCGCCTGGGCGGCACTCAAGGGCAACATCAAAGCGGCACCCAGAAGTCCCACCCTCAAAAGTTTAGCCCGCACTTTGACCATGCGTTTTTGCTCCTTAGTTTGTTTGGGAGGTGTTTGCAGAAGCCGACGAAGAATCGAGCCGGCGGCACACAATGGTGCAGTGCGGTAACCTACGGAACAAAGGGGCAGAAACTCGGCTGGCCAGCGGTCTTCGGAGGGCCATTTCGGGGCATGAAGCCCAGATTTTGTCAAGGTTTACAGAATGTTAATGGGGGAGGCTGAAGGCCGCTTCACCACGCCGCATGGCGAGGCGCCTCGGGGCGGACGTTTTCTAGGCAGCACCTAATTGCGCGCAAACCTTTGTCATAGGACGCCAAATCCTTGCCCTTTTCGATTCTTACTGTAACACTCGTGTGAACAAGAAAGACCCTCAAAGGGAAACACCAAGGACGGTTCAGGAATACTACGATATGGAACAGAAGAAGAGGGCCCCTGACTATCAGGAGAGCCAGTACCTCGCGTCGAGCGAGTCCAACGGCGCGGAGCCAATGACGGGGGCGCAGGCCTCGTATCTCAAGACATTGGCGGACGAAGTGCGTGAGCCGGGGGCTTTCCAGCAGGGTTTGAGCAAACGCGAGGCTTCGCGGCGCATCAACGCGCTGATGGAGAAGCTTCGGATTGGCGAACTGCCGCCGCATACCGACTAAACGCGACTGGCACCGCATCGCGCCAAGCCGCCGCGTTTTTTGCGGATGCTTTTTCCTTTCGTGTTGGAAGTGGTTTCCGATCGGTCGTCGTAGTGGCGGCGCGATCGCTTCGCTTGTCATCGCTCTTAACTTGACGGACGCCCTTCGACTGGGTTCAGTGCGCGCATGGCTAGACACCCCATGACTCGCGTCATTTCGATGACAGCGCGCGCTGGCCTCTGTGCGGCGGTGCTGTTCGGCTCGGCTTCGAGCGTCCTTGCGCAGCAGTGCCCCGGCCCCGCCGGCTTCAATCAATGGCTGCAAGGTTTCAAACAACAGGCCATCGCCGAAGGCGTCTCGCCCCAGACCGTGGCCGCGGCGCTCAACGGCGTCAGCTATTATCCGACGGCCATTGCCCATGACCGGCGCCAGGGCGTGTTCGCCCAGGACTATCTGACGTTCCAGGACCGCATGGTCTCCAACAACCGTCTGAGTGTCGGCAAGTCGCTGCTCCAGAAATATGCTTCGACCTTCAACAAGATCGAGCAGCAATACGGTGTGCCGGGCCCGGTGCTGGTGGCCTATTGGGGATTGGAGACCGACTTCGGCAAGGTGATGGGCAATTTGCCGAGCATCCAGTCGCTTGCCACGTTGGCGTATGATTGCCGCCGGCCCGAGGAGTTCCGCGAGCAATTGATGTACGCGCTCAAAGTCATCGATCGGGGCGATCTCAACCCAGCGCAGATGAAGGGTCCTGCGCATGGCGAGGTCGGTCAGTTCCAGTTTCAGCCGAAGACCTACTACGACTACGCGGTTGACTATGACGGCGATGGGCGCCGCGACCTCGTGCGCAGCGCACCGGATTCCCTTGCCTCGGCCGCGAACTACATCGCATCCAAGGGGTGGCAGCCGGGTCAGCCTTGGCTCGAGGAAGTCATCGTGCCGGACAATCTGCCTTGGGAGCAGGCGGACGTCACGATTCAGCGGCCGCGGCTGTTTTGGTCCCGGTATGGGGTGACCTACCGCAACGGTAAGCCGGTGCCCGCCGACAACACGCCTTCCGCGCTTCTCTTGCCGATGGGACGCGACGGACCGGCGTTTCTCGCTTATCCGAATTTCATCAACGTCTATCTCGATTGGAACAACTCGCTCGTCTACTCGACGACCGCCGGCTACTACGCCACGCGGCTCGCTGGCGCTCCGTCACTGCGCCGGGGAAACCCCGAGCCGTTCACCGCGGCGGAGACGAAACAGTTGCAGCAGCTCCTCGCGCAGCGCGGCTATGACGTGGGCAAGATCGACGGCGTCATCGGCGCCGGCACCCGCGCCGCCATCCGCGACATGCAAGTCAAGTTGGGCCTGCCCGCGGATTCCTATCCGAGCCATGCCTTGCTGCGGCAGCTGCAGCGCGGCGGCTAAGCAAACAAACCGGCGAGCGCCGACCACTTCAAGCGAGCCGTGTCCGTTCTCTAGCGAGCGGTCGCGGGTTCGCTTCGGGCGCGCGACCAAATCAAGTGGTCGAGGGAGATCGCTCCGGGGCCGCGCGCGAAGATCAGCAGCAGCAGCGCGAACCACAGAACGTGATCCGGCCAGCCTTCCGGATAAACGAAGATCTGGATGACCGCGACCATGAGCATGAGGCCGAGTGCGGAGAGGCGCGAAGCCAGCCCGATCACGAGCAAGATTGAGAAGGCGAGCTCCTGATAGGTCGCAAGATAGGCGGCGAGGTCCGGCGGCAGGACAGGCACCTTATACTCTTCGCGGAAGAGGAAGAACGTCGTGTCCTTGATATGCAGGCCGTCGACCTTGGTCTGGGCCGAACGCCAGAACACATTCGCCACGGCGAGCCGCGCCACCAGCGCGACGATGCTATAGGGGACGCGTTCGGCGAGCCGCCGTCCGGCCTCCAGCCAGGTTATCAACGTGGACAATTCGGCTCCCTCCCGCGCTCACCGGCATCATCGCCGCACGCTAGCCGAGGCCGACATCACTTGCGGTTCATATCTGCTCACAAGCACTTGAAGGGGAGGTCCCGCACCTGGCGCATGGCCGCGAAAAAGCCCGGCGCAACGGCCGGGCTCTTCTACGCAGATAACCTCGCTTTCATTCCGGATGCGGCGAAGCCCGGACTGGCGTCAGGACTTCGAAAGACCGAAACCGGCGTGCATGAAAGCTTACTTGTAGGGCACCGGTGCCGGCGGCAGCTCGGTGACGTAGGTCTGCTGACCGTGGTGGAAGCAACCGCCAAGGGCGATGGTCGCGGTGATGACCGCAAGAGCAATGATGGTGCGCATGACTGATTCCCTCTTACGCTACTGGAGTACTCAACTTGGTACGCCGCCCATCTCACTCCGATCCGCTTGAGAAAGAGTTAATGCGCGCGCCAATTTAGGACGGCAGGCCTGGGGATCGCGCAAAGCAAGAAACCCGGCGAAGAGGCCGGGCTTCTCGTTCGATAGGCTACCCACTGGCTGAAGGGTAGGGCGCGGAAAACTCCGCATGGCGGCCCGGGATCCCGCGCGTTCGCCGATCGGGCCAGGCCGCCGGGGC
>CAYWIA010000110.1:5059-6953 GCA_964458245.1 uncultured Methyloceanibacter sp. | reverse complement strand
AGGAGATTTGAGCCGGTGCGTTTGACAGCTCTGTGTCTTGCCATCCTTGGCCTCGCGCTCGCCGCGCTCGCGGCGGGCGTCCCCCGGGCGTTTGCCGCCGAGCAGGGGTCCGACATTCCCCCTTGGCTGCGGGCCCATGTGGGCGACGGCGAAGGAAAGATTAGCGAAGTGGTGTTGAGGCGCGCGCGCGGGCTCTATCTGGAGAAGGTGCGCGAAGGGAAGGCCAAGAACCCGTGCTACTTCGCCATGGACGCGACGCGCCCCAGCATCGTCGGCAATCAGCGCGGGCGCCGGTTCTACATCATTTGCGAGGCCGACCGCTCGTTCCGCGCGGTCTCGTCGGGTTACGGCAACGGCAGCAATCTGCGGGGCCTGGCCAATTATGCGAACGGGCAGCAATGCGCCAAGAATTTCAGCAACGCGGAAGGCTCGAAGCTCACGACCGGCGGCGCCTATTGGACGGCCGAGACGCGCACCTCGTTCAAGGGCTATTACCGCACGGGCGGCAAGCGCGTGCCGCTGGTGCGTTCCTTCCTGCAATTCGAGGGAGAGGGCGACACGGCCAACGCCCGGGAGCGCGCCATCGGCGGACACCCGGCCGTGCTGCTGCGGAACATGTGCCGCGCGAAGGATCCTAAAGACCCTTACGCGAACGAGGAGGGCTACGTCGCCTACGGGTCGTTGCTGGATTACAGCGCCGGGCGCAGCAATGGCTGCACCAGCTGGACGCCGGCGGACTCCGAGAAGATCTTCGAGATCGTCAAGGACAGGGCGACGACCGTCTACATCTACCCTGAATCAAGCGATATCGACGCGGTCGCGGCGGCGGTGAAGGCCGGCAAGTCGCCGGCGCGCGCCGGGCTCTACTGGAACGCCGCCTGCTTGCGGGCGATCGGCGCGCCGAAATTCTGGCCGAAGGAAAGCCTCGAGCCCATCATCGACAAATATCGCAAAGCGCATCCGCCGGGCCCGGAGCGGCCCTTGCCGATCTGCCGGTAGCGGCGCCCCCGCGGCGCATCGCTTCCGGCCTTCCCCATGATGCTTCCGCTCTTGCCCCGTGATAATCTCGCGCTCTCGATTCTCGGGAAGGGGGGCGCAATCATGGATTACAAGCAGTTCTATCTGTCGGCCCAAGGCCGGGTGAACCGCAAGCAGCTCTGGCTTTATCTGGTGCTGCCGGCGGTGGTCGTCAGTTTGATCTTGTCTCTCATCGATGCCGCCATCGGCACGGTCGATCCCGAGTCCGGGTTGGGGCTGTTGAGCGGGCTGTGGTCGCTGATCATTCTGATCCCCGCCATCCTGATCTACATCAAGCGCTTCCACGACCGTGACAAGTCCGGCTGGTGGGTGCTGATCGGCCTCATTCCCATCATCGGCGCTCTGTGGTTGCTGATCGAGCTCGGGTTCCTCAAGGGCACGGAGGGCCCGAACCGCTACGGCCCGCCGGTCACCGACTAACGCCTTTCGTCCCTTCGCGAGACCAGGAGGCCCGCAGGCATTGTGGGGGCTGAACCATGGCTTTGCTGATCGCTGGCATCGTCGTCTTTCTCGGCATTCATCTGCTGCCGACCTTTCCCCCTGTGCGCGACGCACTGATCGCGCGCCTGGGGGAGACCGGCTACAAGGCCGCCTTCGGCGTGCTGTCGCTGGCGGGGCTCGTGCTGGTCGTCTGGGGCTTCGCGGTTGCCCCCGTGATCCAGATCTGGTCGCCGCCGCCTTGGACGCGGTGGGTGGCCATCGTGCTCATGCTGCCGGCCTTCATTTTCCTGGTGGCGGCGTATGTGCCGGGCCGCATCAAGGCCGCGGTCAAGCACCCGTTCCTGGTGGCGATCAAGACCTGGGCGCTGGCGCATCTGATCGCCAACGGCGATCTCGCCTCGATGCTGCTGTTCGG
>CAYWIA010000110.1:0-4959 GCA_964458245.1 uncultured Methyloceanibacter sp. | reverse complement strand
AGTGTCCGAATGTGCGAGGCCGAAGTCCGTGTCGCAAAGCTTTGAATTCAAACGCGTAACCGCGCCCGCCATCGCCAAACGGAAGGGGGGGCAGCCGATCGTCGCGCTCACCGCCTATCATGCTCATACGGCTCGGATAATCGATCCCCATGTGGACATTCTGCTCGTCGGCGACTCGCTCGGCATGGTCATGCACGGCTACGAGACCACCGTGCCTGTGCCGCTCGACCTCATGATCATGCACGCGCAGGCCGTGGTGCGCGGTTCCAAGCAAGCGCTCGTCGTGGTCGATATGCCTTTCGGCTCCTATGAGGAAAGCCCGGCCATCGCGTTTCGCAATGCCGCCCGTGTCCTCAAGGAGACCGGCTGCGGCGCGGTCAAGCTCGAGGGCGGCGTGCATATGGCCGAGACCATCAAATATCTCACGAGCCGGGGCATCCCGGTGATGAGCCATATCGGGCTCACGCCCCAGGCCGTGAACCAGATCGGCAGCTTTCAGCCGCAAGGGCGCCACCGTTCCGAGTGGGCCCGGTTCGAAGAGGACGCCAAGGCCGTGGCCGACGCCGGCGCCTTCGCCGTGGTCGTCGAGGCTTTGGCCGAGTTGCTGGCCGCGCGCATCACCAAGCAGATCGCCATTCCCACGATCGGCATCGGTGCCTCGGCCGAATGCGACGGGCAGATCCTCGTGCTCGAGGACATGCTGGGGCTCTCCCCGCGCGTGCCCAAATTCGTCAAGGAATACGCTCATCTCGGTGATGCCATCGAAGGGGCCGTGAAGGCCTATTCCACCGAGGTGCGCGCCCGCGTCTTCCCATCGGACGCTTACACCTATCCGATGTTCGAGGACGATGACGGGGCCACGAAAAAGACCAAAATGACAGGCAGTTAGCCTTAGAGGGCTAACGCATTTACCACGCTTGCCAGGTCGCGCCGGGGCTTGAGCCTTGCGCGAGCAACGGGCCTTCACTATACGGCGTGAGGTCAGGGTGGCTGCGTCTGCCCCGGCCGCCGATCCTTTGTCATCAGAAGAGCCCGCAGCCCAATGAGCGATAACAGTTTCTTTCGCGAGGTCGACGAGGCCGTCCGCCACGACCAGTACAAGAGGCTGTGGGACAGATTCGGTGTCTACATCATCGTCTTTGCCGCCATTCTGATCGCCGGTGTCGCCGGATATAAGGGATGGTCCTTCTGGAAAGAGCGGGAATCGCAGAGAGCCGGAGCGGAATTCGTTCAGGCCATGGTCCTCGAGAACGAGTCCGACCCGGCCAAAGCCACCAAAGCTTTCGAAACGCTCGCGGACGACGGTCCGCACGGCTACCAGGTTCTTTCCCGGTTCCAGTTGGCGGCAGCTCAGGCGAAAGCGGGCGAGACAGACAACGCCGTCACCGCCTATGACGCGCTCGCCACGGATGGCGGCGTCGATCCGATCCTGCAGGGGCTTGCCACGCTTCAGGCCGCGACGCTCCGGCTCGATAAGGCCGACTACGCCGAGATGGAGCGGCGGCTCAAAGGGCTGATCGAGGGAAACACCGCTTGGCGGTTCTCGGCCCGGGAGCTGCTTGGCCTTTCGGCTTATCAGCACAAGAACATGCGTACAGCCGAGGAGCAGTTCAGCGCTCTTCTCGGCGATCAAGGGACGCCGCCGAACATGCGCGACCGTGCCAATATGATGCTTGCACTCATTGTGAGCAGCACGCCGGCGCAGAGCAGTTCCACGACCAATTAGTTACGAAGCAGCGGGGCTCGAAAATTGGGCCGGGATAAAGAACGGAGAACGGGCGGTCGCCTTTTCGGCGCAGGGCTTCTTGTCGTTGCGGTCGCCCTGTTTCTTTCCGGCTGTGGCGGGCCGCTCTCGTCAATCAAGAATCCGTTCTCAGAGGAAGAGAAACGGCTGCCGGGCGAGCGTATCGCCGTTATCACCGATCCGGGTGAGTTCGGCGCCGGCCAGATCACGGCGAAGCCGGTCTCCTTGCCGCCGGCGAGCGTCAACGCGTCTTGGACGCAGCCAGGCGGCGTGCCCTCCAACAGTCTCGGTCATCCGGCGCTTCAGGGCGGCCTGCGCAAGGTCTGGACCGCGGACGCCGGCACGGGGTCTTCGTCGAGCGGGCGGCTGAGCGCGGTACCTCTCGTGGCTGGAGGCAAGGTGTTCACGTTGGACGCCGCGGGTGACGTATCGGCTTTCTCCACCTCGAGCGGCGCGAAGGTCTGGTCGACCAGCCTCACGCCCGAGAACGAGAAAAGCAGCGAAGGCTTCGGCGGCGGGCTCGCGCTCGAGGGCAACACGCTCTATGCCACGACGGGCTACGGCACCGTGGTCGCGATCAACCCGGCGAGTGGCGCCGTTCAGTGGACCAAGGCAATCGGCAAGCCGATCCGCAACTCACCCACCGCGGCGGCGGGCAAGATCTTCTTCGTCTCCACCGACAATAATCTCTACGCGCTGAGCGCCAGCACGGGCGAGCAATCCTGGAAGCAGCGCGGCCTGCCGCAGAGCGCAACGCTTCTGAGCAATGCGAGCCCGGCGGTGTCGGGCGGCATCGTGGTGGCCCCGTTCCCCGCCGGCGATATCGTCGCCTATGAGGCCGGCAGCGGCAAAGCGGCATGGCGCGACTCGCTGAGCCGTTCAACGGAAAAGAGCGCCTCCGGCGTTCTCGGCGATCCGGCGCGGCCCGTGGTCGATCGCGGGGTCGTTTATGCAGTCAGTCATGGCGGCAGGATGATCGCCACCTCGCTTGCCACGGGCGCGCGGGTCTGGACGCGCAATGTGGCGAGCACGCAAATGCCTTGGGTCGCGGGCGATGCGGTGTTCGTGGTGGATGTGGCGAACAGGCTCATGGCGCTCGGCCGCAATGATGGGGAGGTGCGTTGGGTGGCCGAACTGCCGAACGCCGCACGCTGGAGCGGGCCGGTGCTTGCCGGAAACCAGGTCTGGGTGGTCTCCAGCGAGGGTCTGCTTGTGGGCGTCGATGCCAGGGGCGGACAGATCAGCAGCAAGGTTGACCTCGATACGGAAGTCTTTGTAACGCCCGTTGTGGCCGGCGGCCGGATGTATATCCTGTCCGACGATGCCGATCTGATCGCCCTCAACTGATTCTTGCCGCCGGCGTCGCAGCCTTTCGCTCCGCGCATCTCGAAAACGGGTCCATGTCCTTTACTGTCGCCATTGTCGGTCGGCCGAATGTCGGCAAGTCGACGCTGTTCAACCGGCTTGCGGGCAGGCGGCTGGCTCTCGTCGACGACCAGCCGGGGCTTACGCGCGACCGCCGCGAGACCGAGGTTGAACTCGACGCCTGCACCATCACGCTCGTCGATACGGCCGGTCTCGAATCCGGTGATCAAGGGCTCACCGCGCGCATGCGCCAGCAGACCGAAGCGGCCATCGGACAAGCCGATCTCGTGCTGTTCCTGATCGACGCGCGCACGGGCGTGACCGCTGCGGATGAGATCTTCGGCGATCTGGTGCGACGCGCTGGCAAGCCCGTGGTGCTGGCCGCCAACAAGTCGGAGGGCCGCGCGGCGGAGCCCGGCTTCTACGAGGCGTTTTCGCTCGGCCTCGGCGAGCCCTTGGCGATTTCCGCCGAGCATGGTCTCGGTATCGGCGAGGTCATCGACGCCATTGGGCAAGCTTTTGAGGCGCGCGGCGAGACGGAGTCTGGGGCTGAGGAAACGGACGAGCGGACTTTCAAGTTGCGCCTGGCCGTTGTCGGCCGGCCGAATGTCGGCAAGTCCACGCTGGTCAATGCGCTGCTTGGTGAGGAACGCATGATCACCGGACCCGAAGCCGGCATCACGCGCGACGCAATCGCCTCTGAGATCGAATGGAAGGGGCGGCCTCTGCGTGTGTTCGACACGGCGGGCTTGCGCCGCAAGGCGCGGGTCGAAGGCACCGCCGAGACGCTGTCGGTGGGCGACACGCTGAGAGCGATCCGGTTCGCCGAGGTGGTGGTGTTGCTGCTCGACGCGGAGCAGCCTTTCGAGAAGCAGGACTTGCAGATCGCCAACCTCATTGCCCAGGAGGGCCGGGCGCTCGTCATTGCCGTCAACAAATGGGATCTCGTGCGCGAGCGCCAGCAGCGTCTGGCAGAGCTGCGCGAGATGTGTCAGCGGCTCCTGCCGCAGGTTAAAGGCGTCTCGTTGGTGACGGTTTCGGCCAAAAGCGGCAAGGGGGTCGACAAGCTCATGGACGCGGTGCTCGCGGCGGACGAGGTGTGGAACAAGCGCCTGCCGACGCACGCCCTGAACGACTGGCTCGGCGCCGCCGTCGACGCGCATCCGCCACCAGCCCCCTCTGGGCGCCGCATCAAGATCCGCTACATGACACAAGCGAACGCCCGGCCGCCGACCTTCGTCGCCTTTTGCTCGATGCCAAAGGCGCTGCCGGAGTCTTACGTGCGCTATTTGGTGAACGGCTTGCGCGAAACGTTCGACCTGCCGGGCGTGCCGATCCGCTTCAACCTGCGTAAAGGCAAGAACCCTTATGCGAAGGCTGGCGCGGAATGAGCGGCGAGACGGAAGTCTATTTCTATCACCTGGAGAACCGCTCGCTGGAGCAGGTGCTGCCGACGCTGCTGGAGCGGTCCTTGGAGCGAGGCTGGCGCGCGGCCGTGCAAGCGGCGAGCAAGGAACGGGTCGAGGCGCTGAACACGCTGCTGTGGACCTTTCGCGAGGACAGCTTTCTGCCGCACGGGGCGGCGGGCGACGGTACACCTTCCGCCCAACCGATCTATCTCACCGACGACGAGGACAATCCAAACGAGGCGGCCGTGCGCTTCCTGGTGGACGGCGCGGCGTTGGAGGACGCGAGCGGCTACATCCGCGTGGTTCATATGTTCGACGGCCGCGACGCAAGCGCCGTGGGGCGGGCGCGAGAGGCCTGGGCGGCGGCGAAGGAGAAGGGCTTTGCCGTGAGCTATTGGCAGCAGGACGGAGACGGGCGCTGGCAGCAGAAAGCGTGAAGCC
>CAYWIA010000109.1:4131-7002 GCA_964458245.1 uncultured Methyloceanibacter sp. | reverse complement strand
GTCATCGATTCCATGGACGGAAGCGATTCGGAGATGCGGCAACTTCTCCGGGACTGCGACGAGAGAAGAAGGGGGACCGAATGGCGCGGGCACGTTCTGCGCGAGGCGAGGGAGTCTTTTCTATCGCGGGGCCACAATGGCAGGACCTGCGTGCTCTCTTTGATCGCCATCTCCCCTCTACCGAAGTTCTGCGGCGCCTTATCCCAATTCTTCTAATCGGCTTCGCGGCCACGACCTGCCTGGGCTTCTACTATCAGATCGGCAACGGCAAGGACGCGGCCCTTGACTCCGCGCAGCGGCAACTCGCGCTGACGGCCGAGGTCGCCGCCCTGCAGCTCAAAGCCGAGACCCTCAACTCCAGCACGGATTGGCAAGCCACCCTCGCCGACAGCCTCCCGAAAGGCGCAATCCACAATGGACGCACAGCGCTACTTGCCGATGCCGAAGGCAACGTCCAGGCGAGCGCGCCCATCGACAGCCCCTACCAAGGGAACCTTCTCACGATTCTCGGGCCCCAGCAGCCTTTGACGATCATGGGCGCCGACGCGGGCGTGCTGCGCATCACCCTGTTCGACGGCACCGATGCCCTCGTCACCGTGCGCAACATCCCGAGAACCGACGCGCAACTGGCCTTCCTTCAGCCGGTGGGCCACGCCCTCTCCGGTTGGCGGAGCGATGCCATTATCGAGATCACGCTTCTGATCTGCGCCGGTCTGGTGCTCGCGCTCGTTGCCGGTGGACTGTGGTATCTCGCGCCGCCTGCGGCCGCCGCCCAGAGAGACGCTCTAACCGAAGAGCTGACCGAGGCGCTGCCCGGATGCGGTGTCTGGCGCTGGAACCTGGCCCGCGGTCACGTGCACTGGTCCGCACCCATGTACCGGCTGCTCGGGGCCGAACCAATGACCGAAGCCATGCCCTACGGCGTGCTGGCTCAGGCCCTACATCGCGACGACGACCTTCGCGCCGAAGTCGACCGTCACTTGCGCGAAGGTATCTCGCTGTTCGACCAGTGCTTCCGTTTGCGCCACGCGGAAGGCCATTGGGTCACGATCCGCCTGCGTGGACATATTACTCGGAACCTTTCAGGCACTGAGCCCTACCTCACCGGCATGGCGGTCCTTGCCGACCAGGACGCGATCCCTGGAGCAGCCGACGCCAACGCCCGCCTGCGCGACGCGGTAGAGACCATTTCCGAGGCCTTCGTGTTGTGGGACAACCAGAACCGGCTGGTGATGTGCAATAGCAAATACCAGCAGTTCCACGGGCTCGCCGACGATTTGGTGAGACCTGGAAGCTCTTATGACGAGGTCATCGCCGCCGCCGCCGAGCCGATCGTCTCCAAACGTATCGCCGTGGCCGGCAAGGATGCCGGAGACTCACGGACCTACGAAGCGCAATTGGAAGATGGCCGCTGGCTCCATATCAATGAGCGTCGCACCCGCGACGGCGGCTATGTCAGCGTCGGCACGGATGTCAGCGACCTTAAGGAGAGCCAAACCCGCAATGCTGAGAGCGAGCACCAGCTCCGCGCCAGCGTTGCCGAGTTGCGGCTTTCGCGCCGCGAGCTGGAGCACCAAAAGCAGCAACTGGTCGATCTCGCCGAAAAATACGCGCTTGAGAAGAACCGCGCGGAAGCCGCCAACCGCGCCAAGTCCGAGTTCCTCGCCAATATCAGCCACGAGCTTCGCACGCCGCTGAACGCCGTAATCGGCTTCTCCGAGGTGATGCAGCAGGCATTATTCGGCCCGCTCGGCCATCCGAAATATCAGGAATACGCACGCGACATCTACTCAAGCGGCGCTTACCTGCTCGAAGTCATCAACGACATCCTCGACATGTCGAAGATCGAGGCCGGGCGCATGACCCTCGATGTCAGCACTGTGGATGTGGCGGACATCATTGAAGACAGCATGAAGGTGGTGAACCAGGCCGCCGCTGAGCGCGACATCACCTTGGAGCGCCACGGTCCCGCCCAGCTCGCCATCGAAGCAGACCGCCGCTCGTTGAAGCAGGTCTTCCTCAATCTCCTGTCGAACGCGGTCAAGTTCACCCGCGACAGTGGCCGTGTGGATGTGCATCTCTCGCGGAGAAACGGTCAGGTGAAGATCGCCATCAAGGACACCGGGATCGGCATCGCCGAGACGGACATCACCAAGCTCGGCAGACCTTTTGAGCAGGTGGAAAATCAGTTCTCCAAAAGCCATCAAGGCAGCGGGCTCGGACTGGCGATTTCCCGCGCGCTCATCGAGCTTCACGGCGGCACGCTCCAGATCAAGAGCCGCGAGGGTCAGGGGACGACTGTCACCTGCATCCTGCCCGTCGAGGCTGTTCAGCCGGTCGAGGAAGAGCCGCTCGCCGAGAGCGCCTAGATCCTGGGCGCGCCATCTCCGCTTTCCCGTTTGTTGAGCAGAACGCCGGCTGATTGTCAGAGACTAGAGCCCCTGCAGGTCATGCTCGCGCGCGAGCCGAGGAATTGATCGACACTCAATTCAAAGGCCATTCAAATTTTCCGACATGTCTTGATATTAACGGTGAACGGACGCGTCGCTTTCTGGTCATGAGCCCTCCATATTTCGGAGCCCTTCGCATCTGCAACATGCGCGTGTTAGCGACGGAGGGGGAACTATGGAAGATCGGCAGAGGACGGTGCCGCACGTCTGCGTTACTGATGGAAAGGATCATATTCGAAAGTTCCTCCGGGAAGCCTTGAAGGAGCTCGGCTTCACCGCGCACGAGTGTGCAGAAGCACAGGACTTGCACGCGGCCCTTGACGCACGAACGCCAGACCTCGTTCTTCTCGGGCTGATGTCCGGATCTCTCGCTGCAGGCAACGCTCTGAGAATGCTCTCGGATCGAAATTTCACCGGCATG
>CAYWIA010000109.1:0-4031 GCA_964458245.1 uncultured Methyloceanibacter sp. | reverse complement strand
CTTCGATCAATAGTTTGCGGAAGAAGCTGCCTCACCATGCCGCTTTCGAGGGATTGCTCGTGGAAAGCAACGGCACGGATATCGCACGCAACCTGACTCACGCGAAGGATGTCGCGAGAGAGCTTCGTCTCCATAAGATCGCAATTTCGGTGGACGACGTCGGCGCGGAATGGCCCTCGCTTACCAGCCTAAACGAGTTCCCCTTTGTGGAGATCAAAATCGATCGGAAATTCGTTCTCGGTTGCGCCGGGGACCAGCTAAAGCAGTCAATGTGTCGCCGCATCATCGACCTTGGCCAGAGGAATGGTGCACGCACCGTCGCCGAGGGCGTCGAGACATGGGCGGATTTTCTCACCTTGCGGGAGATGGGAGTCGATCTCGTCCAGGGTGTTCTTTTCGCCGAGCCAATGAGCGTGGAGCGGTTTGCACGAGACGGCTGGTCGGCTTCGCAAATGTCGCTTCCGTCGGGACAATCATTCTCCATTGAAGAACTTGCCGATTGCAGCCGGCGATGGCCCGATGTCCCGCCTTGCAATCTCATGCGATGATCCGGTCGAACGCGTCGTGCACGTTTGCCAGCGTGTCCCTCAACATCGCCTCCAGGGTCGCGAAGTCCGGCATGTCGGATGCGCGCGCCAACAGTTCCCTGAGTGCCAGAGGCGCCTCCGCAGCGTCGAACGGCTTGTCGAGGCAGAGCCGGAGAACTTGCGTCAGCGTGTGGTAGAGCCGCGCCGCGGGGATCAGGATCTCGGCGTCGGCGGGCGAAAGCACGCCCGCGGCGGATAGCTTGGTCAGCGCCAGTTCCGTGTTTTGATCGAGAACAGTAGGATGCTCGGCGGCGCTCACGATCTGCAGAAATTGTGCGAGGAACTCCATATCGACCAGTCCGCCGCGAACCTGCTTGAGATCCCAGATATCGGAGGTCCCCTTTTCGCCGGCGATCTTGGCGCGCATGGTTTGGACCTCCTGAGCCACCGCCGCCCTTTCGCGCGGCCGGACCAGGACAGCCTTGATCGTGTCGTTGATCGTCCGGCGCAGCTCGACGGGTCCGGCGACCACCCGCGCGCGGGTCAGCGCCAGATGCTCCCACGTCCAGGCCGAGCGCTCTTGATAGTCGATGAAGCCCGAAAGCCTTGTCGCCACCGGTCCTTGGCTGCCCGAGGGCCGCAACCGCATATCGACCTCGTAGAGCGCGCCTTCCGCGGTCTGCGCCGAGAGCGCGGCGATCAGGCGCTGGGTGAAGCGCGTGTAATATTGCGTGCCCGGCAGGCTTCTCTCGCCGTCGGACTGGGTATCCTCCCCGCTGAAATCGTAGACGGTGATGAGATCGAGATCGGATGTCGCCGTCATCTCGTAGCTGCCGAGTTTACCCATGGCGATCACGGCCACGGCGCCGCCCGGCATACGCCCATATTGGTCCACGAGCTCCTCGCTGACTGAGCCGCACAGAGCCTCGATCAGCGTCTCCGCCAGCGCCGCGTACGCCGCTCCGGCCTGCCGCGCCGAGATCGTGCCGGAGATCACCCGCACGCCGATGAGGAAGCCCTGCTCGCGCCCGACGATGCGCGCCCGGTCGAGGGCGTCCTGGTAGTCCGTGGCGAGGGAGAGCGCGCTCGCGACAATCTCTTTGAGCCTAGCCGGCGACGGCACCACGCCGAAAAATCCCGGATCGAGCACCGCGTCGAGCAGTTTAGGACGCCGGCCGATGATTTTGGCAAGCCGCGGCGCCGTGCCCATGATGTCGGCCACGAGGCGCAGCAGACTTGGATTGGCTGCGAGCAGCGAGAAGAGCTGAAGCCCCGCCGGCATGCTGGCGATCACCTTGTCGAACGTGGCGAGCGCAAGATCCGGCTCCGACGTGCGGCCGAAGGCTTCGAGCAGATGCGGCAGGAATTCGGTGAGCCGTTCGCGCGCCTTGGCGCTGCGCGTCGCGGCGTAGCGGCCCGATTGCCAGGCGCGGATGGCGGCGATGGCCGCGGCGGGGTTGGTGAAACCAAGCGCTTCGAGACTGGCGAGAGCCGCCGGGTCGGTATCATCCGCTACGACAATCCCCGGCGCCGAGGTCTGCTGCTTCGGGATCTTCTCGAACAGCGCCCCGTAATGTGCCTCCACCAGCTTGAACCGGGCGAGGAGCGCGTCCCCGAACGCATCGGTGTCCGAAAAGCCGCAAAGCCGCGCGACGCGGTCGAGCTCGTTCTTGTCGTCGGGAATGATATGGGTCTGCTGGTCGCCCACCATCTGGAGGCGGTTCTCCACCCGGCGCAGGAAGAGATAGGCTTGCCCAAGGTCTTCCGCCGCTTGGCTTTCGATCCAGCCGCCTTCGGCCAACCGCGCCAAGGTCTCGAGCGTGCCGCGCGTGCGAAGCTCCGGATGACGTCCGCCGGCGATCAATTGCTGGGTCTGGGCGAAGAACTCGATGTCGCGAATGCCACCGCGGCCGAGCTTGATGTCGTGCCCGCCGACGGCGATGGCGCCGTGCCCCTTGAAGGCATGAACTCGGCGCTTCATGGCGTGGATGTCGGCGACCGCGGCGAAGTCGAGATATTTCCGCCAGATGAAGGGCGCAAGCTGATCCAGAAACGCCGCGCCCAACGCCGCGTCTCCGGCCGCGATGCGCGCCTTGATCAGCGCCGCCCGCTCCCAGTTCTGGCCGAAGCTTTCGTAATAGGTGAGGCCCGCGTCCGTTGAGAGCGCGATCTGAGTCGCCCCGGGATCGGGCCTGAGCCGAAGGTCGGTACGATAAGCATAGCCGTCGCCGGTCTGTTCTTGGACCAGCCGCACAAGCTCGCGCGTGAGTTTCACGAAGAACGACGACGGCTCGACGCCTTCGGCGAGCTTCGCCTGCTCGGCGTCGTAGAACACCATGAAATCGATGTCGCTCGAATAGTTGAGCTCCATGGCACCGAGCTTGCCCATGGCGATGACGAAATAGCCGGGCGTCTCCTCGGCCCCGGGTGCCTCCTGGACAGATGTCACCTGCCCTGCCTCGCGCGCCTTGCGGAACAAGAACCTCACGGCCGCCTGGAGAGTCGCATCCGCCGCCTCGCTCAAACCGGTGAGCACCCTCTCCGTCGGCCATACGCCCCCCAGATCGGCGAGCCCTATGAGAAGCGCGCTGCGCTGCTTGAACCGGCGCAGCAGGACCATCGCTTCCTTGGTGCCGGTGGCTTGCGCGACCTCTTCGGCCAAGGCCTCTCGCGCCTCGTCGAGATGGGTGTCGGGATCGCGCGTCAGACAGTCGGCGAGCAGGTCCGGAGACCGCTGGGCAAGCGCGGCGAGATAGCCAGAGCCTGAAAAGGCGGCTTGAAGCAAGGCCGCGACATCGGGCGTCGCGGCGGCCTCCGCTGCTTTCGCCAACGCCGGATTTTCCGCAAAAGCCTTGCAAACCGCCTGGTAGACATCGGCCCCGCGGGCCGCGTCATAGACTTCGGGGCATTCGGTGATGCGGTCGGCGAGCGCCGTCACGTCGGTCTTAGCTCTGCTCCCGTGGACAGCTCCGGCGCCGTCCCGTTGACGAGCGCATCACCCTCCAAGGGAAGAGAGAGGACGACACGGAGGCCCGGTTCGTTGTCCTCGAGCCTCAGCGCGCCACCATGCAGCCTCGCCACCGCCGCGACAAGGCTCAAGCCGAGCCCGCTGCCGGGCTCCGAGCGGCTCTCTTCGAGACGCACGAAGCGCCCGAGGACGCGCTCGCGCTCCGATTCCGGCACGCCGGGTCCTCGGTCCGCGACGATGATTTCGGCAGTTCCGTCATGGACTTCCGCACGAATATCCACCTCCGGCGCCCAGCCATTGCCGCCTTGGGCCTGTGGCGCGCCATATTTGAGCGCGTTGTCGATCAGATTTGTGATGGCCTGGCCCAGAAGCTGCCGGTCGCCCCGAACGGGGATCGGCCCTTCGGCTAACGCCTTGAGCGTGATCCCCCGCTCCTCGGCCACCGGCTCGTAGAGCTCGGCCACGTCGCTCACCAGTGCGGAGAGGTCCAGCCTGTCGCGATTGTCGCCGGCGGCGCCCGCCTCGAGCCGCGCGAT
>CAYWIA010000108.1:3030-7055 GCA_964458245.1 uncultured Methyloceanibacter sp. | reverse complement strand
GAGCCGGTGCAGAACATCCTCTATACGCGCTTCGCCAACTCGATCTTCGAACCGCTGTGGAACCGCAATCATGTACGCAGCATCCAGATCACCATGGCGGAGAATTTCGGCGTGCAGGACCGCGGCGCCTTCTACGACGAGGCCGGTGCGATACGCGACGTGCTGCAGAACCACATGCTGCAAATTCTGGCGTCGCTGACCATGGACCCGCCGACCGGCCAGGAGTACGAGGCCATTCGCGACCGCAAAGCGAGCCTTCTGAAGTCTGTCCGGCCGCTCAGCCCTAACGACGTGGTGCGCGGTCAGTACGAGGGCTACGAGCAAGTTCCAGGCGTGCATCCCGGCTCGACGGTAGAGACCTATGCCGCCGCGCGGCTCGCTATCGACAGCTGGCGGTGGGAAGGCGTGCCTATCTATATCCGCACCGGCAAATGCCTGCCGGTCAGCATCGCCGAGGCCGTGGTGCAATTCAAACGGCCGCCGCGCGAGACCTTCGGCGAGATCAGCTCGATCGGCTGCGGGCATATGCGCTTTCGGATCCAACCCGACGTGACCATCGCGCTCGGCACCCGCGTCAAGGTTCCCGGCGACCGCATGATCGGCGACGACGTGGAGCTGATCCTGACCCGGCAGCCTGGCGCGGACAAACCGCCTTATCAGCGGTTGCTCGGGGACGCCATGAACGGCATCAGCGATCTCTTCACCCGCGAGGATATCGTCGATGCGGAATGGCGTATCGTGGACGGCGTGCTCGGCAACGTGACGCCGGTCTATCGCTACAAGCCCGGCTCCTGGGGACCGGACGAGGCCGAGCAGCTCGTGGGCGCGGACGGTCGCTGGCTCAATCCTAAACCCGCCTAGACATAAGATGTCCGAGACACACCAGGTCATCTTCCTCTTCGACGTGGACAACACGCTGCTCGACAACGACCGCATGAAGGCCGATCTCGGCGACCATGTGAGCGAGATGTTCGGCGAAGAAGCGCGGGACGAGCTTTGGGCGCTCTACGAAGAAGAGCGGGTCAAGCACGGCTACGCCGATTTTCTCGGCACACTGGAGAAGTTCCGTCTCGCGCATGTGGACGACCCCCGCGTCTTGCGGCTCGCCAACTGGGTGATGGACTACCCGTTCATCGAGCGGCTCTATCCGGATGCGCTTGGCGCCGTCCGCCACGTGCGCCAATGGGGACTGCCGGTGATCCTCACCGACGGCGACGGCGTATTCCAGCCGCACAAATTGGAGCGGGCCGGCCTGTTGGACGCCTTCGGGGGCCATGTACTGAACTATGTCCACAAAGAAAAAGAGCTCGACGCGGTGCAGCGCGCCTACCCGGCCAAACATTATGTGCTGATCGACGACAAGCTCAGCCTGTTGGATGCGGTGAAGAAGGCCTGGGGCGACCGCGTAACCACCATTTTTCCGCGCCAAGGTCACTACGCGAAGGACGCACGCACCCTGACCAGCTTTCCGCCGGCCGATATGGAGATCGCCCGCATCGCCGACCTGATGGAGCTTGATTTCTCGATGCTTCAGCCGGCTTGAGGAGGAGATAGACAAGTGAAAGCAACCGAAGCCCTGCACGATCTGGGGCAAAGCCTGTGGATCGACGACATCACCCGCGACATGCTCGATAGCGGCACGCTCAAGAAATATATCGACGAGCTCTCGGTGACGGGGCTCACGTCGAACCCGACGATCTTCGACAACGCCGTCTCCAAGAGCGACAGTTACGACCCGGAGATCAAGCGCCTGTCCACGGCGGGCTATACCGGCGAGGCGCTGTTCTTCGAGCTGGCCTTGCAGGACTTGTCGCGGGCGGCGGATCTGTTCCTGCCGGTGTACGAGCGTACGGCCACGGTGGACGGCTTCGTCTCGCTCGAAGTCTCGCCGCTCCTTGCCTACGATACGGAAGCCACGGTGGCCGAGGCCAAGCGGCTTTACGGGCGCGCGCACAAGCGAAACCTCTTCATCAAGATTCCGGGCACGAAGGAAGGCCTGCCGGCCATCGAGGAAGCGATCTTCTCAGGCATTACCGTCAACGTGACTCTGCTGTTCTCCTCGCAACATTGCGTGGCCGCGGCCGACGCCTACATGAAAGGCCTCGAGCGCCGGGTCGCCGCGGGCCTCGACCCGGATGTTCGCTCGGTGGCCTCCATCTTCATCAGCCGCTGGGACAAAGCGGTGATGGACAAGGTGCCCGACGATTTGCGCGACAGACTCGGCATTGCCGTGGCGCATCAGGCCTATCGCGATTACCGGGCCATGCTCTACTCCGACCGCTGGCAGCGGCTCGCCTCCATGGGCGCACGGCCCCAGCGGCTGCTATTTGCCAGCACCAGCACCAAGGACCCGAAGGCGCCGGACACGCTTTATGTCGGGGCGCTCGCCGCGCCGAACACGGTCAACACCATGCCGGACAAGACGCTGCTCGCGTTCGCCGATCACGGCAAGCTGGAAGGCGTGTTGTCACCGGACGGCGGCGATTGCGAGAACGTGCTCGCGGCTTACGAGAAGGCCGGCATTTCGGTGTCCGATCTCGCGGCGCAGCTGCAAAAGGAAGGTGCCGACTCTTTCGTCAAGTCGTGGCAGGACCTGCTGCAAGCCATCGAGACCAAGACAAAAGCGCTGAGCTAGGGAGGCCACATGCCCACACCGATCGAAACCCCGGCCTGGCAAGCGCTCGAGGCGCATCATGCCAAGATCCAGGACGCGCATCTGCGCGACCTGTTCGCCAAGGACAAGAACCGCGCCGCGAAGTTCACGGCGGAAGGCGCGGGTCTCGTGCTGGACTACTCGAAGAACCGCATCACCGAGGAGACGCTTGCGCTTCTGATCGACCTTGCCAAGGAGCGCAAAATCGCCGAGCGGCGCGACGCCATGTTCCGCGGCGAGAAGATCAACGTCTCGGAGGACCGCGCCGTGCTGCACGTCGCCTTGCGCGCGCCGCGTGGCGAGGTGATCGAGACGGACGGCCGCGACGTGGTGCCGGACGTACATACCGTGCTCGACCGCATGGCGGCTTTCGCCGACAAGGTGCGCAGCGGCGAATGGAAAGGCCATACGGGCAAGCCCATCAAGAACGTCATCAATATCGGTATTGGCGGGTCTTATCTCGGGCCGGAGATGGCCTATCTGGCGCTTCGTCCCTATTCGGACCGCGGCATGACGTTCCGCTTCGTCTCGAACGTGGACGGCGCCTGCTTTGACGAGGCGACACGCGATCTCGACCCGGAAGAGACGCTGTTCATCATCTCATCCAAGACTTTCACCACACTGGAGACCATGACCAATGCGGCGACCGCGCGCGCCTGGGCCGTTGCCGGACTCGGCTCCGAGGACGCCGTGGCCAAGCATTTCGTGGCCGTCTCCACCAACACAGAAGGCGTCGAGAAATTCGGCATCGACACCGCCAATATGTTCGAATTCTGGGACTGGGTCGGCGGCCGCTATTCCATGGACTCGGCGATCGGCCTTTCGACCATGATCGCCATCGGGCCCGACAACTTCCGCGACCTGCTCACGGGCTTCCATGAGATGGACGAGCATTTCCGGACGGCGCCGCCCGAGAAGAACCTGCCCATGCTCATGGGGCTGCTCACGGTCTGGTACAACAACTTCTTCGGCGCGCAGACGCTCGCGGTGCTGCCGTACTCGGAGCACATGAAGCGCTTTCCCGCTTATCTCCAGCAGCTGCAGATGGAGAGCAACGGCAAGCATGTGGATCTTGCCGCGGCGCATGTAACCTATCAGACGGGCCCGATCATCTGGGGCGAGCCCGGCACGGATGGGCAGCACTCCTTCTACCAACTGATCCATCAGGGCACGAAGCTGATCCCGTGCGATCTCATCGGCTTTCTTACGCCGTTGAGCCCGCTCGCCGATCACCACGACCTATTGATGGCCAACCTGTTTGCGCAGGCCGAGGCGCTTGCCTTCGGCAAGACCGCGGCCGAGCTGACCGCCGAAGGCTCCAAGCCAGCGCAAACGCCATTCCGCGTCACCGAAGGCAACCGTCCGACCAACA
>CAYWIA010000108.1:0-2930 GCA_964458245.1 uncultured Methyloceanibacter sp. | reverse complement strand
ATCTTGTCGAGCTGAAGCGGGATGAAGGTCTGACCGCCGAAGCCGGGGTTCACCGTCATCACCAGGACATGGTCGACCTTGTCGATCACATATTCGAGCGCGCTCTCCGGCGTGGACGGCGTGACGCTCACCCCTGCGTGCTTACCGAAGCTCCTGATGAGCTGGAGCGAGCGATCAAGATGCGGCCCCGCTTCGGCGTGCACCGTGATCTGGTCGGCGCCCGCCTTCGCGAACGCTTCGATATACGGATCGCACGGCGCGATCATCAGATGCACGTCGAAGGGCTTCTCGGTATGGGGCCTTAGCGCTTTCACTACGTCGGGGCCGATGGTGATATTGGGCACGAAATGCCCGTCCATGACGTCGATGTGAATCCAGTCGGCCCCGGCTTTGTCCACGGCGCGCACTTCTTCCCCCAATCTGGCGAAATCGGCGGAGAAGATCGACGGTGCGATGATGATCTCGTGGGGCATGGCAAAGCCAGTTTACGATGGCTCACCTTGCAGCGCCCTTAACTATCTGCCCCTATCGTTGCGGGCGATTTCACGAAACAGGGCTACTGCCATGACGCCAGCTTTTGGAACGCTTCGGGTTTGCGAGGACGCAGCGGACCTGGCCCGCACCGGCGCCGCCTATCTTTGCGATCTCGCCGCGAGGCGTGAAGACCGTACCATCATCGCGTTGTCCGGCGGCAGCACGCCGAAGCCGCTCTATGAGCATCTGGCCCAAGAACCGTTTCTGTCGGGTCTGCCTTGGGACCGAGTCCATTGGATCCTCGGCGATGAACGCTTCGTCGCACCTTCCGACCCGGCCAGCAATTACGGCATGGCGCGGGCGGCGTTTCTCTCGCATGTACCGGCGCCGCCTCAGAACGTGCATCCCGTGGAGACCGACGGCGTAACACTGGATGAAGCGGCGCAGCGCTACGAGAAGATGCTGCAGGGGCTCTATGGCGCCGACACGCTGGAGCCCGCCCGCCCGCTACTTACGCTCACGCTGCTCGGCCTCGGCGAGGATGGCCATACGGCCTCTTTATTGCCGGGAGAGCCGGTTCTCAACGTCCGCGACCGTTGGGTCGCGCCGGTGCCGAAGGGCCGCAGCGAGGAGCGCGTGACCCTCACTTATCCCGCACTCGATTCCAGCCACGTGGTCGCGTTCCTGGTATCCGGCGAGGGAAAGCGCGAGATCCTCGACAAGATCCTGTCGGGCGATGACAGCTTTCCGGCCGCTCACATCCGACCGGTGGGTGAGGTTCTCTGGTTCGTTGATCGGGCCGCCGCGGGCCGCTGGGCTTGACATTCTTGATGACGTACCGGCCCCTCGCATGCGCCCGACTTTCACTTTCCGCGACGGAACGTTAGACTTGCTCAACGGTTTGCCTTTAAGCCCCCAACTTCCATCGATGGTAACCTCTTGACTCTCCCCGCCGAGAAACGCGCAGATCATTGGATCCCGAGCCGTGCGAGCCTTGAAGCGCTCGTGCGCGGCGAGCGTGGCGACCCGTTCTCGATCCTCGGGCTGCATCGCGGACGCGCCGGCGCGTCTCTTTGCGTCTTTCAGCCCGGTGCGGCATCCGTCACGGCCATCGATCCCGAGACAGGCGAGGACGTCGCGCTCGAACGGCTGGACAAGACGGGCGTCTTCGGCGCGGAAGTGCCGGACGGATTTTCGCAAAGCTACCGCTTACGAATCGCCCGCGACGGAGAAACGGTCGAGATCGACGACCCCTATCGCTTCGGACCCATTCTCGGCGAGCTCGATCTCCATCTCTTCGCCGAGGGCAATCATTTGCGCCTTTACGAAAAGATGGGCGCACATGCCATCACGCATGAGGGCGTGGACGGCATCAGCTTCGCGGTCTGGGCGCCGAACGCCACGCGCGTCAGCGTGGTCGGCCCGTTCAACGGCTGGGACGGCCGCCTCCATGCCATGCGCAACCGCGGGGATTCGGGCGTGTGGGAAATCTTCATTCCCGGCCTGGGACTCGGCGAGCTGTATAAGTATGAGCTGCTCGGACCGGACAAGAAGCTCCTGCCTCTCAAGACCGACCCGTTCGGCTTCTATCAAGAGCGGCCGCCGGCCACGGCTTCCGTGGTGCATGGCCTGCCGAGCCGCCCGACGCCCATCGGCACTTGGCAGACGGAGCGCGAGAAGCTGCACAGCGTCAACGCGCCGATCTCCATCTACGAAGTGCATCTTGGTTCTTGGATGCGCGGAGACGGCAACAGCTTCTTGAGCTATGCGGAGCTCGCCGACCGGCTCGTTCCCTACGTGCAGGAACTCGGCTTCACCCATATCGAGCTGATGCCCGTCAGCGAATTTCCGTTCGACGGCTCCTGGGGCTATCAGCCCATCGGCCTGTTCGCGCCGACCTCGCGGTTCGGCACGCCGGAGGACTTCGCCAGTTTCGTATCGCGATTCCACGCGGCCGGGATCGGCGTGCTGGTGGATTGGGTCTCGGCGCATTTCCCGACCGACGCGCACGGGCTCGCCCGTTTCGACGGCACGGCACTGTACGAGCATGCCGACCCGCGCATGGGCTTCCACAAGGACTGGAACACGCTCATCTATAATTACGGGCGGCGCGAGGTCTTGAACTTCCTCCTGGCAAATGCGCTGTTCTGGCTGGAACGCTTCGGCATCGACGGCCTGCGCGTCGACGCGGTCGCCTCCATGCTCTATCTCGACTACAGCCGCGAGCCCGGCGAGTGGGTGCCGAACATGTTCGGCGGCAACGAAAATCTCGAAGCGATCGCCTTCCTGAAGCGCCTCAACGAGCTTGTGTATGCCGAGCGGCCCGGCACCACGACCATCGCCGAGGAATCGACCGCCTGGCCCGGCGTGTCGCGCCCTACCTATCTCGGCGGACTCGGCTTCGGCTTCAAATGGAACATGGGCTGGATGCACGACACGCTGAGCTACATGCAAGA
>CAYWIA010000107.1:0-7342 GCA_964458245.1 uncultured Methyloceanibacter sp. | reverse complement strand
GCCTCGAGCCCGTTGCCGAACGACACGACGTCGTAGCCGGCCTTCTCGAGCGCCTTGACCAAGAAGCGGCGCATATCCTCGTCATCCTCGGCTAGCAGAATACGCTGCACGCTGCGTGCCCGTGGATCGTTCGCCTCCATATTCCCCGTCCCCCTCAACTCTCGCCACATTGGGCGTACACGAACTTGGTAAACGACCGCTTGCCTTGGCAAAATTGGCAGACGCGCCGTCCCCCTTACTGAAGTCCAAATCATTGCGTCTATTTGGGCCCGGCACAAGGCAGAACACGCCTAGACAGGCTCAACTCTCGTTGGCAGAGTTTACAGACCTGAATTCGAGGCTGGCGGACCCCGCGAAAGGGCCGGAAATCAAGAGTTGGCCATGAGCCCAAGCGAGGCTGAGGCGATCGAACGTGAGCTTGCCCCGCCCTTTTCCGTGGTGCGGCCGGCGGAGCTCAAAGTTCCCCTCGTCTTCAACTCCCCCCATAGCGGCCGGAACTACCCGAGCACCTTTCTGGCGGCCTCGCGGCTCGACGCCCATACGCTGCGCCGGTCGGAGGACGCCTTCGTCGAGGAGTTGTTCGGCTTCGTCGCCGATCTGGGGGCGCCGCTGCTGCATGCCCATTTCCCGCGGGCCTATCTCGACGTGAACCGTGAGCCTTACGAGCTCGATCCCATTCTCTTCCGCGATGGGCTGCCCCATTACGCCAACACCCAGTCGGTGCGCGTCGTGGGCGGGCTCGGCACCATCGCCCGTATCGTCTCGGAGTCCGACGAGATCTACCGGGAACCGCTATCCGTGGAAGCGGCGCTTGAGCGCATCAGCCGGCTCTACACGCCATACCACGAGACGCTTGCAGCGCTTCTCCTTGAGGCGAAACGGGAATTTGGCCTGGCCGTGCTGATCGACTGCCATTCGATGCCCTCCAGCCCCACTGCGGACCGGGCCGCGGGGCGTCCGGACTTCGTTCTTGGCGATCGTTTCGGCACCTCATGCAGCGCAGAGCTGACCCGCCTCGCCGCATCGACGCTCGAAGCTCAAGGCTATGCGGTTGCGCTCAACAAGCCCTATGCCGGCGGCTACATCACCGAGCATTATGGGCGCCCGCACAAGGCGCAGCACGTCCTCCAGATCGAGATCAACCGCGCGCTCTATATGAACGAGACGAGCTTCGCCAAGTCGCAGGGCTTCGCTCGGCTCCGGGAGGGCCTTCAGACCATGGTCAGCGGCCTCATCCCCGGCATTCCGGGGCTCGCCATACCGCGCGCCGCGGCCGAGTAACCCCTTCAAAACACAAAAAAAGGGCCGTTCGATTGAACGAACGGCCCAAGTCTAGGGAGGAAACGCCCAAGGAGGGCAGCGGCACAACCTGGAGAGCCATGCCGCGTTGCAACAATATGTCATTGCGGCGCACAAAAATCAAGATGGCTGTCCTAAGTCCGCGACATTCCTGAAACACTGGTGCAGAACTGTCACGAAGCCTCGGAAGCCTGGCCTTGCCGGCGCTCGAAATACGCCGCACCGCCAGCTAGACCTTGACTCACAACGGCAAACGCCGCCAAAGCCATGTCCGTGTCAGAGACCGATCAACTTGATTTCGACGCCTATATAGCGACGGCTCACGCGCTCGCCGAGAGGGCCGGCGCGGTCATATTGCCGCATTTTCGGGCCGGAACGGCCGTTGACCATAAAGGAGGCGGCCCCTTCGATCCCGTCACGGCGGCGGACCGGGACGCGGAAATGGCCATCCGGCAGCTGATCGCGGAGACCTATCCGAGCCACGGCATCGTCGGCGAGGAGTTCGGCAATGAGCGCGCCGGCGCGGACTATTGCTGGATCATCGATCCGATCGACGGCACGCGCCCCTTCATCATGGGTCAGCCTCTGTGGGGTACGCTGATCGGGCTCACCGCTCACGGCGCCCCGCTGCTCGGCATGATGGACCAGCCCTACATGAAAGAGCGGTTCTGGAGCGGCGAGACGGAAAGCTACTTTGCCCGCGGCGGCGAGACACAGACGATCCAGGTTCGGCCGTGCCCCTCGATGAGCGAGGCGATGCTTGCCTCGAGCACGCCGGACATGTTCACCGGAGCGAACGAGAGGCCTTATGCGCGTCTGGCCGAGGCCGTGCGCCTCCGCCGCTTTGGCGGCGACTGCTACAACTATTGTCTTCTTGCGATGGGCCAGATCGACCTCGTGGTCGAAACGGATCTGAAGCCCTTCGACATCCTGCCGCTCGTTCCCATCATCGAGCGCGCGGGCGGCGTGGTCTCGACTTGGGAGGGTGGTGACCCGCGTCACGGCGGACGCATCATCGCCGCCGGCGATGCCGGCCTCCATGCCGCCGCGCTGGAGATGCTGTCGGGCTAGCTTGCCTTGCTCAAGGCGACGCCCGTCACGAAAGCATCGAATGCCGCCCAGAATTGCTCGCGAATGGCGTCGCGCTCTTGCAGGATCTCGTGGCGGGAACCGCGCAGCACGATCTGCGAGCCGGCCCGAAGCCGCGAGGCGAGACCTTCGATGGCCTTGCTGGAGACGATCTGATCGTCGCCCGCGGTCACCAGCAGCGACGGGATGCGGATGCGCGGCGCGTATTTCTCATCCTTGAGCCGCGCCATGGCCTCGAAGGCGGCGTTGAGCCAGCCGATCGTGGGCGGACCGACCGCAAGCCCCGGCGCGGCTTGAAGCACTCCGATGTTGCGGAAGAAGCGCTCCCGGTCCGAGGTCAGCGGATTGCCTTCGAAGACGTCGTTGAGCCATTTCTCCGGCTTGCCCGGGGCGGCCTGTTTGCCGAAGCCGAACATCGTCAGGCCGTCCGCGAGCCGCGCGCATAGACCTTGCGACATCGGTAATCCCACCAACTGCACCATCGGCGCGGTCATAACCATGCGGCTGAACCAGCAGCCCCGCTTGGTCGCGGCGTTGAACAGCACCGTCGCCGCCATGGAATGGGCAAGCGCGTAGTAGGGCATCGGACAGTCCGGAAGCACCACCCCCTTCATGAAGTGAGAAAGGTCCTCCTCGTAGTCGGCGAAATCGCCGACATGGCCTCTCATCGAACTCCGTGTCAGGCGGCTGGAGCCGCCCTGCCCCCGCCAGTCCAGCACCGCCACGGCAAAGCCCCGGCGGCGCAGTTCACCCACCACCTCAAAATACTTCTCGATGAACTCGTTCCGCCCGGGGAAGATGCACACCGTCCCGCGCCGCTGGCGCAAGGCGGACTGCCAGCTCGCATAGCGAATGCGCACGCCCTTGCGGATATCGAGATAGCCGGCCGATGCGCCAAGCGGGATCGGGTTCTTCGGTGTCGAAACAAGATCCATCGTGTTGAAGGCCCCTAAGCTCCGGCGCTTACGCCGCCGGAAAGCGAATTCCTTACTACAGCCCCTGCCGCGCTGACCACAACACCGAGCGCGCTTGGGCGCGGGCTCCATCTTGGGCAGTTCCGGTCCCGTCAGGCCTCCATGGTCGTGATTTAATGTGCATATTCAGTGGGCTACCCCTCTTGAAGCGCGCCTGGCGCACACCCATATCCGCTAGCGCGCAAGGCCATTTCGGCTTGCGTTGGCTTGCCCGGCTCGACGCAAAGAGCGGGCTAACACCATATCGCTTCTAACGGAGGATGTGACATGAGACATTTGGATTTGACCCCCCTCTATCGCTCTGCCATCGGCTTCGACCGCATCGGTTCGCTGCTTGACACGCTCAACACGTTCGAGGGCGAGGCTCCGACCTATCCGCCCTACAACATCGAGCGCGTCGCCGAGAACGACTATCGCATCAGCATGGCCGTGGCCGGCTTCAGCGAAGGCGATCTCGACATCGAGGTGAAGGAGCACACGCTCTCCATCCGCGGCGAGAAGCGCGTCGAGCAGGAGAACTCAACCTACCTGCATCGCGGCATCGCGGCGCGCAGCTTCGAGCGGCGCTTCCAGCTCGCCGACTATGTGGTGGTGAAGGGCGCGACCCTGGAGAACGGCTTGCTCCACGTCGATCTCGTGCGTGAATTGCCCGAGGCCATGAAGCCGCGCACCATCGAGATCGCGACCAAGAGCGAGACCGGGCAGCCGAAGGTCCTCGACAGCCAGGCTGCCTAGGGCAACGCTCAAGTCATCGATTAAATTTTGAGCTTAGCAAGAAGGGCGTCCTCCGTGAGCGAGGGCGCCCTTCTCAGATTCGCAGGTGCTACGGGAGAGAACCTGCCAGGAGTGCCGCTACGCAGAACGATCAGGCGGCAGATCGAAGCCTAGACCTCACAACTTACGCAGCACTTAACGCGACTCAGGTATTGGGGAAACCTATCGCGCGGCCACGCCGGCGATGGCCCCGCTGGACATCAGCCCCGCCAGATTGGCTTCGAGATTGAAATCCGGAGCCTCGCCCGACGCGCGCGAAGCGGCCTCTAGAAGCGTCGTCCCCGCCGCCAGCGCCATCACGAAATAAGCCCCGCCGGATGGCAGTCGCCGCACCTCGACGTCGAGGCTCGGGCGGACAACGAGTGCGTCCTCCCCTCTCCCCGGCAGGCGAGCAGGCTCGTCCTTGCCGTCGCGAAGGGCGAGCTGCCAAATGCTGACGACCGGATACTCCGAGCGCACGACCTGAAGCGAAGGATGGAGCCTGAGCACGGCCTGCTCCGCGGTCTCGGCCGCCGCTGCGAGCTCGGTCAGCGACAGCGGGGCGGCGTCCTTGGCGTGATAGGCCCGATGCCACGCCCATTCGAGCCGCGCGACACAGGCGAGATAGGGCACCGCCGAGGCCGGCGGAAACGTGCTCACGAAATCGGCGAATTCCGCGCCGTAGTGCAGCAGCACAGGCGATGCGGGCGGCGTCTTCGCCACGTAGATGCGCGCCATGGCCCGGAAGAATTCCTCGCCCACGAGCCGCGCCGAGACCGGGAACCGGCTCGCCAGCACGTCGATCAAGCTCGCATAGACATTGTTGCGGTAAACGGCGAAGCGCCGCGACGGGCTCTTCCCCTGCCGGCCCACGAGCGGCGCCGGAACCTCGGCGCCTGCGTCGAGCACCGCCCGGGCAAACGCGCCTTCGAGCTCCAGCGCGCCGCCCATCATGCTTGCGAGCGGTTGCTGCGCCGCTCCGCGATCACCGCATCGGCGCGCTTCGCCTCGGCATAAAGCGCGGGCCAGGAGGGCACGTCGTTGTCCCATTCGATCAGAGTGGGCGTAGGCCCGGTGCGGGCGAGCGCGTAGGCATAGAGCGCCCAGACCGGATCGGCCACCTCGCGCCCGTGGTCGTCGATCAGAAGCGCCGAGCCGTCGTCGTCCTCATCCTCCGCGTGACCGCCGAGATGGATTTCGCCCACATGCTCGGCGGGAAAGCTGTCGAGATAGCCGATCGCGTCGAAGCCGTGATTGGTGGCCTGCACGAAGACATTGTTGACGTCGAGCAGAAGCCCGCAGCCGGTCCGGCGCACGATCTCGCGCAAGAAATCCACCTCGCTCATCGAGGTCTCGGCGAAGGCCACATAGGTCGATGGGTTCTCCAGCAGCATGGGGCGCTGAAGCGTCTCCTGCACCTCGTCCACATGCGCGCAGACCCGCTCCAGGGTCTCCTCCGTATAGGGGAGCGGCAGGAGGTCGTTGAGATAGATAGTCTCGTGGCTCGACCACGCGAGATGCTCGGAGAACAGCGCCGGTTGGTAACGGTCGGCGAGTGCGCGCAAGCGCGCGAGATGCTCGCGGTCGAGCGGGCCGGCCCCGCCGATCGACAGACCAACGCCATGCAGAGACAGCGGGTAACGCTCACGCACGGCCGTCAGATAGGCATGCGGCGGACCGCCCTCGCCCATGTAGTTCTCGGCATGGATCTCGAACCAGCCGAGATCCGGCGCAGCTTCGAGAATGTCGCGATAGTGCTCGGGCTTCAGCCCGACTCCGGCACGCGCCGGAATCGGGCTCAACCCGATCAGGTCGGATGCCGCCATGATCGCCTAGGCAGGCGGGAGGTCGCGGTCGAGCGCCTCCAGGCTGCCGGTGCGGCCGTCTGGCAGTTCCATGGTCGTGCAACTGCCCTTCGGCACGAGCTTCCAGGCATTGCCCTGATAGTCGATCTTGGAGGTGCCGGCGCAGGTCGTGCCCTTGCCCGCGGCACAGTCGTTCTCGCCGGCCTTGGCCACGCCGAAGCACTTCTCCTGGTCCGCGGCTCCGGCGGTGCCGCCCGAGGCGGCCACGCCGAGCGCCGCGGCGAAAGCCGAAGCCACGGCCAGGCCTGAGATTTTCTTGGGTTGATCGGTCATGTCAGCTCCTTTTTGGTCAACGGCAAGGCTGGAATTCGGGGAATTCCGGCGGCCCCGCATGTCGCCGAGTAGGCCAGCGCCGGCGCGCTCACGTCAAATCACGCCTCCGCCAGAACTTGGTGAAGTCCCCGCACGCCGGTTTGGCCCCGAGACCCCCGAATCCGCCCTTGTGCCCCCCCTTGAAATCTGTCATTTTGGGGTTAAATAGGACAGGCTTGCTGACCTTTGTTCTGGAGGCTGCGGCGCGGGGCTAAAAAATGCGCCTTTCTGAGGCGCGGACGACGGGCCTCATATGCTGCTTTCGCTGGCGCAAAGGCGCGCGAGCCCCCTAGAGGCCGGATCTTCGCTTTACGCTTACACGTTCATGCTGGTGAAGAGGACGGCCTTTCGCCAAACTCTAAACGCCCGCCCTTGGCTCTGGGCGAGGCCGAGGTTCCATGCAAACGATGGCACCCCGTTCGCTCATTCCTGGACTCTTCGACGTGGCGCCCAAGGGCTTGCCGCGCGCGCAAGGACTCTATGATCCGAAGAACGAGCACGACGCTTGCGGCGTCGGCTTCGTCGCGGATCTGAAGGGACGCAAGAGTCACCAGATCATCGAATACGGGCTCCAGATCCTGGAGAACCTCACCCATCGCGGCGCCGCGGGCGCGGACCCGCGCGACGGCGACGGCGCGGGCATGCTGCTGCAAATTCCGCATGCCTTCTTCGAGGAGGTCTGCCCGAAGCTGAACATCAAGCTGCCCGAGCCCGGTCACTACGCGGTCGGCCAGGTCTTCATGCCCAGCAATCAAGCTCAGCGCATCTATTGCGAGTCCGTGGTGGAACGCATGGTGGAAGCGGAAGGGATGACCCTGCTCGGCTGGCGCACCGTGCCGACCGACAATGCCTGCCTGTCGCCGGAGGTCGTGGACACCGAGCCGTCCCACCGTCAGGTGTTCATCGGGCGCGGACCCGGCATCGAGGACGAGACGGATTTCGAGCGCCGGCTCTATTTGCTGCGCAAGATCATCTCAAACACCATCAATGGCGACACCGGCGGCCGCGACATCGGCTTCTACACCGTGTCGCTGTCCTGCCGCACGCTGG
>CAYWIA010000106.1:0-7381 GCA_964458245.1 uncultured Methyloceanibacter sp. | reverse complement strand
CGCAAAGTCGAGCCGGCCCCAGAACCGCGACAGCGCGTCGCCGCGCCCGTCCGTGCTCGCGCCACAGCCGCACGCCCTGCACCCAAACCCTTCAAGGGTTTCCTCGGCGGTACCAGGGCCACGCCTATGGAAGAGTTTCCGTTCCGGGCCGGACGCTGATTTTTTCTGACGCTGATTTTGTCTGAGGTCTATGCGGCGCTGGAGCGCCGGCCCCGGATCGGCGTGATTTTGCCGCCTGAAGCGGGCTTTTGCTTGGCGTGCTTCTCGGCCGCCTCGGGATGACCGTAGAGGAAGCCTTGGACCTGTGAGCAGCCGAACTTCCGCAGCATTTGAGCTTGCTCCGGAGTCTCCACACCTTCGGCCGTGATGGTCACGTCGAGCGATTTGCCGAGGGCGATGATGGTCTTGACGATGGCGCGCATCGCTGGGTCGCGCGTCATGTTGCGAATGAACTGGCGGTCGATCTTGATCTTCGAGAAGGGGAAGCGCGCCAGATAGCTCAAGCTCGAATAGCCGGTGCCGAAGTCGTCCATGGCGATGTTCACGCCGAGTTCGCGCAAGCGGTTCAACTTGCTCAACACCTCCTCGGTGTCATTGATGAGGAGGTTCTCGGTGATCTCGAGTTCCAGACGCTGCGCGGGCAGCCCCGTCTCATGGAGGATGTCGGCGACCGTCTCGGCGATGTCGCTGTCGCGGAACTGCGCCGGCGACAGATTCACCGCGACGGTGAGGTGCTCTGGCCACGTCACCGCATCGAAACAGGCGCGCCGCAGCACCCATTCGCCGATCGGCACGATCAGCCCGGTCTCCTCGGCCACCGAAATGAAGTGACCCGGCGCAATCTTGCCGTGGACGGGGTGATGCCAGCGGATGAGCGCTTCGGAGCCGCATTGCTCCTCGCTCGCGAGGTTGTATTGCGGCTGGTAGACGACCTCGAACTCTTCGCGCCCAAGCGCCAAGCGAAGCTCGTGCTCGACCGTGCGGCGGCGCTGTAGCGCCTTGTCCATGCTCTCCTCGAAAAAGCACATGCGCTGGCCGCCGTCGCCTTTGGCCCGGGAGAGGGCGATGGTGGCGTGGCGCAGGACGGTTGCGGCTGTGTCGCCATCTGCCGGGGCCAAGGCGATGCCCACGCTGGTCGTCAGCAGCATCTCCTTGCCGTTCACCTCGAAAGGCAACCGCAATGCCGTCACCAGGCGGTTCATAAAGGCCATTACGTCGCCGAGATTGGTGATATCCACGAGCGCGATGGCGAACTCGTCTGCGCCGAGCCGTGCGATGACGTCGCGCCCGCGCAGCGTTGCCTTGATCCGGCTTCCCATTTCCCGCAGCACTTGGTCGCCACCGCCGTGGTCGGAGGAGTCGTTGATTTCCTTGAACTTGTCGATGTCGAGACAAATCACGGCGATGTGCGTGTTCTCTCTCTTCATGCGAGTGATGGCCTCGCCGAGGCTGTCCGCGAACGCCCTGCGGTTGGCAAGCCCGGTCAGCGCATCATGGCTCTGCAGATAGCGAACCTGCTCTTGGGCCTGCAACCGCTCTTGGCTGCGCATCCAGGCAAAGGCGACCGGCGTCGTGACGCCGATGCCCAGAAGAACGAGAGTCACGATCGCGATGAGGCCGAAATAGCCTGACAGGACATTCGCCTGATCGCTCTGGTCCAAATAGACGTCAAGCGTCCCGCGCGCGTTCGCGCTGAGATCGATGGGCAGGCGAAGCAGGGCGAAATGCGCCGGACCGTCATCCGCATGGCCACTGTAAAGTCCGACGGCCGGCCCGTCCTGAACCGGGCTCTGCATCACGTCGACGACGTCGCCGAGTTCAAGACCGGCCTGGCCGCTGGTGAACACGAGCCGCCCTTGGGCGTCGTAGAGTTCGTAGCGTAGGACGCGCGTGGCGTATCCGGCTTCCTCGAAGATCTCGCTGAGCTGCGGTGCCGCCCCGGGAACCGTGAGGGCATTCAGAACGATCTGCGGGTCCTCGGAGAGACGGGTAAGGATCCGCTCCTCGGCCACGAGCGCTTCGCGCTCAAGCTCCAAATGGCTTACCCGGCTCGGCGCAAGGAATGCAGTCACGCCGATCAGCGCCGACAACAGTGCCAAGCCCAGCCAGTGCCAATATTTTTGCAGCGAGTCCTTGAGCAACATGAATTACCGCAGCGAACGAGCATGGCCGCTAAGGCCACCGATCCCTGGGTAAAACTACCATGCCGCGGGTTAAAAAAGCGCCGTAAGGGCGAGATCGGTGTGGACATAGTGCCTTCAGACGGAGAGTTACCCGTCCGGATCCCCAGAATGACCGGGAAATATCGGCATCTTCGCTACCGGAGGAATTTCTTAACCGTGAGCGAACTTAGCCGCCCGTGGCGGACATATGGCGCGAAAGGGCGGGCGCCGAGTCGCGGTCGATGATGAAGTCATGGCCTTTGGGCTTGCGCGCAATGGCCTCGTCGATCGCGGCGTGAAGCTGGGTGTCCGAAGCGCTTGCGCGCATGGGCGTCCGCAGGTCGGCGGCGTCGTCTTGACCAAGGCACATATACAGCGTGCCGGTGCATGTGACCCGGACACGGTTGCAGGCCTCGCAGAAATTGTGGCTCATCGGTGTGATGAAGCCGAGCCGGCCGCCGGTCTCAGCCACGCGCACATAGCGCGCCGGACCCCCGGTCTTGTCGGGAATATCGTCGAGTGTGAAGTGCTGGGAGAGCCGCGCCCGCACGAGCGATAGCGGCAGATACTGATCCGTGCGATCCGCGTCGATCTCCCCCAAGGGCATCGTCTCGATCAGAGTCAAATCGAACCCCCGGCCGTGTGTCCAGCGCAGGAGATCCTCGATCTCATCCTCGTTCATGTCCCGCAGCGCCACGGTATTGATCTTTATTTTCAGTCCGGCGCGCGCGGCGGCATCGATGCCCCGCATCACTTGGCTAAAATCACCCCACCGGGTGAGCACGCGGAACTTGGCTGCATCGAGCGTGTCCAGCGAAACATTGATGCGCTTAATGCCGAGGCCTGCGAGCGCGTCCGCGTAGCGATAGAGCTGGCTGCCATTGGTGGTGAGCGTCAGCTCGTCCAGCCCGTCTCCGAGATGACGCGACAGGGCCTCGATGAGCCAGAGGATGTTCCGTCGTACCAGCGGCTCGCCGCCGGTAAGCCGCAGTTTGCGCACGCCACGTGCGATGAAAGCGCTCGCGAGCCGGTCGATCTCCTCAAGGCTGAGGAGCTCCTTGCGGGGCACAAAAGTCATGTCCTCCGCCATACAATAGGTGCAGCGGAAGTCGCAGCGGTCGGTGACCGATACGCGCAAATAGGTGATGGCGCGGCCGAACCGGTCGACCAGGCGGGTGGTGGGAGCACTCATTTACGCGTCTTCGTCCTCGACGGCCTTGGCCTTGTTGCGGTTGTAGGCCTTGCTGCTCTTCACCACCCGGGCGTGATAGCGGGGGTCCGCCAACGCCGCGGCGGGCGCGCTCCGCCGTTTGACCGTATTTTTTTGCTTCATCGTATCGGCTCGCGTCTTCTTCTGTCTGGCGCTGCCTTTGCCTTGTGAGGTAACCGCCATAGGATTTCGTCTCTGGTATCGTCTCTAATATATAGTCTTTTGCTTGTCATATCACGGCATGGAACGTCAAAGGGAGGCCACGATGGATGAAGACCGCTTCAATATGTCGATGCGGAAGTTTTTGAAGGAGGTCGGCGTGACCTCGCAGCAAGCCATTGAACGCGTGGTCCGCGAGGAGGGGCTCGGCGGCAAGGGCAAGCTCAAGATCAAGGCGGTACTCACGGCCGAAGGCGCACCGCTCGACCACGAGGTCGAGGGCGAGATCGACCTCGGCTGACGCCCGGGGATCAGGGACATGACGCAAGCCTGGCCTACGGAACTCAAGCTCGACGCCGAGAAGCGCACCCTCACGGTGAGCTACGATGACGGCAAGAGCTTTGCGCTGCCTGCGGAGATGCTGCGAGTCCTAAGTCCGAGCGCGGAGGTCCAAGGCCATAGCCCGGAGCAGCGCGTGACCGTGCCGGGCAAAAAGAATGTCCGCATCACACAGCTTACGCCGGTCGGAAATTACGCGATACGCATCACCTTCGATGACGGCCACGACACAGGGCTGTATGTCTGGGATTATCTGCGCGACCTCGGCGAGAACCAGGACGTACGCTTCCAAAGCTATCTCGACGAGTTGGCCGCCAAGCGACTCACGCGCTAATTTTGCTTCTCCTGACAGAAGCGCGGCTTTGCGTGCCGCTCCGGCCGATAAATTTTGTCTGCTCGCGCGCGAGGTCGCTCGCTTACAGAGCTTGCTTGCTGGGAGACGCCGCATCGACCGACGGCTCCAGGCGATAGATGGCGCCGCCCTCCGCCAGGGCATATACGTTCCCGGCGGCGTCGATACGGATGTCCCGCACGCGGCCGAGCTTGTTCTTCAAGTAGTATTTTTGCCCGACGACGCAGTTGTCCTCCAGCGTCAGCTTGACGACCATCTGGGTCCCGAGCGTCCCCAGCCACACGGTGGTCTGCGAGCCTTCCGTCGCCACCGCAAGTCCGCTTGGCGCTATCGAGATCGGCACCCAGAAGTGGATGGGCTGCTCAGTGCCGGCGTACTGGCTGTTCGCGATGGACTTGCCCATGTAGTCGGTGCCGTAGGTGGCGAGGGGCCAGCCGTAGTTCCGCCCGCGCAGCACGAGATTGAGCTCATCGCCGCCTTGCGGTCCGTGCTCGGTCTCCCACACCGCTCCTGTCGTGCGGTCGATGGCGAGTCCTTGCGGATTGCGATGGCCGTAGCTCCATATCTCCGCAAGGGCGCCCGGCTTATCGATGAACGGATTGTCGTCCGGGACCGTGCCGTCGGTTCTGATGCGAATGACCGATCCCCTGTGGTCGGCAAGATTCTGAGCCCGCTCTTGCTGCCATAGGTCGCCGAGCGTGAGGAACAGATAGCCGTCGCCGGAAAGCGCGATGCGGCCGCCGATCTGGTCGGTTTTATTGCCGGGCGTACTCTCGAAGATGACCCGTTGGTCGGACAGCGCCTCGGTTGTCTCGTCATAGCGGGCGCGCATCACCCGCATGGTCGATGCTTCGGTGCTGCCTTGCAGATAGGAAAAATAGATGAGGCCGTTGGTGGAGAACTCAGGATCGATCGCCACATCGAGGAGGCCGCCATGGAGCTCGTAGAGCACGGGCGGAATGCCGGAGACCTCTTTATGGCCGGCGCCGGGCCGGGCATGCTGCAGATGGCCCGACCGCTCCGTTACAAGAAACGATCCATCCGGCAGAAAGCCGAATGACCACGGCGCGCGAAACGGGCCCGTGACCTCGACGGGAACGAGTTCCAACCCGTCGGCCAGGATAATCCCCGGATCGCTGGGCGATGGAATGGTCTGGGTGCTGGACGCCGGGCAGCGATGGACATCGGCGGCGTGGGCCGAAACGAACGGCACCATCGCAAAAGCGGCTAGAGACGCGACACGCAGCAATTGACGCCCCATATATGAACCCTCTGAGGTGTCGGCGATTGGGTAAATCCGCCGATCGACGATTTTAAGCGGTGCCGAATATAGCGTCTTCATGACAGTCCATGTGGGCTCTTCATGAAGATGTCGCACGGCGAGCAGTAGAGTGTTGCAAAAACGTGATAATTCAAGCGCAAATAGGGCTGTGCCGCCGGCGCGGCGATTCGTAGTGGAGTTCGGGAGAAGGCTTTGACAAACCAGGTAGATCACAGCGCGCCTGCGTTGCCGTCTGGTTTTCTCTGGCGCGCCCGCCTCGCGGTTAGGCGCGGCCTGCGGGAGCTTGCCGCGCGGCTTTGGTCGTCGCTGTGGCAGGTCGTGATCATGGCCGTGATCATGGCCGCGCTGGTGGCCTTGGGCGACCTCCCGGTGGGGCTCGCTTTGACCGCTTTCGCCAGCTTCGTGGCCTCCGTCGCCCTGCTTCCGCGCCAGGACGTAGATCCGGTGCTCGAAGCGGAATTCAGGCCTTCCCCGGTCCCGGGCCGCTCGCGCTCCGCCATGCATGTCATGGCCGAGGCGCTGCCCGATCCCGTCATCCTGCTCAATCGCACCGGCCAGGTGCTTTCCTGCAATGCGCCGGCCCGGGGGCTCTTCGCCTCCCTACGCGAAGGCAGCCACATCTCCTCCGTCATACGCACGCCGGAGTTCCTCGACGCCGTCAGCGCCGCCCCCAAGAGCAGGCGCGCCGTGACCGTCACCTATGCCGAGCGCGTTCCGGTGGGCCGGCGCATGGAGGTGACCGTGGCCCCGCTCACGCGGGGGGCCGAGCGCGACGGCAATATACTGGTTCTCCTGCGCGATCTTACCGAGGGCGAGCGCATCAATCAGATGCGGGCGGACTTCATCGCCAATGCGAGCCATGAGCTCCGCACGCCGCTGGCCTCCCTGCGTGGTTTCATCGAGACGCTGCAAGGCACGGCCAAGGAAGACCCGGGGGCACGCGAACGATTCTTGCCGATCATGGCGGAGCAGGCCTCGCGCATGACCCGTCTGATCGATGCGCTGCTGTCCTTGAGTCGGGTCGAGATGAATGCCCACGTGCCGCCGAGCGATCTCGTCGATCTCAACGACGTGCTCGGGCATGCGCGCGACACCCTGGAGCCGCTCGCGACCGACAGCCACATGACGTTGTCGGTCGAGCGCTTCCCCAAAGCGGCGATCGTGCGCGGCGACCGTGACGAGCTCCTGCAAGTCCTTCAAAATCTCGTGCAGAACGCGCTGAAATACGGCAATTCCGGCGGAAATGTCCGCATCGAGGCCAAGCACATTCCCTCGCTAGGCCGCCAGACCCGCGGCCGCTATGCCATCTCGGTCGTGGACGACGGCCCGGGAATCCCGGCCGAACATCTGCCGAGGCTGACCGAGCGCTTCTACCGGGTCGACGTGGATTCCAGCCGCGAGAAGGGAGGTACCGGTCTCGGCCTCGCCATCGTCAAGCACATCTTGAATCGCCATCGCGGCGAACTCGCCATCGCCTCGAAGCCCGGCACGGGCTCCACCTTCACGGTGATGCTGAACGAGGCCAATGCCGGCTGACAGGCGGGCCTGCTACATCGCGTCGGGATCGACGCTGATGCCCCTCTATCTCGCCCGCGACCTTGCGCTCGCCATAGCGGCTCAAGTCGTTTTCTCCACAGGCTGTGTTCAGAAAAACACATACAAAACAGTCATATAGACTGTCATAAATCGGAATCATCGCCGTCATAAAACAATGATCCGTGCAGACTAGCGTGCCCGCGAGCTGGCGGCGTGATCACGCTGGCGGAGGCTCAAATCCAATCAAGGGAGAGCAAAGTGAACAAGTTTGCTATCGCAGCGTCGACGCTCGCCGTCGCCGCTCTATGCACGGGCGGCCCGGCGCTGGCTCGTGACCAGAT
>CAYWIA010000105.1:1521-7596 GCA_964458245.1 uncultured Methyloceanibacter sp. | reverse complement strand
TCGGCGCCCCGATCGAGACGAGGGCCGCCCTCTGCCAAAAAAGTCGGACGGGTTGGACGTCCGTGAACTCGCTCCAGGGGATGAGGATTGGCTTGCGCGGCAAGTGGCCGCCGACCGCCAGATAGAGGCCGGCATCGCCGATCACCGCTGTGACGAGATACCGGTAGACGACCGCGCCGGCGACGAGCGATTGTCTCTTCAGCACTTCGCCTTCGGGCTCTGCGGAGGTGGCGTAGCGGCTGGACAGCGCGTTCCACCCGGTCGCGCTGCCGAAGCTTCCCTTTAGATTCTCGATCAGCTGCGGAACGAGAAAGCGCACGCCGAGAGCGATGGCGGCCAGCACTGTGAGAAAGGCGAAGACGGCGAGGAGCGTTTCCAGATCCATGCCTCCGCCCCGAGAGGCCTAACCCGTGTCGCGCAGCCTCTCGGCCGTCTCCAAGTCCACCGACACCAGCTGGCTCACGCCCTTCTCCTGCATGGTGACGCCGAACAGCCGGCTCATGCGCGCCATGGTCAGCGGGTGATGGGTGATGATCAGGAAGCGCGTATCGGTTTCCCGGGACATCTCCTCCATCAGCCGGCAGAAGCGGTCGACATTGGCGTCGTCGAGCGGCGCGTCCACCTCGTCCAGCACGCAAATGGGTGACGGATTGGTCAGGAACACCGCGAAGATCAGGGCCATGGCGGTGAGCGCCTTCTCGCCGCCCGAGAGCAGCGTGAGCGTCTGCGTCCGCTTACCCGGCGGCTGAGCGAAGATTTCCAGCCCCGATTCGAGCGGATCGTCGGAATCCACGAGCTTCAGCTCCGCCGTGCCGCCGCCGAATAACGTTTGGAACAGGCGGGTGAAATGGCCGTTGACCGTGTCGAACGCCTCCAAGAGACGCTTGCGGCCCTCGCGATTGAGGTTGGAGATGCCCTGGCGAAGCCGCGCGATGGCCTCCTCCACGTCCGCCTTCTCGCGCTCCATCTCTTCGAGCTGCGCCGAAAGCTCGGCTTCTTCTTCTTCCGCGCGCAGATTGACGCCGCCGAGCCGCTCGCGGTCGGCCTTGAGCTTGGCGAGCCGCGCCTCGACCGCATCGAGCGCCGGGATCTCGGCGCCGTCTTTGAGGTTGGCGCGGGTCAGGCACTCCTCCGGGGCACAATCGAGCTGCTCGCGGATCAACCGTGCGAGTGAGCTGCGCCGCTCGCGCGCGCCTTCGAGACGCGCTTCACCGCGCGCCTTGCCCTCGCGGGCCTCCGCCAATTTCTCCTGCACGGCGCGCAAGCTCTTCTCTTGGGCTTTGAGCGCCGTCTCCGCCACGGCGAGATCGTCGGCCGCCTTGGCGCGCTCCCGCTCCGCCTCGGCGATCGCGTCCATCAGCTTGCCGCGCCGCTCCTCGATCTCCGCCGGCAGGTTCGCCAGCGCCTCGAGATCCGCGCTTGTCTCTTCTTTCCGGGCCCGCAGCGTCTCGATCTGCTCGCGGGCATTGGCGATCCGCTTCTGCCAAAGCTCTTCCTCGGCGCGGATGGCCTGGATCCGCTCCTGGCGGAGACGCACCTCATGCTCGAAGCCCCGGAGATTGGCTTCCGCCCGCGCCGCCTCCGAGCGTGCCGCCCCGGCCTCGCTCTGGGCCGTTTCGAGCGCCGCCTCGATCCCGGCGAGCGAGGCAAGCGCCAGAAGCGATTCGTCGGCGCTTTCGGCCTGCTCTTTCGCGTCGGTCAGCGCCGCTCTTGTGCGGTGGAGCGCTTCGGCCAGCGCGCCGAGCTGCTTGCTGTTGGCTTGCGCCTCGTGCTCGGTGCCGGCGATGTCCTCGCGTGCCCGGTCGAGCGCGACCTGGGTCTCCTTGGCCTTCACGCGCAAGCCCTTGGTCGCTTGGGTCGCGGCCTCGGCCTTCTCCGAGGCCGTAGCCAGCGCCGTCTCGGCGGACGCTTGCGCTTCCGTCACCTCGGCCTTCTTGACCTTCAAGGCTTCGAGCCGGCTGCGCTCTTCGAGCCGCGCACCGGCCGCGGTCGCCGTACCGGCCTGGACGCTGTAACCGTCCCAGCGCCACAGATCGCCGTCCCTTGAGACGAGCCGCTGTCCCGGCTTGAGCGCGGCCTGAAGGCTCCGGCCTTGGTCCGCCTCCACCACGCCGATCTGGGCGAGGCGGCGGGCAAGGGCTGCGGGGGCCTGCACGAATTGGCTGAGAGGCGAGACGCCGTCGGGCAGCGCCGGATCGCCCGCGCTGTCCGTCAAAGTCCGCCAATGGGCGGGTGCGGTGTCTTCGGAGGCCGCATCGAGATCGTCCCCGAGCGCCGCGCCGAGCGCATGCTCGTAGCCGGTCTCGATCTTCACGTCCTCGACGATGGGCGTCCAATCATGGGGCGGCGCCAGAAGCTTGATCAGCGTGGCGAGCTCCGTCTCGATCTCCTGGCGGGTAAGCTTTGCGCTCGCCGCCAGCGAGCGCAGGCGGCCTTCCTCGGCGCGGGCCTGCTCTTCGTCCGCTTCGGCCGTGGCAAGCGCGGCTTCCGTGTCGGCCACCAGCGCGGCGAGCCGCGCCGCTTCACCGCGCAACTCGGTCAGCTTGGCGTCGCCGCCGCTCTCGGCTTCCAGATCGGCGAGTTGCTGTTCCACTTCGCCCGATTGGGTTTCGAGCTGGGCGATATGGCTTGCGATCTTGGTCTTCTCGTTTTCCAGGCGGCTGCGTTCGGCGCGGGCCTCGGCAAGTTCGGTCGTCGCCTGGCGCAGCGTGGCTTCCGCCGCGGCAAGCACGGAACCGGCATTCGCCGCCGCCGCGCGCAGTTGCGGCTCTTCCTGGTCCTGGGCGCTGGCCGCTTCGAGCTTGCGGGTCTCTTCGCCGAGCCCCCGCAGCATGCTCTCGGCCTCTGCGATATGTTCTTCCTCCCGGGCGAGATCGCGGGAGGCTTGCGCAAGGCGAGTCTCGAGCTCCGCCTGGCGCGCCTTGGCCCGGGCTTCCTCGCGCTCGAGCGCGTCACGGTCGACGCTCAAGCGGTGCAGCACCGCAGCGCGATGGGCTTCGGTGTCGCGCAAGGGCTGAAGCTTCTCGGCGGCTTGCGCCTGCTCGCGCAACGCTTCGCCTTCCGCCTTGGTCTCCTGGGCCACCGCGCTGAGAGCCTCTTGGAACGCCGCCTCGTCGGTCTCGACCTGCGCGCAAGCGGAAGTCCATTGCAGGTGGTACTGCAGGGCTTCCATCTCATGAATTTGGTTCGAGACGTCGCGGTAGCGCTTGGCTTGGCGGGCCTGGCGGCGCATCGCCTGAAGCTGCGAGTTGATTTGCCCGATCAGATCGGCGAGGCGCGACAGGTTCGCTTCCGTCGCCTTCAGGCGCAGCTCCGCCTCATGCCGGCGGCTGTGCAGGCCGGCGATGCCGGCGGCGTCTTCGAGCACCCGGCGGCGCTCCTGCGGCGCGGAGTTCACGATCTCGCCGATGCGGCCCTGTTGCACGAGCGCGGGCGAGCGGGCGCCGGTCGCGGCGTCTTCGAACAGAAGGCGGATGTCGCGGGCGCGCACGTCCTTGCCGTTCACCCGATAGGCCGAGCCCGCCTCGCGCTCGATGCGCCGCGTCACTTCCAGGACATCGGAATCGTTGAATTCGGCCGGCGCCAGCCGCTTGCTGTTGTCGATGAACAGCGTGACCTCGGCGGTGTTCCGCGCGGGCCGGTCTTGGGCGCCGGCGAAGATCACGTCGTCCATGGCCGTGCCGCGCATGCTTTTGTACGACGTCTCGCCCATGGCCCAGCGAAGGGCTTCCAGCAGGTTCGACTTGCCGCAGCCGTTCGGGCCCACGACGCCGGTCAGGCCGTGCTGGACCTCGAGCTCGGTGGGCTCCACGAAGGATTTGAATCCGAGTAGGCGGAGTCTGGTGATCTGCACGGGCTGGCGGTCCTTAGAATCGAAAAGGGCGACGCGGAAACGACGCGAACTTTATACGGGGAACTTGGCGGGGGTTGGCGCGATTCGCAACGCCGGAGATCAAGAAGCCTGTGGTTGAATCAGGGCCTTGACCTCCTCGAATGTGACCTCGCCCTGGAGCTTCTGACCGTTGATAAAGAGGCTCGGCGTCCCGATCACGCCATATTTGCGCCCCCGCTGCTTCACCTCGGCCAATCCATCGATAATGCCTTGATTCGTGAGGCATTTGTCAAATTCCGCCCGGCTCATCCCGCTCGATTTGGCGACCGAATAGATGGCGTCCTCGCGGACTTCCTGGCTGACCCATTCGCGCTGCCGCGAGAGATAGGCCTCCGTCAGATAGAGATGTTTGCCCTTCGGCGCGCATCGCGTGACGATCGCCGCGGTGCCCGCGGTCCGGCCGATGGGAAATTCGCGGATGATGTAACGGACCTTGCCCGTGTCGACATATTGCCGCTTCACCTGGGGGAACACCTTGGCGTGGTAATTGCGGCAGTGCGGGCAGGTGAGCGAGACATATTCGATGATCGTCACCGGCGCGTTGGGGTTGCCGTATTCGCGCTCCCCGAGCGGTCCCGGCTCCAGGATCTGATCCTTGAGCGGCATCGCCGTCTCGGCGGCCGGTCCCGCCGCGCCGCCGCACGCCGAAAGGCCGAGTGCGGCGCTGATGAGAACGATTGCGGCTCCCCGGCTCAGTCCCATGAAATGCCCGCGTGTCTAGCCGCTCGGCGGCGTGTCGGCCGGGCCGTCGATCGCGCTCTCGAAGTTCTCGAACGCAATACCCTCCAAGCGCTTGCCGTTGACGAAGAAGCTCGGCGTGGAGTCGACGCCATACTCCTCGTGCGCCTTCTTGCGCACCGCCACGATCTTGTCGAACAGCTCCTTGTCGGCGAGGCATTTGTCGAACGCCTCCTGCGAGAAGCCGGCCTGCTTGGCGATGAGGAGCAGCTTCTGCTTGCCGTCCTCGCCGGGCAGCGCCCAGGTCTCTTGCGTCTCGAACAGCCCGTCGATCAACGGATAGAACCGGTCTTCATCGGCGCAGCGGGTCAGCATCGAAGCGGCGACCGCGAGCCCGTCGAGCGGGAATTCCCGGAATACGAAGCGGGCCTTGCCCGTGTCGATGTACTTCTCTTTCACTTCCGGAAAGACGTTCGTGTAGAAATTCGCGCAGTGCGGGCAGGTCATGGACGCGTATTCGACGATCACGTTCGGCGCGTCCGGATTGCCCATCACGATATCTTCGAGCGGACCTTCCTCCATCAGCACGGCGACCGCCGGGTCTTCCTTCGGTGCGTTCGGATCGCGGGCGTCGCCGTCTCTCATAAAGAAGACGCCGGCAATGACGGCCGCGACGGCCACCGCGCCGATGACATACAGCGCGGTATGGCTTTTCGCGCCGGTGGCGTCGGTTGAAGGGTCGGTCGGCTTCTTGTCTGATTTCGCCACGGTCACTACTCCGGCTAAATTGGGTCTCGACGGCCCAAATGGCCGCATCGCGGGCCTACAATCGTTGATCGACCCCGATCCGGCAAGTGCGAGAAATGTCCCGGGTCTCAACCTCTCGTGAGGCGGGCCTTGGTGGAGGCGCCGAGCCGGGACAGGGCCTCCGCCAGCCCCTCGTCCTTGATCCCGGCCGATTTCGGCAGGGAATAGCCCGGAAGCGGCGGTTTCGGTGCCGGCTTGGGCTTTGCCGCCCGGCCGATGGGCGCTTGCAGGAAGCGCATCTCGGTCACCGCCCGATAGCCGAAATAGGCGTTCACCCGCTCCAGGATCTGCCCCGCCCGGTGCTGCACCTCGATGGCGCGCGGGCCTTCAATTCTGAGCACGAGCGTCGCCCCTTCCGCCCGGTGGCCGGGCGCCGGGGCCTCGACGCCCTCGTCGCGCCGCCGGGGCCAGATCACCCGGTCGGGCATGGTGAAGCGGGCCAATTCGCGCCCGGCAATGGCCGGCCAGTCGCTCAGGAGCGCCGTGGTGGCGAAGCCGCGTGCGCGTGCTGCCGGATCGAGCGCTTTCGCCACATAGCTGCCGATGGCGCGCGCACCGCCCTTCGGTTTTCGGTTGAACCCGGTCATTTGGCCTCTAGCCGGTGGAGAGCCTCATCCGGCCCCTTGCCCTTAAGGGGTCCGAGTCTACACCATGGTCCGGGGAGGCGGACGCATCGAATGGCGGTTATGCAGGCAAGT
>CAYWIA010000105.1:0-1421 GCA_964458245.1 uncultured Methyloceanibacter sp. | reverse complement strand
TATGCAGGCAAGTCACAAGGCGGACGCGGGCGACACGATCGCCGGCACCTTGCTCGCCTGGTACGGCCGCGAGGCGAGGCGCTTGCCTTGGCGCGCACCCCAAGGCCAACGCCAAGATCCGTATAAGGTCTGGCTCAGCGAGATCATGCTCCAGCAGACCACGGTCAAGGCGGTCATGCCCCGCTATATCGGCTTCCTGCGCCGCTGGCCCGATGTGGAGGCGCTCGCTCGCGCGGACCTCGGCGAGGTGCTCGCCGTCTGGGCCGGGCTTGGCTACTACGCGCGTGCGCGCAATCTCCACGCGTGTGCCCGCGTGGTGGCCGAGGAGCACGGCGGCAAGTTCCCGAAGACGGAAAGCGAGCTGCGCAAGCTGCCGGGCGTCGGCGCCTACACCGCGGCGGCGATCGCGGCGATTGCGTTCGGCGAGAAGGCGACGCCGGTCGACGGCAATATCGAGCGCGTCATGGCGCGGCTGTTTGCGCTCGAGACGCCGCTCCCCGCCGCCAAGCCCGAGATCAAGGCGCTCGCCGAAAGCCTCACGCCCGAGAGCCGCGCCGGCGATTTCGCGCAAAGTCTGATGGATCTCGGCGCCACCATCTGCACGCCGCGCCGCCCGGCCTGCGGGCTCTGCCCGGTGCGGCCGGATTGCCGGGGGCTTGCGTCCGGCATCGCCGCAGAGCTTCCCTATAAAGAAGACAAGGCCGCGCGGCCGACCAGACGGGGCGCCGCCTTCGTGGCCATGCGGGACGACGGGGCGGTCTTGCTGCGCGAGCGGCCGCTCAAGGGTCTGCTTGGCGGCATGCTGGAGACGCCGTCCACGCCTTGGGAGGAAACGGCGCCCGACGGCTCGGCGGTCTCGGAATACGCGCCGGTGGAGGCCGATTGGGAGGCGGTGCCCGGGCTCGTCGGGCACACCTTCACCCATTTTCATCTGGAGTTGCTCGTCTATCGCGCCGCGGTCGACATCGGCGCTGGACTGACCGACGCGGCCGAGCCTGAGCGCTGCCGCTGGGTGCAGTGGGCCGATCTGCCGGAGGCCGCGCTGCCGAGCGTGATGCGCAAGGTCCTGGCCCACGCCTTCGAGACGGCGCGGCCCTCCAAGGTCCTTAAGAAGCGAGCTTCGCCCGCGCCTCGGCGCGCAGATCGTCGATCGGCTTGAGCGCGCCGTCCGCCTCGTAATGCCAGAAGGTCCAGCCGTTGCAGGCCATGGCCCCTTGCACATGGGCGCCGATTTTATGGATCGAGCCTTGCGCACCGGCGCAGGCGATGGAGCCGTCGGCCCGGACCTTGGCCTCGTGGCGCGCCGCGGGATCGAACAGAGCCGTCCCCGGTGACAGGAGACCCAGCTCGACGAGCGCGCCGAAGGGCACCCGCGTCTCGGCGCGCTTGCCTTTGGAGACTTGCAGCGCCGCCGGGTCCAT
>CAYWIA010000104.1:0-7607 GCA_964458245.1 uncultured Methyloceanibacter sp. | reverse complement strand
ACCATCTATCACAATCCGCGCTGCTCGAAGTCGCGCCAGACCCTGGCGCTGATCGAGGACAAGGGGATCGCGCCGAAGGTGGTCGACTATCTGAAGGCGCCGCCCACCATCGCCGAGCTGAAAAATATCTTGAAGAAGCTTGGCCTCAGACCGCGCGATATCGTGCGCAAGGGCGAGGCGCGCTACGCCGAGCTCGGGCTGAAGGAAAGGGACGCCGGCGACGACGAATTGCTCGCCCTGATGGCCGAGAACCCGATCCTGATCGAGCGGCCGATCGTGGTCTCGGGCGAGAAGGCGGCCATCGGCCGCCCGCCGGAGGCGGTGTTGAAAATTCTCTAGGCTTCAGCGCTTGGGCGGCCCGGTCTCGGCCATTTCCGCCCCGTTCTCGCGCCCGAAGAGCTTGAACACCCGCATCACCGCCCAGACCGGGAAGACGATCACCGCACCCAGCAAGAAGTAGCGGAAGCCCTTCTCGATCGCCGCGAAGCCCATATCGTAGAGGCGCTGGGCGAGATCGCGCAGGTTCTGGATGATGTCGTAGGGGCTGAAGCCGAGGGCCGCCAGCACCACGCCCACGATCAAGGATAGGATGGCGAGCCGGGCAAGCACGAGCGCGGGATTGCCGCCAAAAAACCGTTCCATCTGTCCGTTCCCTCTGAATCGTGGGCGTTTCGGTCGAATCTGTACCACAGTTGGGGCGCAAAGCCGCGAAGATCAAGAAGGAGAAGGCTGCGTGAGCGCGCGAAAGGGCTTGGCGAAACACACGAGCGAAGCGGACGAGCCCGCCGCGCGGCTGCCCGAGCCCTTCGCCGGCTGGTTCGCCTCCCGTGGCTGGCGCCCGCGCCCTCATCAGCTTGCGCTGCTCGATACGGTCGCCGAAGGCCGCGACACGCTCCTCATCGCGCCCACCGGCGGCGGCAAGACCTTGGCCGGCTTCCTGCCGAGCCTGATCGATCTCGCCGCGCGGCCGCCGAGCAAAGCGCCGGCGCGAAGCGTGCACACACTTTATGTCTCGCCGCTCAAGGCGCTCGCCACCGACATCGCGCGCAACCTCACCACGCCCGTGGCCGAGATGGGGCTGCCCATCCGGCTCGAGACCCGGACCGGCGACACGCCGCAATCGCGCCGCGCGCGCCAGCGAATATTGCCGCCCGATATCTTGCTGACCACGCCCGAGCAGATCGCGCTGATGCTCTCCCATAAAAGCGCCGCGGAACTGTTCGGCGGACTCAAATGCGTGATCCTCGATGAGCTGCATGCGCTCGCCACCAGCAAGCGCGGCGATCTGCTGTCGCTCGATCTTGCCCGGCTGCGCACGCTGGCTCCCGAACTCACGGCCATCGGTCTGTCGGCTACCGTGGCGCGGCCGTCCGAGCTTGCCGCCTTCCTCGTGCCTCATAAGGGAAAGACGGCCACAAGGCTGGCGGAGATCGTCACGGGCGAAGGCGCCGCCAAGGCCGATATCGCCATCCTCAAATCGTATGCCGATCTTCCCTGGGCAGGCCATTCGGCGCGCTACGCGTTGCCGGAGATGTACGAAGCGATCAAGGCGCACACCATGTCGCTGATGTTCGTCAACACGCGCTCGCAAGCCGAGATGCTGTTTCACGAGCTGTGGCGATGCAATGACGACAACCTGCCCATCGCGCTCCATCACGGCTCTCTCGACGTGGGGCAGCGCCGCAAGGTCGAAGCGGCCATGGTCGCAGGCAAGCTCCGCGCCGTGGTCTGCACCTCGACCCTCGATCTCGGCATCGATTGGGGGGCCGTCGATCTCGTGATCAATGTCGGCGCGCCGAAAGGCGCAAGCCGTCTCGCCCAGCGTATCGGCCGCGCCAATCACCGGTTGGACGAACCGAGCAAGGCGCTGCTGGTGCCCGCCAATCGCTTCGAGGTGATGGAGTGCCAGGCGGCACTCGAAGCGGCGGAGGAGGGCGCGCAGGACACGCCGCCCACGCGCCCCGGCGCGCTCGACGTGCTCGCCCAGCACATTCTCGGCGTGGCTTGCGCGGAGCCTTTCGATCCGGACCGGCTCTATCTGGAGGTGACCAGCGCCTCGCCCTATCAGGGGCTTACGCGCGCAGGATTCGATCAGGTGCTCGCCTTCGTCGCCACCGGCGGCTACGCGCTGGCCAACTATGAGCGTTACGCCAAGCTGAAACAGACCAAGGGGGGCGAATACCGCGTTGCCCATCCCCGCATCGCGCAGCAATACCGGCTCAATGTCGGCACCATCGTCGAGGCGCCGATGCTGCGCGTGCGGCTCGCGCGCGGCGCCCTCAAGAAATCGGGCGCGGTCGCCGGCGGTCGCGTGCTCGGCGAGGTGGAGGAGTATTTCATCGAGCAACTCACCCCCGGCGACACCTTCGTCTTCGCCGGCGAGGTGCTGCGCTTCGAGGGCTTACGCGAGATGGACGCCATCGTCACCCGGGCCCATGCAGCCGACCCCAAGGTGCCGGCCTATGAAGGCGGCAAGTTTCCGCTCTCGACCTATCTCGCCGACCGCGTGCGCCGGATGCTGGCCGAGCGCGGCGCCTGGGCGAAACTGCCGGACCAGGTTTCCGACTGGCTCAGGCTGCAAGCCGATTTCTCGGTGGTTCCCTCCGCCGACGAGGTGCTGATCGAGACGTTTCCGCGCGGACAGCGTCACTACCTCGTCTGCTACCCCTTCGAGGGGCGTCTCGCCCACCAAAGCCTTGGCATGCTGCTGACGCGGCGGCTGGAGCGGGCAGGGGCTGCGCCCACCGGCTTCGTCGCCAACGAGTACGCGCTCGCAATCTGGGGGCTCAACGACATGAGCACGATGATCCGCGAGGGCAGCCTCGACCTCGCGCAACTCTTCGACGAGGACATGCTGGGCGACGACCTCGACGCGTGGCTCGCGGAGTCGAACCTGATGAAGCGCTCGTTCCGCGTCTGCGCCATCATCTCAGGGCTGATCGAACGCCGTCATCCCGGGCAGGAAAAGACGGGTCGGCAGATGACCGTCTCTTCCGATCTCATCTACGACGTTCTGCGCCAGCATGAGCCGGACCATGTCCTGCTGAAAGCCGCCTTCGCCGACGCGGCCGCAGGGCTGATCGATCTCGGCCGCTTGGGGCAATTCCTCAAGCGGATCGGCGGTCGAATCAGGCATAGTGAGCTCAGTCACGTTTCGCCGCTTGCCGTACCGGTCATGCTCGAGATCGGCCGCGAAAGCGTTCCGAGTGACGTCAGCGACACCTTGTTGCGTGAGACCGCTGAAGAACTCATCGCGGAGGCCTTGGGGGAACATGCTGCGCGCTAGGCTCGATCTCATGCCGGAGACGGCGCCCACGCTTCGCTCACATCTCACCGTGGGCCGTCACACGCTGAAGCCCCTGGCGGCGGGCGCGCTCTACTGGGAGGCGGAGGACACGCTCCTCGTCGCCGATCTTCATCTGGAGAAGGGCGCCGCCTATGCCGCCCGCGGCATGCTGCTTCCCCCCTACGACACACGCTCGACACTGTCCCGGCTCGGCAAGATCATCGCCGCAGTCGACCCCGGCCGCGTCGTCGCCCTCGGCGACAGCTTCCATCGCAGCGAGTGCGCCGACAACTTGGTCGAGGAAGATTTCGCCCTCCTGATGAAGCTCCAGGAAGGCCGCGACTGGTTCTGGATCTGCGGCAATCACGATCCGCATCTGCCCGAAAGCATCGGCGGCACGGTCTGCGCCACGCTGACCCTGGCCGGGGTCGTCCTGCGCCACGAGCCGTCGGAAAAGGCAACGGGTCCGGAGATCGTGGGGCATCTTCACCCCATCGCGCGCATCTCGCGGCGGGGCACGGTGGTCCGCCGCCGCTGTTTCGCCACCGATGGCAGCCGCCTGGTCATGCCGGCCTTCGGCGCCTATGCGGGCGGACTCAACGTACTGCATGAGGCGTTTCAGCCGCTCTTCCTCTGGCACCGGCTGGAAGCCTGGATGATGGGCCGGCACGCGGTCTATCCGGTGCTCGGCAGCCTGCTGTTGCCTGACTGACGCAGCCCCTAGTCGCGCCGGAAGGCGAACCAGCCGGCGAGGCCCGCGAGCACGGCGATGATGACGCCGAGCAGGCCGTAGAGGAACGGGTGCAGGAAGGCGAGCTGGTAGAGGAAAGCCTCGATCCCTGCCTTGGTCACCTCGAGCGATCCCTGACTCTTGCTCACCACCTCGCCGTCCCGGAACAGATAGACGTCGACCGTGTAGCGCCCGGTGGGAACGTTGACCGGGAGCGCGACCGTGGCGCGGAACAGGCTGCGGCCGATGAACCTCACGCCGTCGTCGTCTTCTTGGAAAAGATTCTTCTCCTCTCTCAGCCGGACCATCGCCGAGCGGAAGGACTGCTCTTCCGGATCCCCCATCGTATAGCGGCCGAAATCGAGATCGGAGAGGCCGATCCCGAGCTTCTTCAGGGTCGCGTCGGACGCGATTGCCCGGAACGGCCGCGTGGAGAGCACCGCATAGAAGCCGGGCACGCTGCCGTAGGTCTTGGCGGGACCGTTGACCCAGATCCCGGCCACCCGCTCCTTCTTGCGGAGCACGATGGGCTCGGACGGACCGCGCACCACGGAGATCACGTCATATCTGCCTTCGCCCGGCGTGCGGGAATCGCTGAAATCGATGCTGCCGAAGATGAGAATCTCGATGCCGGTGAAGTTCGACTGGATGGCGATCTCGCGTGTCGAGATGTCCGACTGGACCGTTTCCTGGCTGGTGCCCGGCTTGACCTCCGGCGCCGGCACAGCGGGTTGCGCGCCTGCGGGCATGCATGACAGTGCGAGGAGAAGTGCGGTGAGACGAAGGATCGAGGCGGTGTTCATCACGACCCCGCCAATGGAACGATGCTGTAGAGTTCGGACGGCCGGATCACCAGATCGAGCAGAATGCGGATCGCCACGCCGAGCACCATGAGCGCCAGCAGCGCGCGCAATTGCTCGCCGCGCAGCTTCTGACCGGCGCGCACGCCGAACTGACCGCCGATCACGCCCCCGATGATGAGCAGGAACGCGAGCATGATATCGAGCGTGTGGTTCAGGGTTGCGTGCAGCAGCGTGACGATGGCCGTGACGAAAATGATCTGGAAGATCGAGGTGCCGACGACGATGTTGGTCGGCATGCGCAGCAGATAGATCATCGCCGGCACCATGATGAAGCCGCCGCCGACACCGAGGAACGAGGCGAGCAGACCGACCAGGAAGCCGATGACCAGAGGCGGGATGGCGCTGATATAGAGCCGCGAACGCGGAAAGCGCATCTTGAACGGCAGGCCGTGGATCCAATTGTGCTGGCTTGCCTTGCGCGCGGAGATGCTCTTGCCGGCCCGCTGGCGCCGGATCGCGTTGACGCTCTCCCACAGCATCAGCGCGCCGATCGAGCCGAGGAAGAACACATAGGTCAGCGAGATCATCAGCCCCGCCTGGCCGGCCTCGCGCAAGATTTTGAGGAGAAAGACGCCGACCAGCGCCCCGACCACACCACCGGCGATCAGCACCGCGCCCATCTGCAGGTCGACATTGCCGCGCCGCCACTGGGCCATCGTGCCCGAGACGGAGGTGCCGACGATCTGGTTGGCGCCCGTGGCCACGGCGATGGCCGGCGGGATCCCCGACAGCATCAAAAGCGGCGTGAGCAGGAAGCCGCCGCCGACGCCGAACATGCCCGACAGAAAACCCACCGCCGCGCCGAGTCCCAGCATCACCACGAGGTTCACTGAGATCTCGGCAATGGGCAGATAAATCTGAAACATCGGCCGTGGCGTTGAGAGAGCGGGCGCTGTGGCAACCTGTTCGCCGCGCGCGGGCCTGTCAATGCGTTACGCCCCGACCTGAACGAAATGTCACGAAAAATCAGGCCGAAGCTTGAATTCGGCCGGCGCGGTCTAGCTCGCCAGGCTCTCGAGCTTGGTGAGGAGCGGGGCGGTGACCTCGCCGGTCTCGTTCAGGCCGTTGCGCTGCTGGAACAGCTTGATCCCGGTCCGGGTGCGCTCCCCCATAACGCCGTCGGGCGGGCCGACGTCGTAGCCGAGCTTGTTGAGAAGCACCTGGGCCTTGGTCACGAGCGGCACGCTTTGCGGCGAGGGGGCCGAGGTGGCCGCCCAGGTCGACTGCTTGACGACCTCGTTGGCTTCCGTGGTGACGGGCACGGCCGTCCAGGCCTTCACCGCGACGTCCGCCGCAGCCAGGGTTTCCGGTGCCAGCTGCGCGTGGATCATGTCGCGGCGCTTCTTGGCTTCGGGATCGCCCTGAGCGGCGGCCAGCGAGAACCATTTGTAAGCGTCGGTGAGATCCTTGGTCCGGCCGAGCCCGTGCTCGGCGAGGATGCCCAGATTGAACTGGCTGTCGGCGAGGCCTCTGGCCGCCGCCTCGCCATACCATTTGGCGGCAAGGGCATAGTCCGGGTCGCTGCCGTCGCGGCCGCTGACGCTGACCGAGAGATTATGCATGGCCTTGACGTTGCCCCGCTCCGCGGCGGCGGGCATACCAACTCCGGGCCTTGTCGATGTCTTCTCGTTGCCGAGGCCGCGCTCATACATTGCGGCGAGGCGATACTGGGCAGGCGCGAGCCCGGCGCGCGCCGCGCGATCCAGCCATTCGGTGGCCGTCTTCACGTTGCGCTTGGTGCCGTTGCCTTCCAGGTAGCGGTCCGCGATCGTGTATTGCGCGGCAGGATCGCCGTCCGAAGCGGCTTCCGCAAGGGCAGCGGGCCGAGCGCCTCGGGCGGCATCGGGCCCTTCACGGGGGTCATCGTCAGTCTCTCGGCCAGCGCGGCATCCGTGGCGGAGGCGGGTCCTCGATGGAGAAGATTACGCCGGGCGGCAGCGTGGCGGCATTCGTCGGCGTCAGGGACGCGAGTTGGGGTTCGGGCCTGATCTCGCTTGCGGGCATGGGCGCGCCGGAGGGCCTTCCGCCCGTGGATTTCACGACATCAGTGACACCGGGCGTTGCCTGACCGACCCTGCCGTTGAAGGGCTCGAAGTCCGGCCCCGGCGTCGCGTCTTGATTGGGGAGGATCATCCACGATCCCTGATCGGGCTCGGGCGGCGTCGCCGTCTCGCTGCTCTGAGGCAAGGGAGCGGCAGCGAAGGGATCGGCGGGCGGCGTCTCGGCGGTCGCGGACGGATCGTCGGCCGACGGCGCGGGCTCGATGATCGTAGCCGGGCTCATGTCGGCATCCGCCCTAAAGCCGAGGCGCGCATAAAGAAGCAGAGCGCTGATCGCCAGAAGAATGGCGGCCGAAATGATCAGCAGCGAGCGTTTGCGGCGCCCCGGCTGTTCGGCCGCGGGTGAACTCCCGAGAAATACCTTCTTGGACTTGCTTCCCGTGCGCTCCTCGGCGCGCGCGGCGGCCGCCTGCGCCGCCCGGCGGGCCGCGGCCACGAGATCGTCCGGTGCGGCTTTCGGCGCCGCGTCGAGATTGATCGCCTCGCCCTCGAGGCCGGCGCGCTTGGCCCGGCCGAAGGGCGGGGGTGTCTCGGTTTCCTGGTAATCGGGAATGGCGGCGCCCAGCCTGTCGCGCAGGGTCGCCTTCATGCGCATCTCGGCATCCTCGAGCTTCGAGTTGGGGCGCATCTCGGGGAGACGCGGGCTGGGCGTCTCGGGGGCCTTCGGG
>CAYWIA010000103.1:0-7702 GCA_964458245.1 uncultured Methyloceanibacter sp. | reverse complement strand
GCGGCGTCAGAGTCGCCATCGGAGTCGGCGGCGCCCGGCTCGCCATCCGGATAGACCGGCTGTGGCTGGGACTCGGATGCGGGCTCGCCCGCATGAGGCTCGGACGGTGCGTCCTCCGAAACCGTGGGCGGCACGGAGATGACCTCGTCCGTGGTCTCTTCTTCCATCATCGCCTCGGGTTCGTCCGTCGCGTCCTCGGCAGGCGCTTCCGCTGCCGGCTCTTCGGCGGGCGCAGCATCCTCGGCCGCAGGTTCGTCCGCGGGCTCATCCATGGCGGCGGGTTCGTCTGCCGGCTCCTCGTCCGTGGCCGGTGCTTCGTCTGCAGGTTCGGCGTCCTCTGCGGGCGCGGCATCTTCGGCCGGCGCTTCGGTGGCCGGCTGCTCCGCAGGCTCTTTTGCGTCTTCGTCCTTCGGTTGCTCGCACGCGACGAAAAGCAAGGCCGCGAAAAGCGCCGCAACGACTCCAATCTGTCTCATGATCGTCCCCCGATCTCAGTCCTGATCGTACCCCAGCGAGACAACTTAGCCCGAACGCCGCAACTTTGCTACGGCGCACGTCGCTTTCATCGATTTGCTCTGCAGCGGCGCACACGCATGCCGTCAACGCGGCGCGCGCACCCAGAGCAGCAACACGAGGCCAGCGATCAGAAAGGCGAGGGCGGCCGAGATGCCGAGCCGTTGGCTGTCTGTGAGGGCGGTGACCAGGCCGATGGCGAGCGGGGCGGCAAACGCGGTGATCTTGCCGGAGAAGGCGAAAAAACCGAAGAACTCGGTGGTTTTCTCCGGCGGGCAGAGCCGGGCCAGCAGGGTGCGGCTCGAGGCCTGGATCGGGCCCGCCGAGAGACCGATGAGAACGGCGAAGGCGAGATAGGCCTGCTCGCCGGGGGAGGCGAACAGCCCGCTGCCATCTGCTTTAGGCGCTGCCGGAACGACGAACAGAACCTCGTCGGCATCGATCGAGAGCACGCCGAGCGAGCCCGCAATAAAGAAGAGAAGTGCGGTGACGATCACGGCCTTGGAGCCCAAACGATCGTCGAGCAGGCCGCCGGCGAGTGCGCCAATCGTGCCGGCGACAGTGAGCACGATGCCAAACAGGCCGAGCTCCGCGGCGCCCCAGCCGAACACGCTCGCCGCATAGATGCCGCCGAAGGCGAACACGGCACCGAGCCCGTCGGCATAGAACATGCGCGCCAACAAGAAGAGTGCGACGGAGCCGTGCTCGCGCACCAGGTCCTTGACCGAGCGGACCAGCCGCCGCAAGCCGGCGTGCACCGCGCTGCCCTCAAGCGGCGCGTCCGGCCGGTCCGGCGTGAACAGGAAGAGCGGCAGGACGAAAACCAAATACCACAGGGCCGAGAACGGCCCGACCAGCCGGTCCCCTTCGCGGGTGGCGGCGTCGAGCGCAATGACGGGCTGCAAACCGAACAGGGTCTTGCCGGTGTTCGGATCGGTGACAATGAGGCCCGCGATCAGCGCCAAGCTGACCAGGCCGCCCACGTACCCCACGGCCCAGCCGAGGCCGGACAACGTGCCGAGCCTCTTGCCCGAGACGAGGCCCGGCATCATGGCATTGTTGAACACGGTGGCGAGCTCGGCGCCGATGGTGGCGAGGCCGAAAGACAGCAGCACGACCGGCACGAGCGAGAGATCGCCGGGAACGGCGAACCACAAACCGCTGAGGCCCACAATGAGCAGCACCGAGAAGCCGGCGATCCAGGGTTTGCGCGGGAGGCCTGCATCGGCAATGGCGCCGAGTACCGGTGCAAGCGCGGCGGCGATCAGCTGGGCGGCGCCCGTCGCATAAGCCCAGAGCGTCTGGCCGTGCGCGGGATCGTCCATGAACCCGTTCACGAAATAAGGCGCGAACAGGAAGGTGACGACGAGCGTGTAGAACGGCTGCGTCGCCCAATCGAACAGCACCCAGCCGATGAGGCCGCGCCTGGGCACGGCCTGATGGGTCCCGAAGGCTTCGGCCTTACGCGGGCTCTGCGACATCGAGCACGATCAAATGGTTGGGAAGCTCGTCATGGTCGCCCACCCCCGGCGGAAAATGCTCGGCGAGGATCGCGCCGCAAGTCTCGATGGCGGCGATGAAGCCTTCCGTGCGCGTGCCTTTGCCGATTTCCTCGGTCAGCGCGGCGATGAGATCGTCCCACACCCCGGGCGTGACCTTCTTGTAGATGGCATCATCGGCGATCACTTCGGCGTAGCGTTCGGCGTCCGACACATAGATCAGCACGCCGGTGCGGCCCTCGGTGGTGTGCAGATTCTGAACCAGGAATTGTTCGACGGCGCGCAGATGCGCCCGCGCATGCTTGAGCGTGCGCGGCGCGATGGCGACGCGGAACGCTTCCCACTGCACGACCACGACGCCGAGAGCAAACACCGCGAGCTGCAAGAGATAGACATATTCGATCGGCCACTTGGTGAAGTGGATGAGGGGCAGCGGAACGGCGAGTGCGGTCAACGCCACGCACATCAAGGCAAAATAGCGATAGGTGGACGAGGCGCGGGCCACCACGACGACGATCTCACCACTCGTGGCTCTCTCCGCGCGTGTGATTGCGCCGGCGATCGAGGCATACTCTTCGGGGGTGAAGGGCTTCATGTGGATTTCGATCCTACCAGCTGCCCGAGGAGCCGCCGCCGCCGAAACCGCCGCCGCCGCCCGAAAACCCGCCGCCACTGCCACCGCCGCTCCAGCCGCCACCGCCCGAACTCCAGGTGGACCGGCCGCTCCGCCTGCCGCCGCTCGGCGCAACATAGGAGCTATTGTGCGTCAGGTAGATGATGAGCAGGAAGATCGCGATGTAGAACAGTACCGTGAACCAATCGATGGTGGGCTTGTCGGCGTCATGACGGGCTTTGGCGCGCGCCTCGAGCTCCGCCGCGTCGCCGGTCAAGACTAGGGCGATGTCGCGCACACCGTCCTTGAGGCCGCCCGAAAAGTCGCCGGTGCGGAAGCGCGGCAGGATCCCGTTCTCGATAATGATCTTCGACAGCGCGTCTGTGAGGATCGGCTCCAGTCCGTAGCCGACCTCGATGCGCACCTTGCGCTCGTTGGGCGCCACGATGAGCAGCACACCATTGTCGAGTTGCGCGGTGCCGATGCCCCAGTGGCGCCCGAGCCGATAGCCGAAATCCTCGATGGGGTAGCCCTGCAGCGACGGCAGCGTGACGACCACGAGCTGGTCCGAGCTTTTGTCCTCGAGCTGTTTCAGCTCTTCCGTGAGCGTCTGCTCGTCTTCGGGGCTCAGCAGGTTCGCGTCGTCCACCACACGGCCGGAGAGCGTGGGAAAAGTCGGCTCAGCCGACGCCGGAAGAATTGCAGAGCCCAGCGCAACGACCAGCAGGACCGCGCGAATAATCATGGAGCGCAGCGTGATTGCGGCCATGAAATCCTCGTTTGCCGCAGCGTTTCGTCTGGCCGGCCTAGAACTCGACCTTCGGCACCTGCGTCGTCTCCTCCGCGACGGAGAAGTTCTGCATTGGCTCGGAGTCGGGATAGAGCAGCGCGCGCCACCAGCGTCCGGGGATGGTGCGAAGCTCGGTGTTGTAGTCCTTTACCGCGACGATGTAGTCGCGCCGGGAAATGGCGATGCGGTTTTCAGTGCCTTCGAGCTGCGACTGAAGCGCGAGGAAGTTCTGGTTGGACTTCAGGTCGGGATAGCGCTCGACGACAACGAGCAAACGGCCGAGTGCGCCGGAGAGATTGTTCTGCGCCTCCTGGAACTTGTCGAAGGCCGCCTTGTTGGTGAGGATATCCGGCGGGATCTGCACCTGGGTCGCTTTGGCGCGCGCCTCGACCACATCGGTGAGCACCTTGCTCTCCTGCTCGGCGAAGCCCTTCACGGTCTCGACGAGATTAGGAATGAGATCGGCGCGCCGTTGATACTGATTCAGCACCTCGCTCCAAGCCGCCTTTGCCCGCTCGTCGAGGGTCGGGATCTGATTAATGCCACAGCCGGCCAGAATGAGGCTCGCTAGCATGAGGAGTCCGGCCCGACCCGTCGGTCCAGCCCAAACGCGCGCGACTGCCAGCATGTCGTCCTCCCTTGAAGCGCAAACCGCCAACCCGTGTATTGACAGCCCGGGGCGGTGGCAAGCGCTTTCAACACCGGGTTCGGTCTAGCCCTGGGCCGACGGAGCCTCCTTCTTGGCACCGTTCGCCATGGCGTCGAGCGCGCTCTCGAGACTTGGCACGTACAGCGTCTGCGACGGGAATGCGAACTCGATGCCCTCCTCCTCGAAGGCGCGAAAGATCGAGAAATTGATGGCCTGCTGGCAGTCCATATAGACGGTGTAGTCGCCGCTCAGCACCCAGTAGACCACCTCGACCTCAAGCGCCGAGCCGCCAAAGCTGCGAAAGTGGGCCCGGTCAAAGCGGACGCCTTCCTGCGCCTCGACGATGGTCTTCACCATTTGCGGAATGCGTTCGAGCTTGTCGGCGGGCGTGTCGTAGGTAACGCCGAGCACAAGCACGATGCGCCGCTCCTGCATACGCTTGAAGTTGTGAACGCGCGTCTGGACGAGGTCGCTGTTGGAGACCGCAATCTGCTCCCCGGACAACGCGCGGATGCGGGTGGTTTTGATGCCGATCTTTTCCACGGTGCCGCTTTGATCGCCGAACACGATGAAGTCACCGACCTCGAACGGCCGGTCCAGAACGATGGCGAGAGACGAGAACAGGTCGCCGAGTACGCTCTGCGCCGCGAGCGCCACGGCGATGCCGCCGACGCCAAGACCGGCAACCAGCGCGGTGACGTCGAAGCCGAGATTCTCGAAGATCAGCAGAAGCGCGAGCGACCAAACTGCGACGCGCACGACGAACTGGATCAACGCCAGCGCATTGCGTGTCGTGGCTCGGCTCTTCAGTGACGACAGACGCCAGGCGAGGATCGCAGAGGCGATACGGTCGGCCCAGACCGCCAATTGGACGAACAAGGCGACGATGAAAACCGAGGATATGAGGCGATGAACGGCGCCCGGCAGATCGAGCAGCGTCGTGCCGAGGTAGATGGCAGCGATGATCAGAAACAACGTCCACGTACGGACGACGAGCTCGTGCAGCACCTCCGGCCAATGGATATCCTTTCCGGGCTGCGGAGCCGGGAGGCTGCGCGATAGGAAGAGCCGCACCAGAAGGGCCAAGGTCAGCGCCGCTGCGCTGAGGGCGGCCGCAATGCCCCACTGGGTCAAACCGTTGCCGTAGACCTCGCTCTCCAGAAGCTTCGTGACGCTGTCGATACCGGTCATGCTGCCTTCGTCTGGTTGCCTGGCGGCCTAACCTAATGGCTCAGACTCTCCTGGCCACCCCCTGAGAACCACTTGTCGCCCGTCCACTCGTAGGCCCCTGCCTAGCAAGCGGGCAAAAAGGCTCTTTCAGTGTTGCGAGAATGAAACAACGGCCAAGTTTCTTCGAGTCTTGGCCCGTGGCGGACTGCGCTTCTCTTCCGCCACCGCGTGTTTCGCGCCAACTAAGTCCCGGCAGTTACGAGATTTTTTCCATGATGGACAGACGTCCACCGGAATCCCACAAGTCACGGAGGACGTTAGGTAATCCGAAGGCTTTGCTAGTCAAAGTCTAGGGCCTCTTCTAGTGTGATTCGTGAGTCGTTTTGGGGACTCGGGAGGCTCGCTATGGGACCGATTTCTGACGGGGAGCGAGTGTGGTGCTGCGTATGCATATAATGGGGGACGGTGCGGCGAACGCCGCAAAGCGGACTCTTTCCACCCTTTCGGTTTTTGCTGGCGCCGCGGCTCTCGCGGCGACTTTCACGGTTGCGCCCGCAAACGGCGAACAGACGCCCGCGACCGATGCCAACCAGCCAATGACGATCGTCGTCTCGCTCGGCAACCAGAAGGCCGACGTCTACCGGGGCACGACGCTCATTACGAGCACCAGCGTCTCCACCGGAAAGCGCGGCTATTCCACCAAAGCCGGCGTGTTCAGCATCCTTGAGAAGCGCCGGCGTCACTACTCTAATCTCTATAACGGCGCGCCCATGCCTTGGATGCAGCGCCTGACCTGGTCCGGCACGGCGCTCCATGCGGGGGTGGTACCGGGTTACCCGGCCTCCCATGGCTGTATCCGCCTGCCCTATTCCTTCGCACCGAAGCTGTTCTCCATGACGGATGTCGGCGGGCAGGTCGTGATCGCGCGCAGCAGGGTGAAGCCCCAACTGGTGGAGCATCCCGTGCTGCTGCAGCCCTTGCCGCTGCCCTCGCCGCCCACCCTGGTGAAGCAAGAAAATGTCCCGCCTGCGACGATGCGCCGGTCGAGCAACGACGCGGTTCCGGCCTCAAGAACCCTCCTTCCCGTGGTGTTGGCGAAAACCGGATCTGTTGAGCCCCAAGCAAACCAGGTAACGCAGGCCGCCGCTCCGTTTGCGGTTCACGCCGAGACGTCCGCCCCGACCCAGCGCCCGATCGCCGTCGCGCTCGAAGATACCCGCGAGCACGCGATCGATCCCAACGCCGTCCCCCCGCTGGACAATGGCGCGCACGCCGCCAAGCCGACAGCCGACGCCGCGGACAAACGTGCCGAAGCTGTGACGCCCGGCTTCGCAAAGCAGCAGGACCTCCTTGCCGCTCCGGCTGATGCGCCTTCGGTGCCGTCGAGCCCGGTCGTTTCTCTTTCGGCCAGCACGGTGGCGCAGCCCGCGGCTGTCGTCGCGACAGGCGCGCCGGAATCCCAGCAGACTGAAGAGCCCAAAGCCGGACCGATTCTGACGGTCTCCGCCTCGGCCTTGACGACGCCGGCAGTCGAGCCCGTATCGCTTTCCCTGGCCATTATGGGTCTCAACGACCATCCGCCGCTGCCGCCGGAGAAGCCCTCGGTCATGGCAGCCAAGCTTGTCGCCGGGGCCGCTGCTGCCGCGGTCGAGGCCGCTGAGCCGCGCCCTCCCGAACCGCTGCGCATCCTGATTACGCGCCGGACCAATCGCGATAGCCTGCGCGACGCCCAGTACATGCTGGCTTCCATGGGTTATCTGGAGCCGCAGAACTTCGACGGTACTTTCGGAACCTTGACCGCCAGAGCCATCAAGGCGTTCCAAGAGGCGAACGACATGCCCCAGACGGGCGCGTTCACCGATGATGTGGAGCAGAAGATCTACGCGGCGGCGGGCAAGGAACAGCCCCCGCAAGGCCATCTGTTCGTCCGTCAGAAGTTCGCCAGTGTTCTTGATGTCCCTGTCAGCTTTCGCAACCCGGACGAACCGCTTGGCACTCACGTGTTCACCGTGATGCACTTCGAGCAGGGGGCCACCAAGGCTCAGTGGATGGGGATTAACCTCAAAGACGGCGAGGACTCGACGGCTGTGCTCGACCGTATCGAAATCCCGGACGAGCTTCGCCGGAGCCTTTCCGAGCGCCTGACGCCGGGCTCCTCGATGATCGTGGCCGACACCGCCATCAATTCGGCGACCTTGCCGAAGGGCGCGGATTTCCTGGTGTGGGATACGAGCAAGCCGGCCAAGGTCGAGCGGGCGAGCGTTTCGCCAGCCCCGGTCAAAAAGCGGCGGGCTACCACGCGGCGCCGCGTTACTACGCCTACCTATACGCGCCGCACAGAGCGTCGCAATTTCTGGCCGTTCTAACCCACTTCAGTCTTCTTCATCGACCACGATCGAGACGCGCGCCGCGGCGAATACGCTCGATACCTAGTTGATTAGCCGCCTTTGCGAGTCGGCATTGATACA
>CAYWIA010000102.1:0-7730 GCA_964458245.1 uncultured Methyloceanibacter sp. | reverse complement strand
ATCGAGGCCCTGGTCGATCAGGAGATCGCCTCCGCCCACGACCGCATCAAGGTGGTGGCGCTGACCGTGATCGCCGGCACCGGCGGCCCCCAGAAGGCGACCATCACCCTCGACGTCGACGGCAGCCAGCAGACCTTCGAGGCGGTGGGCGACGGCCCGGTGGACGCCACGTTCCAGGCCATTCGCTCTCTGGTGCCCCATGAGGGGCGGCTCGCGCTCTATCAGGTGAGTGCCGTGACCGAGGGGACCGACGCCCAGGCCGAGGTGATGGTGCGTCTGGAGGCCGACGGCAAGATCGCCACGGGCCGCGGCTCCGATACCGATACCATGGTGGCCTCGGCGCGCGCCTATGTCAGCGCTCTGAACAAGCTCATGGCGCGCGACGCCCGGCGGAAGCCGGAGACCATGCTCGCCTCTTAAGTAATGCTCATGTCATGGACATGTGCTTAAATGTGGCAGGGACGCGCTGGCAGGCTCGCCGATTCGGGCCTGCGGCGCCTCTCGGCCGGGACCCGGCGTCGCGTGGGCGAAACGACTCTCCGTCGGGGTCTTAGCGGGGGCCACTAAGCCGCTCTGCGGCAAGCGGCTGGGCGAAAGTCCCTTTCGGAGCGCGTCGCGCGTCGCGAGCGCTCGATGAACGCGTCAAGTGAAGAGTTTTTTCAAATCGAACGTATCACGCATTGCTCGTGAGATCGATTTGACGCAACATGGGTTCGCGCTCGGTGAAGCCCGAACTCCTTGAACGGCCTTATTTTCTGCCGCGCGTAAGTGTCAGTAGCGTTTTGGGCTCCCGGGTGCGGTGAGCTGATGGGGCGGGTGCATGTTCTCGCGGGTCTGGGGCTCTGTCTCGGCAGACATGGCCATCGACCTCGGTACGGCAAACACGGTCGTGTATGTGCCGGGGAGAGGTATAGTTCTCGACGAACCGTCCGTGGTGGCCATTGAGCGGCGCGGCGATGACCAGAAGGTGATTGCCGCTGGCCATGAGGCCAAAACGATGCTGGGGAGAACCCCGAGCAAGATCGAAACAGTTCAGCCGCTGCGCGATGGCGTGATCGCGGATTTCAACGCGGCTGAAGAGATGATCAAGTATTTCATCCGCCGCGTGAACAAGCGGCGCCTGTTCGGCAGCCCGCGCGTGATGATTTGCGTGCCGGCGAGCGCGACCTCGGTTGAGCGGCGCGCGGTGCACGAGGCCGGACTGTCCGCGGGCGCGCGGCGTGTCTATCTGATCGAGGAGCCGGTGGCCGCGGCGATCGGCGCAGGTCTGCCCTTCAAGGAGCCGCGGGGCTCCATGGTCGTCGATATCGGCGGCGGCACCACGGACATCGCCGTGATGTCCATGGGCAGCGTGATCTATTCGCGCTCGATCCGCACCGCCGGCAATTCCATGGACGAGGCGATCGTCAACTACGCGCGCTTCAAGCATCACCTTCTGATCGGCGCCACCAATGCCGAAGCCATAAAGAAGGAGGCCGGTTCCGCCGTCGCCAAGGCCAACGGCACACACGTTTCCATCACCCTCAAGGGCCGCGACATGCAGCGCGGCTTCCCTACGGAGATCACGCTCGGACCGCACGAGATCGCCGACGCGCTGACCTTGCCGATCCAACAGATCGTTGGCGGCATCCGTCAGGCGCTTGCGGATGTGCCGCCCGAACTGACGGCCGATATTTGCGATGCCGGCATCTATCTCACGGGTGGCGGCGCGCTTCTCGAGAAACTCGACGTGAGGCTCCAGCAGGAGACAGGAGTTAAATTCAAGATCGCCGAAGATCCGCTGCGCTGCGTGGTCCGGGGAACAGGAATGGCCCTGGAGAATCTGGACGATGTCGCCGATCTATTGATCAAGCCCTGATCGGGGCGGGGAGGGGCGCGCGTTCGAGCGGGCCCAAAACGAAGAGAGGGCAGAACGCCATTGGGCGTTCTCTTTGAGTGAAACGAAATGCGCGAGCGCGCTACACCGCTGTTTCGACGGCACCGGCCTTCCTGGACTGCTCCGGTTGAGCTCCTTAGTTTCGGACTCTACTTCCTTTGCGCCGTGCTGCTCGTCCTGAGCCGCATCGGGCACGGGGCCATCAACGAGGCCCGCAACGGTTTGGTCGATCTCTCCGCGCCGATGCTCGAGCTCGCGTCCGTCCCCGCCATCGAGGCGCGCCGCGCCCTGGAGCGGGCGGAACTCTACATGGCCGCCTTCGACGAGGTCGATCGCCTGAAGAAGGAGAATGAAGAGCTCAAGCAGTGGGAGTGGCGCACCAAGCTGCTGGAGCGGAAAGTGGCCCATCTTCGCTCGCTGTTGAACGCGGTCGAAGAGCCGGCTCTTGTCTATGCCACGGGGCGGGTCATCGCCGATGCGCGCGGCCCCTTTGTCCGTAGCGCCCTGATTAATCTCGGCCGCCGGGACGGCTTGCGTATCGGCTATGCCGTGATCAACGGCGATGGCCTTGTGGGCCGCACCGTCGACGCCGGTCATTCCGTGGCCCGCGTGCTCCTTCTGAACGATCTCAATAGCCGCATTCCCGTCCTGGTCGGCCCGGCCGGCGTGCGCGGTCTGGCCTCGGGCGACAACAGCGCCGAGCTTCAGCTCGATTTTCTCCCGCAGGGAGCTACGCTCTATCCGGACGATGAGGTTTACACCTCCGGCAGCGACGGCGTTCTGCCGCGGGGCTTGCGGGTCGGCGTCGTCACGGGCTCGCCCGGCGCCTACAAGGTCCGACCCTACGCGGAGCTGAATTCGCTCGATGCCGTCAGCGTTCTGTTCTTCGACGCACCGGCCTTGACCCGCGCCGATCCGCCCGAAGCCTCGGATGGCATCGGCGCCTTGTCCGCGGCGCCCGTCGCCGCGCAAGAAACTGAAACAGCAAGTGCCGGTCTGCCCATGACCGTTGTCCCGGCCACAACCGGGGAGCAAGCGCAAGCAGAGCGATGACGAACCTCCTCCCGGCCTTGTCTGTCTTGTTTGCGGTGGTTGCCACCGCGGTGCCGTGGGGGTTGCCGGCCGATGCGACATTCATTCTGCCGCTGGTCGTGGTGATGATGGTGTTCTGCTGGCGCGCCATTCCCGGCAGCGCGCTCCATCCCGCCGGCGCCGTGGGTCTCGGGCTTCTCGCCGACCTTATGAGCGGCGGTCCGCTGGGCTATTGGGCTCTGATGTGCTTGATCGCGGCGACGGTGGGACGCCGCGCCGGCACGCTCAAGGAAAGCCAGGACGTCGGCATTCACTGGCTCATCTGGACCGTGCTGGTCAGCCTGCTCGGCGTCTTCGGTTGGCTGCTCGCTTCGCTCTATTATTTCCGCTGGATCGACTGGTGGCCCATCGCGTTGGGCGCGGCCGCCTCGGTCGCCTTGTTCCCGGTCGTGCTCTACGGTCTGCTGTGGGTTCGTCACGGTCGCGTCGGTCTCGCGCGCAACACGCTCTTCCGAGGCGCCTCATGAGAAAGAAAAAGGCGCTGCACTACGGCGCGCAGAAAAAACCCGACTACACGCGCAAGCAAAGCTATCGCTTCTCCCGCCGTGCTCTTCTCGTCGGTGGCGCGCAGGCTGGCCTGTTCGGCCTCCTCGGCTGGCGTCTGCACCAGCTCCAGATCCTGGACTCGTCCGAGTATCGCCTCTTGTCCGACGAAAACCGGATGATGATGCAGCTCGTCGCACCTGCACGCGGCTCCATCTACGATCGCTTCGGCACACTCATCGCCGAGGACAAGGAGAATCTGCGCCTTCTGGTGCTGCCCGCGTTCTGCAAGAGCCTGCCGGGTACGCTGGACGCGCTCTCCAAGATCGTTCCCGTCTCGGGCGCCACGCGCGACCGCGTCATGCGCGCGGCACGCCGTCAGAGCGGCTATTATCCCATCCTCATCGCGGAAGGACTGACCTGGCGCCAGTTTGCACTCCTCAATGTGCTCGCTCCGCAGCTTCCGGGAATGCGCGCCGACCGCTCCGCCTATCGCAAATACTACCATTCCCGGCCCATGGCTCATCTCGTGGGCTATGTGGGCATGGCCGGCAAGGAAGAGGTCGATCTCGATCCGGTGATGCGGCTACCGGGCTTCCGCACCGGTCGCACCGGCGTCGAGAAGACTTTCGACCGGGAGCTCCGTGGCAGCCCGGGTAGCGTCAAATACGAAGTCGATTCCCGGGGCCGCGTCGTCCGCGAACTGGGATCGAAGCCGAGCAGCCGCGGCCGGGACCTGGTCCTGAGCATCGATCATCATCTGCAGACCGTGGCGCTGGACCGCATCAAGGAGCACCGGGTGGCTTCGGTGGTGGTGCTCGACGTCGCGACCGGCGGCATCCTCGCCATGGCGTCGACCCCGACCTTCGATCCCAACGATGTCGCGTTCGATGTGAACCTGGAGAGTTGGCGGGAGCTCAGCCGGAATCCCGATCACCCTCTGAACAATCGCGCCATACGCGGACAATACCCGCCCGGCTCGACCTTCAAGGTGGTCACGGCCCTTGCGGGCTTGCATGCCGGGGTGATCGACGGGCACGAGACCATGAGCTGTCCGGGCGGCTATTCGGTCGGCCGCAAGCGTTTCCGCTGCTGGAAGGCTCATGGCGGCGGCATCAACGTGCACGAGGCCATCAAGCAGTCCTGCGACACCTATTTCTACGAGACGGCCAAGCGCATGGGCATCGACCATCTCGCCATGGTCGCGCGCCATCTTGGTCTCGGCCGGACCTATGATTGCGGTCTCCCGGGGCAGAGTGCGGGCATCATTCCCGATCAGGCCTGGAAGCGCGCCAATCTCATGGAGGCTTGGTATACCGGCGAGACGGTGATCGCCGGTATCGGTCAGGGCTTCGTGTCCTCCACACCGCTTCAGCTCGCCGTCATGTCGGCGCGCGTTGCCACGGGCCGCGCGGTATTGCCCAAGCTCATCATGTCGCCGGAAGACAAAGCCGAACCGTGGCCCTTGCTGAGCCTCGACCCGGCGCATCTTGAGATGGTTCGCAGCGGCATGGTCGGGGTGGTGAACGAGCCGGGAGGGACGGCACGCCGCTCGGCCTTGGAAATCCCCAACATGCTAATGGCCGGCAAGACCGGCACTTCGCAGGTGGTCAGCTTCCAAAACGAGCACAAGCTCACCGCCTATGAGCGCGAGACGCACGCCCTGTTCATCGCTTATGCCCCGGCGGACGCTCCGCGCTACGCCGCGGCCTGTGTGGTCGAGCATGGCGGCGGCGGCTCGGCCGCGGCCGCGCCCGTGGTGCGCGATGTCATCACCGAGGCCTTGCTGCGCGACCCGGCCGGACGCCCCACGTTCGTCGCGAACAGCGACGCGCCGCCAGCGGCCGTCGCGGCGGCGGAGCCTGTGCGATGAAGCTGCTCTTCGCCGAGAGCCCGGCGCCAAAACTCAATCTGAGCAAGAAACTCCTCCTGCTCAACTGGCCGTTCATCTTCCTGATCACGGCCATTGTTCTGGTCGGGGCGGCGTCGCTCTACTCGGTGGCGGGCGGCGCACTCGATCCTTGGGCGAGCCGCCACGTGGTTCGGTTCTGTTTCGGCCTGGCACTGCTCTTCGCCGTGGCGTTCTCCGACATCCGCTTTTGGCTACGCGGCGCTTATCCGTTCTATCTCGCGGCGCTCATGCTCATGCTATTGGTACCGTTCATCGGCGTCGAAAGCGGGGGCGCCCGGCGCTGGCTTGGCTTTGGCGAGCTCAGCTTCCAACCCTCGGAGATGATGAAGATCACGCTCGTCCTGGCGCTCGCCCGATACTATCAGTGGCTGCCGCCCGAGAAAATCTGGCGTCCCGACGCGCTTCTGCCGCCGGTTCTGATGATCACTCTCCCGATCTTGCTCGCACTCGCCCAGCCCGATCTGGGCACCGCGGCCCTGTTCGCCATCATTGGCGGCGGGCTGCTGTTTCTGGCCGGGGTCAGCTGGTTCTATTTCGGCGCGGTCATCGTCGGCGTGGTCGTGGCGCTTCCCCATGCGTGGGAGAAGCTGCACGACTATCAGCGAGAACGGGTGCTCACCTTCATCGACCCCGAGCGCGACCCGCTCGGCTCCGGCTACCATATCCTCCAGTCGAAGATCGCCATCGGCTCCGGGGGATTTGCAGGCAAAGGCTACATGCAAGGGACGCAAGCCCAGCTCAACTTCCTGCCCGAGAAGCACACCGATTTCATCTTCACCATGTTCGCCGAGGAGATGGGCTTTATCGGCGCCGTCGTGTTGCTCGCCCTTTACCTGCTGGCGCTGCTGTTCATCACCTATATGGCTCTGCGCTGCCGGAGCATCTTCGCCAAGCTGCTCGCCGCAGGCGTCGGGCTGACGCTCTTTGCCTATGTGTTCATCAACGTCGCCATGGTCACCGGGCTGGTGCCGGTGGTCGGCGTGCCGCTGCCGCTCGTCTCCTATGGCGGCACCTCGATGCTGACCATGATCATCGGGCTCGGCTTTGTACTCAACGCCCATATCAATCGCGACGTCACCTTCCGCCGGTCGGAAGTGCGGGCTCTATGGTAAGGCGGCGTCTAGGCCATTTGGGGCAAAGGCAAACTGGACAGGTCAACCGGGGCAGTGCTAAGGGGAGCACCCTTGGAGCGCCGAACGCTCCAGACCAGATGGGCCTCCCTCGGGGAGGGTACTTCTGAGGGCGCATAGCTCAGTTGGTAGAGCAGCTGACTCTTAATCAGCGGGTCCACGGTTCGAGTCCGTGTGCGCCCACCAGACGTTTCAAGGACTTACCTGTCAATTGTGACAGTCGATTCGAGATCGCCTAGACCGGGACACCTTGGCTTCAGAACACCGCGTGATCTCCGCGTTCGGTCTCGACTTCGCCCTTGATTAGGCGCGCATAGAAGTCAAACAGCGTCTCGGATCCGACAGACGGCGTAGCGTCCGCGTCATAGCGGCCGGAGACGGGGTCCAAAACCAGCATGGACTCTGTGGCGTAGTACCGTCCGATGCGGGCGAGCTCAGCCTTCCCCGCGAGCGAGGGGACGACACGGCCGAGCCCGCCCAGCGTCCGCGCCACAACATCTAGCAGCGCTACCGGCACGTGCTTGAACTGCGGCGTGCGTCCCAGCAGAGCGAAGAGATGCTCGCCCTGCTGTCTCGGCGTGATGGCGTCTCCCGGGCCGCCGATGGGCAGGATGCGATTGTGGCGGCGCGTGTCGTCCAGACATTCGGCGAGGTAGTGGGCCAGATCGTCGTCGCCGATGGGCTTGCAGGCCGTGCCCGTGCCGTCGCCAAACACCACGAAGGGCTTGCCCTGTTTGAGCCGACTGATCTGTCCCGACAGCGACTTGAAGAACGCGGTAGGACGGACGATGGAATAGGTGAGGCCAGACTGCATCAAGACGCTCTCGAAGGCGAGCTTGGCATGCTGAAAGGCGAGAAGCGGCTTCTGAACGCAGATCGCGGATAGCAGCACCATCTGCGAGACACCGCTATCCTTGGCGGCGGCGAGCGCGTTCACATGTGCCTGATGGTCGATGGCCCAGGCGTCCCTGGGTAAGCCGGTTCGTGAGGCGAGGCACGACACCAGGGCATCGAACCGCTGCCCTCGAAAACCTTCGCGTACAAGGGATCTCGGATCAGTCACGTCGCCAAATCGTACGATCGCGCCCTTGAGCAGTTCGACGCTTTTATCTGGTGTAAGAGCGCCGCCCACGCCAGCGCGGGGCCTCACGAGGCACACCACCTGATGGCCGCGCCGGAGTAAAGCGCGCACCGTCGCGCGCCCGATCGTGCCGGTAGCGCCCAACACGAGCACACG
>CAYWIA010000101.1:0-7749 GCA_964458245.1 uncultured Methyloceanibacter sp. | reverse complement strand
TGCACCTCGTGCTCGATCTTGGTGCCGTCCTCGCCCTCGAAGCTGATCGTGAGCTTGCCTTTGCCCGGCACGCGGAAATCCACCGCCCGGTAGATGTCGCCATAGGCATGACGCCCGATGACGATAGGCTTGGTCCAGCCCGGCACGAGCCGCGGCACGTTCTTGCAGATGATCGGCTCGCGGAAGATCACCCCGCCCAGGATGTTGCGGATCGTGCCGTTCGGGGAGCGCCACATCTTCTTGAGGCCGAACTCTTCGACGCGCGCTTCGTCCGGCGTGATGGTGGCGCATTTGACGCCAACGCCATGCTTCTTGATGGCGTGCGCCGCGTCGATCGTGACCTGGTCGTCGGTCGCGTCGCGATGCTCGATGCCGAGATCGAATTCGAGCAACTCGATATCGAGATAAGGCTCGATCAGCTTCTCTTTGATCAGGTCCCAAATGACACGGGTCATCTCGTCGCCGTGGAGGTCGGCGATCGGGTTCTGCACCTTGATTTTATCCACGCAGCAAATCTCCGCTTAAGGCTCTTAGGTGAGGGGGGCCGCAGGCTAACCGGCCGCCCATTGCGGGCGGACGCCCCCTATAGCATCGTGCAGCCATGATGGAAGCAAATGCGGAAACCGGCAACCCGACCGAAGCGCGCGCCCGCCTGATAGCCCCGGCCATCGTTCTGGTGCGCCCGCAGCTCGGCGAGAATATCGGTTTCGCCGCGCGCGCCATGAGCAATTTCGGCTTGCGCGATCTGAGGCTGGTCAGCCCACGCGACGGCTGGCCCAACGAGAAGGCCCGGGCGGCCGCGGCCGTCGCGGACGTCATCGTCGATGAGGCCAAGGTCTACGACACGGTCGAGGCAGCGCTTCAGGACCTCAATTTCGTGCTCGCCACCACCGCACGCCCGCGCGGGATGGTGAAGGAGGTGCTGAGCCCGGAGACGGCCGCCCCGGTTTTGCGGGCGCGGGCGCTCGCGCAAGACCGCACCGGCGTCATGTTCGGCGCCGAGCGCAACGGCCTCGACAACGATTCGATCGCGCTGGCGGATGCCATTCTCACCGCACCCGTCGATCCGGAGTTTGCCTCGCTGAGCCTGCCCCAGGCGGTGCTGCTGTTCGCCTATGAGTGGCGGAAGGCGGAGAAGCCCGAAGGGCTCGGCCGCGTCACCGCCTTCGACGGGCCGGCGCAAGAAGGCATAGCGGCCCCCGACACACGGCCCGCCACCCGCGCGGAGTTGTTCGGGCTGTTCGCGCATCTGGAAGGGGCGCTGGACGAGGCCGGCTTTCTGAAGCCTCCGGAGAAGCGGCCTGCCATGGTGCGCTCCATCCGCAACATGTTCCATCGCATGGCGGCCACCGACCAGGACGTGCGGACCTGGCGCGGAATCGTGTCAGCGCTGACCAGGCGGTCAACGCCGCCAAGGGCCTAAGGTGTCATAGTTCCGCCCCGTTTCTCCTATTGCGATGACCCTCAACAATGATAGCTTCCGCGACGGGAAGGAGAGGGGCGTTCAATGAGAGTAGCGTGGATTAAGCTGGGCGGGGCCGCAAGCGCCGCAGTCTTGGCGCTGCTCCTGAGCGCGCCGGTCAAAGCCACAGATCAATCGGGCCTGACGACGATCGCGGCCGAAGAGCTCGACAAGCGTAGCCGGCAGCCCGAGAGCAGCGAGAGCGGCGGTTTGAGCGAAAGCTCGGTGCGCGTGATGGTGACCTACGCCTTCTCGCTCATCCCGGAACAGATTCAAGGTCCCGACGGTCAGCCGGTCACGGTCGATAAGTCCGACCCCAATAAATATGTCATTCCGAGCGAGGACGCGCGCCGCGTGATTCGCGCCGCCACGCGCTCCGCCTATGCCGAGGTGTGCGGCCTGCCTGAGTTGGGCGAGGCGAACTACAAGACCATGCTGGCCCAAGAGCAAAGCAAGGACTGGAGCCGGGAGCAGATCCTGATGATCGAGGCGCTCCATCTTTTCGCCATGTCCTATTTCACCGGTAACGCCAAGATTACCGAGGGGCCTCCGGCGTCCGGCGGTGCGGATGACGGCAGCACGACCGTCTCCAAGGGCGAAGAGGCCGGCGAGACGCAAGAAGTGGAGGCACCTCCGGCGCCCAAATGCCCGCCCGAGCAGAAGCAGAAGGTCCAGAACGCCATCCAGGCCTATGTGCAGGCGGCCCAGGCCAATTGACGATTCTGGCGGGTCAGGCGAACCGGAATTGACAGTTTCCAAGCATTCCGTGTAACAGAACGGGCAAAGCCCGTTCGATTTGGGCTTTGAGGATCGCCGGGCGGCTCCGGCGGCCCCTAATCAACCAGCATTCTTGGGTTTTTGCGGCAGACGCGGGATTTTAGACCGCCCGCGAAAAGCTTGATTTGGCTTTGGAGTTTTGACGAATGACGAAACGAATTCACGCCAAGCACAAGATCGACCGGCGGCTCGGCGAGAATATTTGGGGCCGGCCTAAGAGCCCCCAGAACAAGCGCGAATACGGACCTGGCGAGCATGGCCAGCGCCGCCGCGGCAAGCTGTCCGACTACGGCCTGCAGCTCCGCGCCAAACAGAAGCTCAAAGGCTATTACGGCAACATCACCGAGAAGCAGTTCAAGTCCATCTACCACGAGGCCTCTCGGCTGAAGGGCGACACCTCCGAGCGCCTGATCGGCCTGCTCGAGCGGCGCCTCGACGCGGTCGTCTACCGCGCCAAGTTCGTACCGACCGTATTCGCCGCCCGCCAGTTCATCTCCCACGGGCACGTCAAGGTGAACGGCCGCCGGGTCACGATCCCGAGCTATCGGGTCAAGGAAGGCGACGTGGTCGAGGTGCGGGACAAGTCCAAGGACATGGGCATGGTGCTCGAGGCCGCACAGAGCGGCGAGCGCGACGTGCCCGATTATGTCGAGGTGGACCACGGCAAGATGGTGGCGAAATTCGCGCGCGTCCCGACCCTGTCAGACGTGCCGTATCCGGTGATGATGGAGCCGAACCTCGTCATCGAGTTCTACTCGCGCTAATCCGCGCACGAACCCTTTACAAGATCTGCATCATGGCCGGGCCTCGTCCCGGCCATTTGCTTTTCTGACGCGTGTAGAATCGAAAATGCCCGGCGCTTTGGCCGGGCATTTTTCTCAGTGCTCTGTGCTGGCGGAGATTAGGCCGTCTGCGTCTGCGCGTTGTTGGCGACGCCCTTGGTGTTGAGCATGTCCTGAAGCTCGCCCGCCTGGAACATCTCACGCACGATATCGCAGCCGCCCACGAATTCGCCCTTGATGTAGAGCTGGGGCACGGTCGGCCAGTTGGAATAGGCCTTCACGCCTTCGCGCACGCTCATGTCTTCGAGCACGTTGATGTCTTTGAAATCCACGCCGAGATGATTGAGGATCTGCGCGACCTGCATGGAGAAGCCGCATTGCGGCATGTCCTTGGTGCCTTTCATGAACAGCACCACGTCGCTCGCGGCGATCTGCTTGCCGATCCAGTCCTGAACGTCTTGCTCACTCATATTATCGATCCTTTCTGTCCCGGGCCTACGGCGCCGCGGTTTTCAGCGCGAGCGCGTGCAGCGCCCCGCCCATATTGCCCTGAAGGGCGTCATAGACCATTTGGTGCTGCTGAACCCGCGACTTGCCGCGAAATTCTTCCGACACGACCGTCGCCGCGTAGTGATCGCCGTCCCCGGCGAGATCCTCGATCTGCACCGTCGCATCCGGGAAGCGGTCCTTGATCAGCCGCTCGATATCGTCTGCCGCCATGGCCATGGGTCATTGGTCCTGTGGTTGGTGCGATCTTAGCCGTGGGCCATGAAACGCGGCAACCAGTCTTCGTGGGCCGCTCTAAGCGTCGCGATCGGCAGGGGCCTCTCGCCGGGAAGGGCGATGACGTCGCCGCCCACGGTGCCGAGCACCCGCACGGGCACTTCGCCGACCGCCGCCGCCTTGTGAATGGCGTCGGCATTCTCCGGCGCGATCGCGACCACGTAGCGGGCCTGGTCCTCGCCGAACCAGCAGGCATGCGCCGGCATGTCCGGCGGCGGCGTTTCCAGCATCACCCCGCGATCGCCGGCCAGCGCCATCTCGGCCACGGCGACCAGCACGCCGCCATCGGAGACGTCGTGCACGGCGGACACGGCGCCCGCTTTGATCAGGCCGCGCACGAGATCGCCGGTGCTCTTCTCGGCCTCGAGATCGACGGGGGGCGGAGCCCCTGCCAAACGGTTTTCCATCACCTGCATATAGATCGATTGACCGAGATGACCAGGCCCTCCGCCCAGCAGCAGGAGCATATCGCCGTCGTTTTTCAGGGCGGGATCGGCCATGTCGGCAATGTCGGCGATGAGCCCCACGCCGCCGATGGCCGGCGTCGGCGGGATGGCCACGCCGTTGGTCTCGTTGTAGAGCGACACATTGCCGGACACGACCGGGAAATCGAGCACCGTGCAGGCCTCCACCATGCCTTCGATCGCGCCGACGAACTCACCCATGATCTCGGGGCGTTCCGGATTGCCGAAATTCATGCAGTCGGTGATGGCGAGCGGCTGGGCGCCGGTCGCGGTGATGTTGCGCCAGCATTCGGCCACCGCCTGCTTGGCGCCTTCATAAGGATCGGCCGCGCAATAGCGAGGCGTCACGTCGCAGGAGATCGCGAGGCCTTTTCGGGTGCCGTGCACGCGCACGACGCCCGCATCCCCGCCGGGCCGCTGCACGGTGTCGGCCATGACCATGTGGTCGTACTGCTCGAAGATCCAGCGGCGCGAGGCCAGATGCGCCGAGCCCATCAGGCGTTCGAGCGCCCCGAGAATGCTCTTCGGCGCCTTCACGTCTTCCGGCGCGATGACCGGCAGCGTCTCGCGCTTGACCCAAGGCCGCTCGTAGAGGGGCGCGGCGTGCGCCAGCGCGGGCAGCGGAATATCGGCCTCGACCACGCCCTTATGGCGCACGACGAAATGGCCCGTGTCGGTGGTTTCGCCGATCACCGCGAAATCCAGCTCCCACTTCTTGAAGATGCGCTCGGCGATCGGCTCGGCGCCGGGCTTGAGCACCATGAGCATGCGCTCCTGGCTCTCCGACAGCAGCATCTCGTAGGCGGTCATGGCCTCCTCGCGGCACGGCACACGGTCGAGATCGAGGTCGATGCCGACGCCGCCTTTATCGGCCATCTCCACGGACGACGAGGTGAGCCCCGCCGCGCCCATGTCCTGAATGCCGACAATGGCGTCCTCGGCCATCAGTTCGAGGCAGGCTTCCAACAAGAGTTTCTCGGTGAAGGGGTCGCCCACCTGCACCGTGGGGCGCTTCTCCTCGGAGGCGTCGTCGAACTCGGCCGACGCCATCGTGGCGCCGTGAATGCCGTCGCGGCCGGTTTTGGAGCCCACATAGACCACGGGCAGCCCGACACCCTTGGCGGCGGAAGTGAAGATGCGGTCCGCATCCACCAGCCCGACCGTCATGGCGTTGACGAGGATGTTGTCGTTGTAGCGGGGGTCGAAATTGGTCTCGCCGCCGATGGTCGGCACGCCCATGCAGTTGCCGTAATCGCCGATGCCCGAGACCACGCCCGCCACGAGGTGCCGCGTCTTGGCATGGTCCGGCGCGCCGAAGCGCAGCGCATTCATGTTGGCGACCGGGCGCGCGCCCATGGTGAACACGTCGCGCATGATGCCGCCGACGCCCGTGGCGGCTCCCTGATACGGCTCGATATACGAGGGGTGGTTGTGGCTCTCCATTTTGAAGACCGCCGCCTGACCGTCGCCGAGATCGACCACGCCGGCGTTCTCGCCAGGACCCTGGATCACTTGCGGACCGCTCGTCGGCAGCTTCTTCAGCCACACCCGCGAGGATTTGTAAGAGCAATGCTCCGACCACATGACCGAGAACACGCCAAGCTCGGTCAGGGTCGGCTCGCGGCCGAGCTCCTTCAGGAGCTGCGCATATTCATCCGGGCTGATGCCGTGCTCGGCGACCAGCTCCTCGGAAAGGCCTTCCGCCGCGCGGACTGCTTTCGCCGCGCCGCTCAATGGAGGGCCTCCACGAGGGATGCGAACATCTTCTTTCCGTCCGTGCCGGAGAGCGCGGGATCGATGAGCCGCTCGGGATGCGGCATCATGCCGAGCACGGTGCCGGTCTCGTTGTAGATGCCGGCGATGTTGCGGCGAGAGCCGTTCGGGTTCGCCGCTTCGCTCACCGCGCCGGAGGCCTCGCAATAGCGGAATGCCACCCGGTTCTCGCCCTCAAGCCGGTCGAGCGTGTCCTCGTCGGCGAAATAGCTGCCGTCCTTATGCGCAACGGGAAAGCGCACGACCTCGCCCAACTCGTAGGCTCTGGTGAAGCGCGTGTCGTTGCGCTCCACCTTGAGCAGCACGTCCTTGCAGATGAAGCGCAAGGTCGCGTTGCGCATGAGCACGCCGGGCAACAGTCCCGCCTCGGTGAGCACCTGGAAGCCGTTGCAGATGCCGAGCACCGGCGTGCCCGCCTTGGCGCGGCGGACCACCTCGCGCATCACCGGCGAATGGGCGGCCATGGCGCCGGAGCGCAGATAGTCTCCATAGGAAAAGCCGCCCGGCAGCAGGATCAGATCGCTCTTCGGCAACTCGGAATCGCCGTGCCACACCATTGTCGGGGCTTGGCCCATGGCGGCCTCGAGCGCCACCGCTGCGTCGCGGTCGCAGTTCGATCCCGGAAAGACGATGACAGATGCTTTCATGTCTCTCGGCTTACCAACTCTCCGCGTGTCATGCCCGGACTTGTGCCGGGCATCCACGTGTTTTTTCGTTCAGATCCTCGATGGCAAGCCCGGCCAGGACGGGACCGGGAAGGCGTGGAAAAGAGCCTACGCCGCCTCGAGTTCATAGGCGTAGTTCTCGATGATGGTGTTGGCGAGGAGCTGCTCGCACATGCGCTCGATCTCGGCGCGGGCCTTGTCGGGATCGCTCTCGGCCACTTCGACCTCGATATATTTGCCCTGACGGACGCCGTCGACCGCGCCGAAGCCGAGTGCGTGCAGCGCGCCTTCGATGGCCTTGCCTTGCGGATCGAGCACGCCGGGCTTGAGCGTGATGGTGATGCGCGCCTTCATGCCTCTCGTCGCTCTCCAGCCAGCCTATTTCGACTGGACCAGGATCGGGCCGCTCCGCGTCCGGGTCGGATTGTCCACGTGCAGGCCGAGCCGGCGCGCCACCTCCTGGTAGGCTTCGACCAGGCCGCCCATGTCCCGGCGGAAGCGATCCTTGTCCAGCTTGTTTTGAGTCTCGATATCCCACAACCGGCAGCAGTCCGGCGAGATCTCGTCGGCGAGCACGATGCGCATTTGATCGCCTTCCCACAGCCGCCCGAACTCGACCTTGAAGTCGACCAGACGAATGCCGACGCCGAGAAACAGCCCGGACAGGAAGTCGTTGATGCGCAGCGCCAGCGACATGATGTCGTCGAGCTCGTGCGGCGCGGCCCAAGCGAACGCGGTGATGTGCTCTTCGGTCACCATCGGGTCGCCGAGCTCATCGGACTTGTAATAGAACTCGACGATCGAACGGGGCAGGGTGGTGCCTTCCTCGAGCCCAAGCCGGTTGGACAGCGAGCCCGCCGCCACGTTGCGGATCACCACCTCGAGCGGGATGATTTCGACTTCGCGGATGAGCTGCTCGCGCATGTTCAGCCGCTTCATGAAGTGCGTCGGCACGCCGATCTCGTTCAACCGCTCGAAGATGAACTCCGAGATGCGGTTGTTGAGGACGCCCTTGCCCTCGATCTTGTCGTGCTTCTTGTTGT
>CAYWIA010000100.1:0-7794 GCA_964458245.1 uncultured Methyloceanibacter sp. | reverse complement strand
GCGGCGTCTGGGCGACGGTGCGCCACTTGATGCCGGTGGGGAAGCCGGCGCCGCCGCGGCCGCGCAGGCCCGAGGCCAGAACCTCCTCGAGAATGCCCTTCGGCCCGGCCGCGATCGCCTTCTTCAGGCCTTCATAGCCGCCATGAGCCTGGTAGTCCGCGACGGAGCGCGGATCGATGATGCCACAGCGCGCGAAGGTGAGGCGGGTCTGGTTTTTGAACCAGGGATACTCGTCCACCACACCGATGCATTTCTCATGCGGCTTGCCGTCGAGCATGCCGGCCTCGATGAGATCGCCGACCTTGGACGCCGTCACCGGCCCGTAGCCGACGCGGCCCTCCGGCGTCTCGACCTCGACCAGCGGCTCCAGCCAGTACATGCCGCGCGAACCCGTGCGGACGATCTCGACGTCGAGACCCCGTTCTTTGGCTTCGTCGCGGAACTTCTTCGCGACCGCTTCGGCGCCGACGCAGAGCGCGCCTGAATCGCGGGAGATGTAGATGCGGGTCACGACTGCGCCTCCCGGAGCAGCTCATCGAGCCGCTCCTCGTCGAGCGCGCCGTAAACCTCGTGATCGAGCATGGCGGCGGGCGAGGAGTGGCACAGCCCGAGGCAGTAGACCGGCTCCAGCGTCACGCGGCGGTCGGCGGTCGTGCCGCCCATGTCCACGCCGAGCTTCTCGCATGCGCGTTTTTCGAGCGCTCGTCCGCCGGATGCCTGACAGGACTCGGCGAGGCAAAGCTTCAGGGTTCGGCGGCCGCCCGGCTCGCGCTTGAAGTCGTGATAAAACGTCACGCAGCCATGCACCTCGGCGCGTGAGATATTGAGCGCATTGGCGATCAGCGGTTCGGCCGCGAGCGGGACGCAGCCGAAGGCGTCCTGCAAGGCGTGCAGAATTGGGAGCGTGGCGCCCTTTCGATGCTGATGCTGCGCGATGATTTCGCTCGCGCGCTCAGGCGTCCATGGTTCATGTCGTGGCATTGCCCAGCCGCGTTATTGACGCTCCTTGGAGGTTTTGGAGCGTCTATAAAAATGAGTAAAAACGCCTGCGGAATCAATAAAGCAGCCCCGTGGCCCGATCGGGATTCCTGATCGATGACAAAGAGTTAGGGGCCCGCTTTGGTCGGCGGGGCGCGCCGTTCGGCTCAGCCTTTGAGGATCGGCCCCGACGGCACGTGCGCGTTCAGAATCGGCGCCAGCTGCTTGGCCTCGCTGACGAGCGCATTGATCAAAGGTGTCAGTGGGTTGCGTTGCGGCACCACGAGCCCGATCGAGTGTGACACCTCGGGCTCGACGATGGGAATGGCGCGCACCTTTTCCGTGAGGCCGAGACCTTCGGCAAGTTTGGCGGGCATGACGCTCGCCCACTTTCCTGTGCGCACATGGGAGAACAGAACGATGATGGAATCGGATTCCAGCGTCGGCGCCACCTCCGAGCCCGCCTCGCGGAGCAGCGTCTCGATGATCCGCCGATTCTGCATGTCCGGCGTCAGCAGGCAGAGCGGCACCTTGCCGACCTCCGCCCAAGTGACCTGCTCCCGGTCGCCGAGCGGGCTGTCGGCGGAGGCGAGCAGCCGGTACTCCTCGCTATAGAGCGGTACGGTCTGCACCCGGCCGAGCGGTTCGTTGTCGAGATATGTGAGCCCGGCGTCGATCTCGAGATTCTCCAACATGCCGAGGACTTCGATCGAGTTGCGCGACCAGATGGTGAAGCTCACATCCGGGTGCTGCGCCCGGTAGGGCGTGGTGATGAGCCCCACCATGGCGAGCGCCGTCGGGATCGCGGCGATGCGGATATGTCCGGCAAGGCCGTGCTTCAGCGCATCGATCTCCTGGCGCATGGCGCGGGTGTCGCCCACGATGCGCCGGGCCCAGTCGAGCACCCGCTCGCCTTCCGGGGTGAAGCCGCGGAAGCGGGAGCCGCGCTCCACCAGGAGCACCCCGAGCGTGTCCTCGAGCTGCTTGATGCCGGCCGAGAAGGTCGGCTGGCTCACGCCGCAGGCTTCCGCCGCATGGCCGAAATGCCGCTCGCGGGAGAGCGCGATGATGAATTCAAGCTTATCGATCATGCCGAGCCGGGCCGGGAGGTCTGGTGGCCGAGACTATAGGGATTTTGGGCCGGGGGGCAGCCTCATCAACCCGCCCGGGACGCCGCCTCAATCCTTCTCTTCCATCCGGAACGTCTTGTGGCAGGTCTTGCAGGCGTCGATCACGCCTTTGAACTGCGTTTTCCAGTCGGGCGCCCCAGGGGCCTCGAGCGCGAGGATCAGGTCCCTGGCCGCCGTTTCGAGCTCCTTCGCGTCGCCGGTGAACTCCTCCCATTTGGTCCAGACTTCGGGCTTCGCCTCGCTCGGGTGTCCGCCGGTCCCTTCCGGAAACAGCTCGGGGATCTGCTTCGAGGTCCTTTCGATCTCGCCTGCCGCCTCGGCGGCTTTGGCGGCGTCGAAGGGCACGGCGCCCTTGGCCATCTCGCCGATGACCTTCATGGCATCCTTTTGCGTATCCATCAGGTCCATGCGCTCCTTCACCACGCCGGTCGCCCCTTCATGGGCGAGCGCCAGCGGGACGAAAGCGAAGAGAATGAGGGCTGTCATGGCTGCGGGTCTGGTGAGCATGAAACGATCCTTGGCTGCTTCGGCAACGGCGTTCGATTATCCTGCTTGTTTATCACGCCGGAGGCCGTTGCAAGGCTCGCGAGCCTTCACAAAATGGTTTACCACCGGAACTCCAAAGGATACCCGCAGCTCCGATGAGTAGAACGAGCCCAATCCCGCCGCGCGCGCTCGTTGCCGATATCGGCGGCACCAATGCGCGCTTCGCCGTGGCCGATCTCGTCACGCTCGAGGTCTCGGCCGTCCGCCGTTTCCGTAACGCCGATCATGCGAGCCTCGCGGAAGCCATACGCTTTTACCTCGAGGACGTGGGCGAGGAGGTGGCGCATGCGGGCATCGCCGTCGCCGCGCCGGTGTTGCAGGACGCCATCCAGCTCACCAACGCGCCTTGGGCTTTCTCTCAGAGCAGGCTGGCGGGCGAGGCGGGGTTGGACGCGGTCCAACTGCTCAACGATTTCGAGGCGCTGTCCCTGTCTTTGCCCTATCTCGGTCCGGACGAGCTCCACCAGATCGGCGGCGAGCCGCCGGTCGAGCACGGGCCCAAGGTGGTGCTCGGTCCCGGGACTGGGCTCGGCGTGGCCGGGCTCGTCTGGTCCCCGACCGGCTGGGTCGCTGTCGCCAGCGAAGGGGGCCACGTTACCCTCGGCGCGGAGACCGAGGCCGAGCTTGCCCTCGTCGAGCGCCTGCGAAAGGGACGAGAGCGGCTTTCCGTGGAGCGCGCCCTGTCGGGCCCGGGGCTGACGGCGCTGTATCAGGCCATTGCCGCCTCGCGCGGGCACGTGGAGGAGGTGTTGGAGCCGGTCGAGGTGGAGCGGCGGGCGCTGAGCGGCGAGGATGAGATCGCCGAAGAAGTGCTTGATATCTTTACCACTTGGCTCGGCCGTTTCGCCGGCGACGTGGCGCTGGTGTTCGGCGCGCGGGGCGGCGTCTATCTCGGGGGCGGTATCGCGCCCAAGCTCCTGCGCCGCCTGACCCAAGGGGATTTCCGCGAGGCCTTCGAGCACAAGGGCCGCATGAAGGAGTTCGTCGCCCCCATCCCGGTCTATGTGATCCTGGCGGAGTTTCCGGCTCTGAAAGGCGCCGCCGTGGGCTTGCGGGCGAAGCTCGCCAACGCCTGATAAGTCCCCGACACGGTTGATAGGACCCGATTCAGCCGGTGGCCTTCGCGACCGCGCGGGCCACGTCGGCGATGGCCGTGTTCTGCGCCTCCGGGCTGGCATCCGACTCCGCTAAATACACCGCGATCAGAACGGGCTTCCCGCTCGGTGGCCACGCGATGCCCACATCGTTCGCCGTCCGCGCGTTGCAGGTCCCCGTCTTGTCGCCGACCCGCCAGTTCTTCGGCAGCCCCGCGCGCAAGCGGGCGTCGCCCGTCTCGTTGCCGATCAGCCATGCCGTGAGCTTGTTGCGCGACGCGCGGCTCAGCGCATCGCCGATGAGCACCGCGTCGAGATCGGCGATCATCGCAAGCGGCGTCGTCGTATCGCGCGGATCGTCCGGCGCGGCCTCGTTGAGGGCGGGCTCGATGCGGTCGAGGCGCGTCACGCTATCCCCCAGCGAACGGACATAAGCGTTGAAGCCATCCGGTCCGCCGAGCGCGTCTAGCATGAGATTGCCCGCCGTGTTGTCGCTCAAGGTGATCGCCGCCTCGCAAATTTGCGCGAGCGGCATGGTCTCCCCCACATGTTTCTCGGTCGCTGGCGAGTAGGTCACGATGTCCTTGGCGCGGATGGCAACCGGCCGGCCGAGGGTCGCTTCTCCCGCATCGACCCGCGCGAGGACTGCGGCACCCGCAAGCCATTTGAATGTGCTGCACAGGGGAAAGCGTTCGTCACCCCGCCGAGCCGCCTTCAGTCCCGTGCCGGTGTCGTACACCGCCACGCCGAGACGTCCGCCCACCTTCGCTTCGATCGCCGCGAAAGTCTGCTCCAAGGATTTGCCTGGTGTCGCGGCCCGGACCGGTGGCAGGCCAGTGCATGCCAGCAAAGCGGCGGGCGCGCCCGCGAGAAGTCGGCGCCGCGTGATCATGGCGCTGTCTTTACGGACGGGAAGGGGCGGAATTTGGGCTCGGGACGACGAGCGGCCGGCTATTTGAACTCGACCTTGACGATCTCGTAGGATTTGCCGCCGCCGGGCGTCGAGACCTCGACCACGTCCTTCTTGCGCTTGCCGAGCAGGGCGCGTGCGATCGGTGAGGTGATGGAGATCTTGCCGTCCTTCACGGATGCCTCGGTCTCGCCGACGATGCGGTACTTGACCTTGTCGTCGGTGTCCTCGTCGACCAGGGTAACCGTCGCGCCGAACATGACCTGGTCGCCCTTGAGCTTGGAGACGTCGATGATGTCGGCGCGCGACAGCTTGTCCTCGAGGTCGGCCATGCGCGCCTCGGTGAGGCCTTGCAGGTCCTTCGCGGCGTGATATTCGGCGTTCTCCGAGAGGTCGCCGTGCGCGCGGGCCTCCGCGATCAATTTGATGATCCGCGGCCGCTCGACGGTCTTGAGATGCTTGATCTCAGCCTCAAGCGCGGTAAAGCCTTCCGCGGTCATCGGTACTTTTTCCATGTCAGTCAAAGCTCCTTCGGGGGGTCCCCTTGGCAATACTGTCAAGGAATAGACCCGTCCAAGTCAAGAATCTGTTGATTTTGACCGGTTGCCTAAGCCATCTCGGCGAGCTCTGCGGAGCCTTTGCCGACATAGCTTTGCAGGGGGGCGACGGTCAGGCTGCCTTCCCGGAGGGCCTTGATGGCCTCGGTGGCGGCCAGGGCGCCGGCCAGTGTTGTATAATAGGGGATGTGGTTGATCAAGGCCGACCGCCGGATCGACATGGAATCGGCCAGGGCCTTGGCGCCCTCCGTGGTGTTGAACACGATATCGATCTCGCCATTGGTGATGGCGTCGACGATATGGGGGCGGCCTTCCAGCACCTTGTTGACCCGCTCGCACGGGATGCCGTTTGCGTCGAGATGGCGCTTGGTGCCGCGGGTGGCGACGATGCGGAAGCCCATGTCCACGAGCTTGCGCACCGGCGCTAACAGCCGGTCCTTGTCCAAATCCTTCACCGAGACGAACACCGTCCCGGAGAGAGGCAGCTTGGTGCCGCCGCCGAGCTGGCTCTTGGCGAAGGCGACCGCGTAGTCCCGGTCGATGCCCATGACCTCGCCGGTCGAGCGCATCTCCGGACCGAGCACCGGATCGACGCCGGGGAAGCGTGCGAAGGGGAACACCGCTTCCTTCACCGCGATATGGTTGAGCTGCGGCCGCTTCAAGCCGAACGCGGCGAGCGGCTTTCCGGCCATGACCCGCGAAGCGATCCCGGCGATGGGCAGGCCGATCACCTTGGCGACGAACGGAACCGTGCGCGAGGCGCGCGGATTGACCTCGAGGATATAGATGTCGTCGTTCTGGATGGCGAACTGCACATTCATGAGCCCGATCACGTTGAGAGCGCGGGCAAGCTCGACTGCCTGGCGCTCGAGATCGGCGACGATCTCGGGCCTCAGAGAATGCGGCGGGAGCGAGCAGGCCGAGTCGCCCGAATGCACGCCGGCCTCCTCGATATGCTCCATCACGCCGCAGATGAACACGTCCGTACCGTCGGCCAGCGCATCCACGTCCACCTCGATGGCGTCGCGCAAATAAGAGTCGAGCAGCACCGGACTCTTGCCCGACACCACCACGGCCTCCGTCATGTAGCGGGCGAGCTGTGTCTCGTCGTGCACGATCTCCATGGCGCGGCCGCCCAGCACGTAAGATGGACGGATGACCACGGGGAAGCCGATGTCCTTGGCGATGGCGACGGCCTCGTCCGCGGAACGCGCAATGCCGTTATGCGGCTGCTTGAGACCGAGCACGTCGATCAGCGCCTTGAAGCGGTCGCGGTCCTCGGCGAGATCGATGGCGTCGGGTGAGGTGCCGAGGATCGGCACCTTGGCGTGCTCGAGCGCCGCGGCGAGCTTGAGCGGCGTCTGGCCGCCGAACTGCACGATCACGCCTCGCAGCGTGCCGGCCTCTTGCTCCTTGCGCACGATCTCCAGCACGTCCTCTTCCGTCAGCGGCTCGAAATAGAGCCGGTCGGACGTGTCGTAGTCGGTCGAGACGGTTTCGGGATTGCAATTGACCATGATGGTCTCGAAGCCCGCGGCCGACAGAGAGAACGCCGCGTGACAGCAGCAATAGTCGAATTCGATGCCTTGGCCGATGCGGTTAGGCCCGCCGCCGAGGATAATGATCTTGTCCGCGCCGGAGGGCCGCGCCTCGCACGCTTCGCCGCCGCGAAAGCCCGTCTCGTAGGTCGAATACATATACGCGGTGGGCGAGGCGAACTCGGCCGCGCAGGTGTCGATGCGCTTGAAGACCGGATGGACGTCGAGGTCGCGCCGCCGCTTTGCGACCTCGGCCGGTTCGAGCTTAGCCAAGGTCGCCAGCCGCTCGTCCGAGAAGCCTTGTCGCTTCAGCGCTCGGAACTGTGAGGCCGTCGTCGGCAGGCCGTGCTGGCGAACCCGCAGCTCCGCGTCGATGATGTCCTGGATCTGGCGGATGAACCACGGATCGATCCGGCAGCTGTCGTAGATCTGCTCGTGGCTGAAGCCGAGCCGCAAGGCTTGCGCGACTTTCAGCAGCCGGTCCGGCGTTGGCGTGCCGAGCGCTTCGCGGATCACGTTCTTGTCGTCGCCTTGCCCGAGCCCCGCGAACTGGAAGTCGTCGAGACCCGTCAGTCCCGTTTCCATGGAGCGGAGCGCCTTTTGCAGCGACTCTTGGAAGGTCCGGCCGATGGCCATGGCCTCGCCCACCGATTTCATCGACGTGGTCAAGGTCGGCGCGCTTCCTGCGAACTTCTCGAAAGCGAAGCGCGGGATCTTGGTCACCACGTAATCGATGGTCGGCTCGAAGCTCGCGGGCGTCGCGCCGCCGGTGATGTCGTTGGAAAGCTCGTCCAGCGTATAGCCGACGGCGAGCTTGGCGGCGATCTTGGCGATGGGGAAGCCGGTCGCCTTCGACGCGAGCGCCGAGGAGCGCGACACGCGCGGGTTCATCTCGATGATGATGAGCCGCCCGTCGTCCGGGTTGACCGCGAACTGCACGTTTGAGCCGCCGGTCTCGACGCCGATCTCGCGTAAGACCGCGATCGAGGCGTTGCGCATGATCTGGTATTCTTTGTCGGTCAGCGTGAGCGCGGGCGCCAC
>CAYWIA010000099.1:5189-7881 GCA_964458245.1 uncultured Methyloceanibacter sp. | reverse complement strand
CTAAAACTAATAAAGAGAGTCTCTAAAAGGGTTTCTGTTATTTTTGTTATTAGGAAGTGGATAGCGGACATTCACGTTCATCACCAGCCTCTCGACAGGCTAGCTCGCGGCCCGTTTGACAGTTTGAAGATAAAGGGGTGAGGCTGTGGCTTGGTTGCCCTAAAAGACGCGCCAACGACCCGCCTGCAAAGCACTTTTTCATGCGCCCCGGCTCTGGACGAAGGCTTGATCGCTTGTGGGTATCTGTCCTTTAGAGCTGGGGATCAAAAAGGTATTGTGGGCCGATTTGAAAAAGTCGTCACGTTCTCGACACAAGCGAATCTGTGAAGAACTCGGCGGACTGTTCCGGGTCAGCGGGGAGAGGTGACCGACCTCCCGATGTTGCTCCGTTAACCCGCCCCGGTTATCCAAAGGCCATACATGGATATCCAACAACGCACCTTCCATCTGCACATGATCTCGGATGCGACCGGCGAGACGCTCGCCACCATCGCGCGGGCCGTGGGCGTGCAATACGCGGAAGTGCGTCCCATCGAGCATTTGCATCCTCTGGTGCGAAGCCGCCGAGAGCTTGACCGGGTTCTCAAGGAGGTGGAGGCGGCGCCGGGCATCGTGCTCTACACGCTGTTCAACCGCACGCTCGCCGAAGCCTTGGAGCAGTCCTGCAAGCAGCTCAAAGTGCCTTGCGTGGCGCCGCTCAAGCACGTCTTGCAAATCTTCGATTCCTATCTCGGCATGGCCTCGACGCCGACCGTGGGGGGACAGCATCAGCTCGACGCCGACTATTTCCGCCGCATCGAGGCCCTCAACTTCTCCATGATCCACGACGATGGGCATCTGCCGGAGAGTCTGGACGATGCCGACATTATCCTGCTCGGCATCAGCCGGACCTCGAAGACGCCGACCAGCATCTATCTGGCCAATCGCGGATTCAAAACGGCCAACGTGCCGCTGGTGCCTGGCATGACGCTGCCGCCGGAGCTCGAGCAGAAGACGAAGGCCTTCGTCGTGGCGCTCGTGGCGAGCCCGGAGCGCATCGCTCAAGTTCGCCAGAACCGCGTGAACGAACAGGCCCACGGTCATTTGGAGGAATATGTCGACCGAGAAGCGATCGCCGCGGAGATCGCGCAGACACGGCAACTTTGCGCGCGGCACGGCTGGCCGATCATCGACGTGACCCGCCGCTCCATCGAGGAGACGGCCGCCGGCATTATCCGGCTCTATCACGACCGCGAAGCGCCGGCGTTCGAAGCATGACCGGAATCTTGCAAGCGGGACGCCCGCCCCTCATCCTGGCCTCGACCAGCAAGACCCGGGCGCGGCTCCTGGACTCGGCCGGACTCTCCTATATCGCCGAAGCGCCGGGCCTCGACGAGGAGACCATGCGCGAGGCGATCGGCGGCGAGAAGACGCTCGATCCCCATGACGTCGCCGAAATCCTTGCCCGCGCCAAGGCGGAAGCCGTGAGCGATTTGGCGCCTGGCGCCGCCGTGATCGGCGGAGATCAAATCCTCGCCTTCGAAGGCCAAATTCTCACCAAGCCCGGAACCATGGAGGCGGCGCGAAAGCAGCTGCTCGACCTCAACGGCAAGACCCATCAGCTGCACACGGCGGTTGCGATCGCGAAAGACGGCGAGGCGGTCTGGGCCTATACGGACGTCACCACACTCACCATGCGGAAGCTCTCGCCGGAATTCATCGGCCACTATCTCGCCGCCGCGGGCGAGGCGGTGCTCGGCTCGGTCGGCGCCTATCAGATCGAATCGCTCGGCATCCAGCTCTTCGAGAAGATCGATGGCGACTTCTTCTCCATTCTTGGCTTACCGCTCCTGCCGCTCCTCGATACGCTTCGGCGCGAGGGCGTGATCGAGGGTTGAGCATGACCCGCCGCGCGTGCGTGATCGGCTGGCCGGTAGAGCATTCGCGCTCGCCCGTGATCCACCGCTATTGGCTGAACGAGTACGGGATCGACGGCGTCTATGAAAAAGAGGCGGTGAAACCTGCGGATCTGGGCCGTTTTCTTCAGGAGCTTTCCGGCCACGGCTATGTGGGGGCGAACGTGACCCTGCCGCACAAGGAAGCGGCCTTCGGCGCGGCCGGCGCGGCGGACGCCGCGGCGCTTGCCATCGGCGCGGCCAACACGCTGTGGCTCGACGACAAGGGGGCGCTGCACGCGAGCAACACGGACGCCTACGGCTTCGTAACCAATCTCGACGCCGAAGCGCCGCAATGGAACGAGGGGGTGGGCCTCGCGATGGTGCTCGGCGCGGGCGGCGCGGCCCGGGCGATCCTCTACGGCCTGCTGGCGGCGGGCGTACCGCGTATCCTGCTAGCAAACCGCACCAAGACGAAGGCGGAGACGCTCGCGCGCGTCTTCGGTCCGCAGATCGAGGTCATCGATTGGGAAGAGCGCGCGGCGAAGCTCTCGGCTTGCGGTCTCCTGATCAACTCAACGAGCCTCGGCATGACCGGCCAGCCGCCGCTCGATATCGAAATCTCCGCGTTGCCCGGGAGCGCCATCGTCGCCGACATCGTCTATGCGCCGCTGCTGACGCCGCTTTTGGTGGAGGCCGCCAAGCGCGGCAATACCGTGGTCGACGGGCTGGGCATGCTGCTGCATCAGGCCGTCCCGGGTTTCGAGCGCTGGTTCGGGGTGCGCCCGCACGTGACGCCCGCTTTGCGCGCCCACGTG
>CAYWIA010000099.1:0-5089 GCA_964458245.1 uncultured Methyloceanibacter sp. | reverse complement strand
CGAGCGCTGGTTCGGGGTGCGCCCGCACGTGACGCCCGCTTTGCGCGCCCACGTGCTGGACACGCTCGGAGAGAAATGATGCTGGTCATCGGACTCACCGGCGGCATGGGCATGGGCAAGAGCGCTGCGGCCGCCCATCTGCGCCGCCGCGGCGTGCCGGTGTTCGACGCGGACGCTTACGTGCATCGGCTCTACGAGGGTGCGGCGGTCCCGGCCATCGAGGCGGCGTTTCCCGGCACGGTGCGCGAGGGCCGGGTGGACCGCGCGTCGCTCGGCAAGGAGGTGGCCGGCAAGCCGGAGCGTCTTAAAGCGCTCGAGGCGATCGTACATCCGCTGGTGGTCGCGGCCGAGATCGATTTCCTGAAGGCGCAGGAAAAGGCGGGGGCGCGGCTCGCGGTGCTGGAGATCCCGCTCCTGTTCGAAACGGATGCGCATGAGCGGGTGGACGTGACCATAGCTCTGTCCGCGCCGGAGACGGTGCAGCGCGCGCGAGTCATGTCGCGGCCCGGCATGACGCCGGAGAAATTCGAGGGCCTACGCGGGCGGCAACTCTCCGACACGGAACGGCGGGCGCAGGCCGATTATGTGGTGGACAGCGGCACGACCCTGGAAAAGATGCACGCGCAACTCGATCAATTAATCGAATCGCTGCAGACTCGCGACGGCGAAGTCATGGAGCAGTTGCACCACCGACATTCCTAGCTGCGGGGAGCTGGAAGCGTTGCGCGAAATCATTCTCGATACGGAGACCACGGGGCTCGACCCTTTCGACGGACACCGCGTCATCGAGATCGGCTGCGTGGAACTCGTGAACAGTATTGCCACGGGGCGCACCTGGCATTGCTATCTGAACCCTGAGCGTGACGTGCCCGAACAGGCCTACGCGGTGCATGGACTCTCCGCCGATTTCCTGCGCGACAAGCCGCGCTTCGCCGACAAGGCGGATGAGTTCCTCGACTTCGTCGAGAGCGCGATGCTCGTCATGCACAACGCGACCTTCGATTTCGGCTTTCTCAACGCGGAGCTCGAGCGCATCGCACGGCCGATCCTCACCTGGGACCGGGTGGTCGATACGCTGGCTCTGGCGCGGCGGCGGCATCCGGGCTCGCCCGCCAGCCTCGATGCGCTGTGCCGGCGCTACGGTATCGATCTCTGCGAGCGCGACCTGCACGGCGCGCTGCTCGACTGCCGGCTGCTCGCCTCGGTCTATGTCGAGCTCGTGGGCGGCCACCAGGCGCGGCTGGAATTTGCCGCCAACGGCGCGCAGGCCGCGATCCTTCAGGCTCAGGAGATCGCGGTGCGGCCCCGGCCCGCGCCGCTCGCCGCGCGGATCAGCGTGGAAGAGAGCGAGGCGCATCGCGCCTTCGTGGCCACCCTCGGCAGCGACGCGCTGTGGCTCCGCTACGCCTGAGCTCTAGTTGGGCTGGGTTGGGCTGCCCTTGGCCTCTTGGGCCATGTTCTGGGCGTAGAGCCTGCCGAAATCGATCGGGTCCAGCATCAGCGGCGGGAAACCACCGTCGCGCACCACGTCCGAGATGACGCGCCGCACGAAGGGAAAAAGCAGCGTAGGGCAGTCCACGAACATCACCGGCTGCAGCAGCTGCTCGGGAACGTTCTTGATGCGGAACAGGCCGGCATAGTCGAGCTCCACATTATAGATCACGCCAGCGTCGCTCTTGGCGTGAGCCTCGATGTGAACGGCGACCTCGTAGACATCCTCCCCGCGCGGGCCGGCATTGACGTTGACGCCCACCTTGAGCTGCGGGTTGTCGCCCGGGCCTTGCAGGGTCTGCGGCGCACCGGGGCTCTCGAAGGAGAGATCCTTCACGTATTGGGCGAGGATATTGAGTTGCGCCTGCGTTCCGGCGCGGGCGCCGGCCGTCGATTGGCCCGCTGAACCTGCCGCCGCAGGCTCCGGTTTCGGTCCGTCGCCGTTCGGCTTGCTGGCGCCGCCGTCGTCTTTCTTCTTCGCCATGGAACTCCCTCCGCGCTTCCCGGTTGCTGGCTAGCATGGGACGGGAGACCCCGCAATTCGGCTGCGGCGATCTGCTTTGAGCCTAAATTAAGTGCAAGGCCCTTTAGGGTTGGCGTCAAATCGGGGAATGCCTTAAGTTGAGCCCGAAATGCTGCGGTGCGGGCGTAAATTCCGGCTGTGGCTTGAGGCTCCCGCTAGAAAATCTCTAGGTGCGCAACGATATACCCCCTAGAGCATTCCGCAGCGATTGCGGGTTTGGTTCAAGCGCGGGTGGCGGCAAGGCATGAGTGAAGCTTTCGATATCTACACATTGTTGTTCCTAGTGCTCGCGGTCGTGATCTTTATCCGGCTGCGCAGCGTGCTGGGCCGCCGCACGGGCAGCGAGCGCCCGCCTTACGATCCCTATACGCGCGCCGACGCCAAGCAGGGCACGCCGGAGGGGACCGTGGTGGCGCTGCCGCGCGGCCGCACGGGCCAGCCCGCGAAAGAGCCTGCGGGGCCCTCGGCGGAAGATATCGAGGAGCGGCTCGAGCGCTACGCCAAGAAGGACAGCCCGCTCAGCAAGTCGCTGACAGCGCTGATCAAGGCCGATCCCAGTTTCGATCCGGCCCAGTTCCTCGACGGCGCCAAGGCCGCCTACGAGATGGTGGTGGGCGCGTTTGCCGAGGGCGACATCAAGACGCTGGAGCAGCTTCTGGGCGAGGACGTGCTCGAGGGCTTCACCCGCGCCATCGCCGAGCGCGAGCAACGCGGCGAGACGCTGACCTCCACGCTGGTCGGTATCGACAAGGCCGATATCATCGAGGCCGAGATCAAGGACCGCCAAGCCTTCGTCACGGTCAAGTTCGTGAGCGAGCTGATCTCGGTGACGCGCGATGCGGACGGCGAGGTGGTCGAAGGCGATCCCAAGAAGGTTCGCGAGGTCACCGACATCTGGACGTTCGCCCGCGAGGTCGGCTCACGCAATCCGAACTGGAAGCTCGTCGCGACCGAAGCGGCGAACTAGCCACCTATCCCTTCAACAGACTTCGTCACGGACGGCCTTTTCCCGGCCATCCGCGTCTTCCATGCTGGGGACGTTCGTGGATTCCCGGCACAGCCGGGCGTGACGGCTCTGGTTCGAGGGACCCAAAACTATGCGCTGGCCTGCGTCATGGATACCGGGCATAGCTGCTGCCGCGATTGCGCTCGTAGCGCTTGTTGCGCTCCTGTTTTGGAGGCACCCGGTGGACGATCAGCCCGCCATCACGCTCACGCCCGTCAGCTTCGGCGAGATCGAAGGCTGGGCCCGCGACGATCATGCAGCAGCCTTTGCCGCCTTGCGCAAATCATGCCGCAAAAGGCCGAAGAGCAATAAAGCTTGTGGGGAGGTTCTGGCCCTTGGGGAGACCGTCGACCGTAAGAGCGCGCGGCGATTCTTCGAGATGCATTTCATCCCGCACCGCGTCGAGGCGGAAGAGCCGGGTCTGGTCACCGGCTACTACGAGCCCGAAGTGCGCGGCTCGCGCGAGCGAACGAGCGCGTTTCAAGTTCCGGTCTACGGGCGTCCCGACGATCTCGTCCAGGTGACGCCGGACGAGCTGCGTGCGTTCTACAACGCGAGCTTCAGTGTGGGGCGCCGGAAGGGCGATGAGCTTGTGCCGTATTACACGCGCGCGGAAATCGACGCAGGCGCGCTCGAAGGCCAGGGTCTCGAGCTGCTCTATCTCGACGATCCCATCGAGCTCTTCTTCATGCAGGTCCAGGGATCGGGGCGCGTGCGGTTCCCGGACGGCTCGTGGGTGAGGCTCGGCTATGCGGCCAAGAACGGACACTCCTACACGTCGATCGGAAAGCTGCTCGCCGAACGGGGCGAGAAGCCGCCTGGCGGCCTGACGATGGAAGGGCTCAAGGGTTGGCTACGGGCCGATCCGGCGCGGGGCCGGGCGCTCATGCACGAGAACGCGTCCTATGTGTTTTTCCATGAGTTGCCCGAGAGCGAAGCGGGCGAGGGCCCCATCGGCGCGCAAGGGGTGGCGCTGACGCCCGGCCGCAGCCTCGCGGTCGATGCCTCCTATCACACGCTCGGCACGCCGGTGTTCGTCACAGCCCCTGACGCGCCGACGCCGGACGGCAAGCCGTTCCGCCGGCTGATGATCGCACAGGACGTGGGCTCCGCCATCAGGGGACAGGAGCGCGGCGACATCTATTGGGGTTCGGGCCCGGAAGCCGGCGCCATCGCCGGGGTCACGAAGACGCAAGCGCGGTTCACCGTCCTGCTGCCGAAGTCATAAGCCCGCGCCTTAAGCCGTGCCTTAATCGGATTTGCGCTATGGTCCGCAGCCAAAGGAACCCCGGATGGGCAAGCGCGATACGACCATCGAGGACGACGCCGAGCTCTGGGCCCGAGTGGCTCAGACGGCGGAGCCGCTCAAGAAGAAGAACCGGGTCGCCCGGATCACGGCGCCGCCAAAGCCCGCCCAGCCGCCAAAGGCCGGCAGCGCCAGGAAGGCCGAGATCAAGGCCCCCATCCTGCCGCCGCGGCCGAGCCACGCCCCGCATACCGGCCTCGACCGGCAGACGGCGCGGAAGCTCGACAAGGGACATCTCGCGGTGGAGGCGCGGCTCGACCTGCACGGCATGCGCCAGCGGGACGCGCATGTGGCCTTGCGCAAGTTCCTCAAATGGGCGCAAGGCCAGGATTATCGCCACGTGCTGGTCATCACGGGAAAGGGGTCGCCGCGCGCGACGCCTGCCACGTTCTACGAGGACGAGACGCGGGGGGTCCTGCGCCAGGCGGTGCCGCACTGGCTGTCACACGGCGATCTCGCGCCGCTGATCGTCAGCTTCTCGGAAGCCCCGCGCCGGCTCGGCGGCGGCGGCGCGCTCTATGTGCGCTTGCGGAAATCTCCGAGAGCGTGATCCCTCACCAATGCCCAGGATGGGTGTGGTCGAGGATATCCATCCTCGGGTCGTAGGCCGCGGTCTGGATTTCGAATAGACCGAGCAGGGTCGAGAAGATGTTGTCGTGAGAGAGCTGCTCGGCCTTTTTCTGCTGGATGTTCGATAGGCTCTGACGGTCGAAGTTCCGGCCGAACCACATCACGAAGGGCACGTGCTTTTGCGCGTCGGGCG
>CAYWIA010000098.1:0-7908 GCA_964458245.1 uncultured Methyloceanibacter sp. | reverse complement strand
CTGACCCGCGTCGACGGCGATGCGCGCGGCGGCGCGGCGCTGTCCATGCGCGCGGTCTCCGGCAAGCCTATCAAGCTGATCGGTGTCGGCGAGAAGTTCGACGCGCTCGAGGAGTTCCATCCCGACCGTATCGCGGGTCGCATTCTTGGCATGGGCGACGTGGTCGGCCTCGTCGAGAAGGCGATGGAGACCGTCGAACTCGACAAGGCGCAAGCCACCGCCAAGAAGTTGAGGAAAGGCTCCTTCGACCTTCAGGACCTTTCCGATCAGCTCGGCCAAATGCAGAAGCTCGGCGGCATGGGCGGCGTGCTCTCCATGCTGCCCGGCATCGGCAAGATCAAGAAGCAGATCGACGCCGCCAATCTCGACGACAGCGTCTTCAAGCGGCAGCAGGCGATCATCAGCTCGATGACGAAGGCGGAGCGCAAGACCCCGAAGCTGCTCAACGCCTCGCGCAAGAAGCGCGTCGCCGCGGGCTCCGGCACCTCCGTGCAGGACATCAACAAGCTGGTGAAGATGCACCGCCAGATGGCGGACATGATGAAGACCATGGGGAAGAAGCGCGGCGCGCTGTCCGGACTGTTCGGCGGCGGCGGGATGCCCGAGATGCCGGCGGAACTGCCGCCCGGCTCTGAGCTGCCCGCGAATTTCCCGGGCCTGCCCTCAGGCGGCTTTCCCGGAGGTTTTCCGGGACTGCCCGGGAGCTTGCCGCCCGGCCTTCCCGGCCTGCCGCAGAAGCAAAAGAAGAAACGTTGAACCCTTTAGTTTTTGAGATCGAACGACCAGGAGCAAGAAACTAATGTCATTGAAGATCAGACTGTCGCGGGCGGGCGCCAAGAAGCGCCCCTTTTACCGCATCGTCGTGGCCGACTCGCGCAGCCCGCGTGACGGCCGCTATATCGAGAAGATCGGCACGTTCAACCCGCTGCTGCCGCGCGAGTCCGAGGAGCGCGTCAATCTCGACACCGAGCGCGCCAAGCATTGGCTGTCCCACGGCGCGCTGCCGACGGACCGCGTGCTGCGCTTTCTCGATGCCGAAGGCCTGATGAAGCGCGAGCCCCGCAACAACCCGGAAAAGGCAAAGCCGGGACAGAAGCGCCTCGATCGCGAGGAAGAGAAAGCCAAGGCCGCCGAAGAGAAGGCCAAAGCGGAGGAAGAGGCCAAACAGGCTGCCGCCGAAGCCGCTGCCGCGCCCGCCGAGGAGCCTGCGCCCGAGGAAGCGCCGGCCGAAGACGCTCAAGCCGAGGCCCCCGCCGAGGAAGCCGCGGCCGAGGGCGAGGCCGAGAAGGCCGAGTAGCTTTGGTGGACGCGGACCGTCTTCTGGTTGGCGAGATCGGCGCGGCGCAAGGGTTGAAGGGCGAGGTTCGTCTTCGCTCCTACACCCAGGATCCGGCCGAGATCGCCGCCTATGGCCCGCTACACGACGAGGCCGGTACGGCGCTGATCGAGATCGAGCACGTCCGCGTCACGCCGAAAGCGGTCATCGTCCGCATCAAAGGTGTGAATACCCGTGAGGGAGCGGAGGCGCTAAACGGTACGAAGCTCTACCTCCCGCGCGCGGCGCTGCCCGAGCGTGAGGAGGGTGAGTGGTACGTGGCCGATCTCATCGGCCTCTTGGCGGTAGACGCAAGCGGCGCGCCGCTTGGCACCGTGGTCGGAGTGCATAATTTCGGCGCGAGCGACATTATCGAGGTCGCGCCGGCAGATGGTGGCGAGACTCTCCTCGTGCCCTTCACCGAAGCGGCGGCACCCGAGGTCGACATCGATAACGGGCGGCTGGTGCTGGTGCCGCCCGAGGAGCTACAAGAAGACTGACGTCATCCAGCGGGGCGCATGACGCGATAGAGAACCGCCATGACCATCCGCTTTTTTTCCAAGTCCGACCGCTACCGCGAGTTCTCTAACTTCGCGAATTATCCGGTTCTGATCGACGGCTATGTCTGGCCGACGACAGAGCACTATTACCAAGCACAGAAGTTCGAAGACCCGGCGCGGCAAGAGGACATCCGCCAGTTGTCAAAGGCCGTGGCGGCAAAGCGCTACGCCACCAAGCACAAGTCGAACATCAGAGCCGACTGGGGCGCACGCAAGGACCGCGTGATGGAGCGCGCGCTGCGCGCCAAGTTCACGCAGCACGAAACTTTGCGCGCGCTTCTGGTCGGGAGCGGCGACGAGAAGATCGAGGAAGACTCGCCGCACGACTCCTATTGGGGCACGGGCTCCGACGGCAAAGGGCAAAACAAGCTCGGTGAGATGCTGATGCGGCTGCGCGCCGATCTGCGAAGCGGCGCGCGCCTAGCCTCGCGCGACGACCCACTGTTTGTCTGGCTCGGCCCGCTACGCCGCTTCGCCGAGTGGGGCACGTCCGGCTACCCGCGCGACGTGCGCCGCAGGCTCACCATCGTCAACGTCATGGCGCTGATGATCGCGATCTTCTCGGCCGTCTATGTCGGAGTCTTCACCGCCTTCGGCATCGAAAACTATTGGCCGCTGATCGTGGCGAACCTCGGCCTCGTTGTCGTTGCTTTGCTGGCCCCGCTTGCCCACCGCATCAACGACATCGCTGCGGCGCTCGTGATCTGTGCGGCGGAGTACACCGCGCTGTTCTTCTTCGTGCGCGAACTCGGTCACAACTCGGGCATCCAGCTGAACTACATCGTGGTGGCGGCGGTCGCCTTCGCCATTTGCGGCATGGCGCATGTCCGTCTCGCGATCGGCGCGGTGGCGGTCGGACTCGGACTGCACATCGCCGCCTGGTTCCTCTATCCGCCGGACACCGCGCGCATCGTTGCGGACCCGTTCCTGCTGCACAATCTCTATGTGTCGTCCGCCGCGACGACGTTCTGCATCATAGCGTTGATCGTGGGCTACGCCTTCACCATGGCCGACCGCGCCCGCGCGGAAGCGGACTCGCTGCTCGCGAGCATCCTGCCCGAGCCGATCGCCGAGCGGCTGAAGACGAGGCCGGGCGAACGCGTCGCCGACGCCGTACCGAACGCTTCGGTGATGTTCACCGACCTCGTCGGCTTCACCGAGCTGGCCCAGGAGCTCGGCGCGGCCCGCACCGTGGAGATTCTCGACAGGCTGGTGACCAAGTTCGACCGGCTGGCGGCGATCCACGGGGTGGAGAAGATCAAGACCATCGGCGACGGCTACATGGCCGTTGCCGGCGTCAGTGCACCCCAGCACGACCATGCGCATCGTCTGGCGCGTCTGGCGCTCGCTCTGCCTGCAGCCGTGGAGGAGCTTTCGGCCACGCACGATTTGGACTTGCGCATCCGCGTCGGGATCGCGAGTGGTCCCGTCATGGCGGGCGTCATCGGCGCTGACAAATTCTCCTACGATGTCTGGGGCGAGACCGTGAATCTGGCCGCGCGCCTTGAATCTCATGGTCTCCCCGGTGAGATCCAAGTCGCGGGCGACCTCTATCAGGCGCTCCGCGACAGCTATACCTTCGAGCGGCGCGGACCCATTGCGATCAAGGGCGTCGGGACGATCAAGACCTGGTTCTTGAAGGGCGAGAATGCGGCTCAACAGGAGCCAGCCCCATGAGTACCCCCGCCGCCTGGCGCGCCACCGTCCTCACCCTCTTCCCGGAGATGTTTCCGGGACCGCTCGGCCTGAGCCTCGCCGGCAAGGCGCTCCAAGACGGCACGTGGACACTCGAAACCCTCGACATCCGCGACTTCGCCACCGACAGACATCGCTCCGTCGACGACACGCCGGCGGGCGGCGGGGCCGGCATGGTGATGCGCGCCGACATCGCCGCCGCGGCCATCGATGCCGGCCGCGCCAACGCCGCGCCCGGAACGCCTGCGATCTATCTCTCGCCGCGCGGAACGCCCCTCACCCAAGCGCGGGCGGCGGAGCTTGCCAAGGGTCCCGGCGTGCTGCTGCTCTGCGGCCGCTTCGAGGGCGTCGACCAGCGCGTGCTCGAGGCGCGGGACATCGAGGAGATCTCCATCGGCGACTACGTGCTGTCCGGCGGCGAGTTGGCGGCGCAGGTGCTGATCGACGCCTGCGTGCGGCTGCTCCCCGGCGTGGCCGGCAACGAGGTGTCGCTCGACGACGAGAGCTTCACCTCGGGTCTCCTGGAGTATCCGCACTACACAAGGCCGCGCGATTTTGAAGGCCGCGCCATCCCCGAAATCCTGCTCTCCGGCGACCACGAGAGGATCGCCAAGTGGCGCCGCGAGCAGGCGGAGGCCCTCACCAAGGCCCGCCGCCCCGATCTCTGGGAAAAGGGCGGAAGATCCAAACCTTGATCGAGGTCAGTGCCGCCGAGGCTCCCGCGCCCTATGGAGGGCTAAAGGAGACTGGGCATGAAAGCTCTGGTTCTGGCCGGGATCGTCACCTTTGGCCTGTCGGGCGCAGGCGAAGCGCAAGAGGCCGACGTCGCGGCGGGCAAGGCCTACGCCGAGGAGGTTTGCGCGGCCTGCCATGCCGTTCAGGCGGGCGACCTGGAGTCCCCGCTCTTCGAGGCGCCGCCCTTCCAGGACGTGGCCGACACGCCCGGCATGACGGAACTGGCCCTCTCCGTCTGGCTCCAGAGCTCCCACCCGACCATGCCCAATATTGTCCTCGAGCAGGACGACATGCGGAACGTCGTGGCCTATATCCGGAGCCTCAAGGGCGAAGGCTGAGCTCGGGCGGTTGCGGCCCAAAATCCATCGACAAGAGCGGAAACCTGGGCTAGGAAACCCCCGCAGGTTGTGGGATTTACGCCCACGCCCCGCAATCTCTGGATCAATCAAAAAGAATGGCGTTCGCTTTAGAGGTCCGAAGGGCCCGGCAGGCGCCCATGAAAGGCATTTGTTATGGATATTATCGCCCAGCTCGAAAAAGAGCAGGTCGCCGACCGTCTCAAGAAGCGCAGCGTCCCCGAGTTTGGCCCCGGCGACACCGTCCGGGTCAACGTCCGTGTGGTGGAAGGCGAGCGCTCCCGCGTGCAGGCTTATGAAGGCGTATGCATCGGCCGCGCCGGCGGCGGCATCCACGAGAACTTCACCGTCCGCAAGATTTCCTACGGCGAGGGCGTGGAGCGCGTGTTTCCCATTCATTCGCCGCTGATCGATTCCATCGAGGTGGTGCGCCACGGCCGCGTGCGCCGCGCCAAGCTCTATTACCTGCGTGGCCGCCGCGGTAAGGCCGCCCGCATTCCCGAGCGCCAGGACTCGCGCGGCAAGAAGCAGAAGGGCCAGGCCTTCAAAGGCTTCAACAAGCCCAAAGGCGCGCCCGACGATCTCAAGCTGATCGAAGGCGTCACGCCGGACCTCGAGAAGAAGCTGAACAAGCTCGGCATCATCAAGTTCGAGCAGATCGCCAATCTCAGCGACGACGAGATCGCCCAGATCGACGACCTGCTGTCGCTCGGCAATCAGATCGAGGCCGACGACTGGACCGGCAAGGCCGTGGCGCTGATGGCCGAGACCACGGCCGACGAGGTCCCCGCCGAGGAGGAAGAGACCGAAGCGGCGCCGGCCGAAGAGGCTCCGGCTGAAGGCGCGGCGAAAGCGGAGAAGAAGAAGGACTAAGTCCTTCTTCACGCCCATCCACGATTTCTTTGCCCCGGGGTCTCTAGCGTGAGGCGGCGCCGGCCTGCTTGGCAAGCCGGCCTGCAATCGCTATCTGAGCCCTGAGACCACGCGAAACGACGAAAACCGAAAATGGCGAAGCCCCGCACCCTGTACGACAAGATCTGGGACGAGCATCTGGTCCATGAGGCGCCGGACGGCACCTGCCTCATCTATATCGACCGGCATCTCGTCCATGAGGTGACGAGCCCGCAGGCCTTCGAGGGCCTGCGCATGGCCGGCCGCAAGGTCCGTGCGCCCGAGAAGACCCTAGCCGTGGTCGATCACAACGTGCCGACCACCGACCGCACCAAGGGCATCGACGACCCGGAATCCAAGATTCAGATCGAGGCGCTGGCCAAGAACGCGCTCGATTTCGGCATCGAGTACTATCACGAGCGCGACAAGCGCCAGGGCATCGTCCACGTGGTCGGCCCGGAGCAGGGCTTCACGCTGCCAGGCACCACCATCGTCTGCGGCGACAGCCACACCTCGACCCATGGTGCGTTTGGAGCATTGGCCCACGGCATCGGCACGAGCGAAGTCGAGCACGTGCTCGCCACCCAGACGCTGATCCAGCAGAAGGCCAAGAACATGCGCGTGCGCGTCGAGGGCAAGTTGCCCGAGAACGTCACCGCGAAGGACATCATCCTGTCCATCATCGGCGAGATCGGTACCGCCGGCGGCACCGGCCACGTTATCGAATATGCGGGCGAGGCGATCGAGGCGCTCTCCGTGGAAGGGCGCATGACGATCTGCAACATGTCGATCGAGGGCGGTGCCCGCGCCGGTCTGATCGCGCCCGACCAAAAGACCTTCGACTACATCAAGGGCCGCCCGCGCGCGCCCAAAGGCGGAGCCTACGAGCTCGCGCAGCGTCATTGGGAGACGCTCTTCTCCGATCCCGATGCCGTGTTCGATTCCGAGATCGTGCTGCACGCCGAGAAGCTGCCGCCCATCGTCTCGTGGGGCACGAGTCCCGAGCAGGTCGTCTCCGTGGCCGGCCGCGTGCCGGTCCCCGACGAGATCGCCGATCCGACCAAGCGCAAGGCCGCGATCCGCGCGCTCGACTATATGGGCTTGAAGGGCGGCGAGAAGATCACCGACATCGCGCTCGACCGCATCTTCATCGGCTCCTGTACCAACGGCCGCATCGAGGATCTGCGCGCCGTGGCGAAGATCGTCGAAGGCAAGCGCGTCAACGAGAACCTGAACGCCATGATCGTCCCGGGCTCAGGCCTGGTGAAGGCGCAAGCCGAGGACGAAGGCCTCGACGCCATCTTCAAGGCCGCGGGCTTCGAATGGCGCGAGCCGGGCTGCTCCATGTGCCTCGCCATGAACCCCGACAAGCTGGCACCCGGCGAGCGCTGCGCCTCGACCTCGAACCGCAATTTCGAAGGACGTCAGGGCCGGCTCGGGCGGACGCATCTGGTGTCGCCGCAAATGGCCGCGGCCGCCGCCATCGCCGGACATTTCGTCGACATCCGCGAGCTGCATTAGAAGCCGGATGACCTCAAACCGCTCCAGCGCGATGACGATCGGCATCGCGGCGACTGTGCTCTGGTTTGGGTTTCTCGCGGTCTATCTCGGTTACAATTTGCGGGACGTCGCCGGTCTCGAGCCTGACGCCTTCGGCGATTTCTTGGCCGGCTGGTTTGCGCCCCCGGCCTTTTTCTGGCTGATGATTACTGTCTGGCTGCAAAGAGAAGAATTGGCGGCGCAACGCGAGGAGCTCGCGCGCAGTACGAGCGTCCTCGAAGCGCAAGCCAAAGCCAGCCAAGTCGATCTGCTGTTCGGGATCGACGAGTTCTACGCGCAACGGCTCTCGTACCATCTCGACCATATTCTGACATCGAGCGGGCTCTACGACAGCGACGCTCAGCGGGACCGCACCTGGGATCTCTTCTCACGCGGCAATCGCTTGATCATCGCCAGGCATCTTCTCAATATGCTGAAGCAGCCCGGGGACGAGGCCGAGGCCAGACAAGCGTTCCAGGACACTTTGGCGAGGGGCGACCAAACGGCAAATAATCTCTCGCATTCGTTGGCCACCTATGCGCGGCTCGTCGAGGACTACAAGCGGAAGATTGCCGCCCTGGGTGAGCAGCCCGAAGAGACGGGCTTCAGCGAGTTTGTCGACATCGCGGACCAGCTCGAGGCCATGCAAGTCGCAAAAAAATAGGCGCCCCAGGACTTTCGGCCGCTTCCTTGCCATCCTCGAATGCCGTCAAGTGCCGTTCGCATCGAGTGTAGAAAATGAGCTCTTTGGTTCAAAAGAAATTCGGTGAAGCCGCCGCGGACTATGCGGCATCCGCCGTACATGCCACTGGTCCCT
>CAYWIA010000097.1:2164-7913 GCA_964458245.1 uncultured Methyloceanibacter sp. | reverse complement strand
CAAAGTCTCGAAGACTTGGCGAAGGCCATTCGCGGAGGCGACCGCGTGGCGCTGGGCCGTGCCATTACTCTGATCGAGAGCACCAAGCCCGACGATCAGGCCCGCGCGCAGGAGCTCCTCAAGACGCTTCTTCCCAAAACGAAGAGCGCCATCCGCATCGGCATCAGCGGCCCGCCCGGCGCCGGCAAGTCCACGCTCATCGATCAGCTCGGCGTCAATCTCATCGCCCAGGGCCACAAAGTGGCGGTGCTCGCCGTCGATCCCACCTCGTCGCGCACGGGAGGATCGATCCTCGGCGACAAGACCCGTATGGGCCGCCTCGCCGGTGAGGCGGACGCCTATATCCGCCCCTCTCCGGCCGGCACGAGCCTCGGCGGCGTGACCAAGACGACCCGCGAGACCATCGCCATCGCCGAAGCCGCCGGCTTCGACGTGGTTCTGGTGGAAACGGTCGGCGTCGGCCAATCGGAGACCGCGGTCTCGAACATGGTGGACGTGTTCGTGGTGGTCGCGATTCCGGGCGCGGGCGACGAGCTGCAAGGCATCAAGCGCGGACTGCTCGAGCTCGCCGACGTCATCGCCGTCAACAAGGCCGACAGCGACAACGTCGAGCGCGCCAATCGCGCGGCGACCGAGTACCGCGCGGCGCTGCATATTCTCGCCGCGGGCAACGCGGCTTGGCAGCCGGCGGTGCTGACGGTCTCGGCGCGCGACAATGCCGGCCTCGATGCGCTGTGGGACAAGATCAAGGAATGCCACGTGGCGCTCGCGGAGTCCGGCGTGCTGGACGGGCGGCGGGCCGATCAGGCGGCCGCCTGGATGCGCGAGATCTTCGAGCAACGCCTGCTCGCGGCCTTCAAGGGCGGCCGCAAGGCCGCGCGGCAATATCAGGACATCGAGGACAAGGTCCGCGCCGGCGAGGTCTCCCCGGCGCAAGGCGCCGAGGAGCTCGCGGCGCTCGCCGGGTTGAAGCTGGCCGAGTGACGGGGGCCGGATAAACCACGCCCGCGAATTCCCTTCCCCTCCGCCCGCGCCCCTTGTAAGCCAAGACCATGGCTAGGCCGCGCGTCCTTCTCACGGGCTTCGGCCCCTTTCCCGGGGTGCCCGAGAACCCCTCCGGCTGGCTGGCCGAGACCTTGGCCGCCACCACACGCGGCCACGGCTTCGAGCCGCACGGGACCGTTCTGCCGACCGAATGGGCGGCGGTGGCAGCGCTCGCGCCGCGTCTCCACGCCGAACTGCAACCCCTTGTGACGATTCACTTCGGCGTCAGCGCCCGCGCGACAGGTCTGCGCCTCGAGCGCACGGCCCATAATCGCGCCGAACCCCGCGCCGATGCCTGCGGCGCGAAGCCCGACTGCCAAACCGTTTCACGCGACGGCGCCGCGCGGATCGAGACGCGCCTTCCCGTCACGGCGCTTGCCGCCCAGCTCCGCGCCCAAGGACATGCCGCACGCGTGTCGCAGTCCTGCGGCCGCTATCTCTGCAACTATCTCTACTACCACTCGCTGGCGCGGACCGGGCGCGACGGCGGCGACGCCTTGTTCGTGCATGTGCCGCTGACCCGGGCGCAAGGCGGCACGCTGCATCAAGACGCCCTCCTCTCCGCGGCGGAAGACACGTTGCGCTTCGTGCTCGAAGCCGTCCGCTCCCCGCGTCTGCACGTCACGGACGCGGCCTCCGTCGCGGAGGCGCGGGCATGACGCTCGGACGGCGCGAAGTCATGCTGGCCGGCCTCGGCGCCGGACTGACAGCGGCGGTAGGCCCCCGCATGGCGCAAGCCCGCGACGAGGTCGCGCAGGATGCGTTCAGCACATACGGCGTGAAACCGGCGGACGGCGCAATCAGCCAGACCGCGACGCTGCAGGACGCCGCCGACGCGGCCGCCCGCACGGGCACACCGCTCTTTCTGCCCGCGGGCTCCTATTCGACCGCGCGGCTCACCCTCAAATCGGGCACGCATATTCACGGCGTACCGGGGCTCACGATCCTGCGCTACATCACCGGCGGCGCCATTCTGGAGACCGAAGGCACGGACAATGTGCGCCTTGCCGGCCTGGTGCTCGACGGCGGCGGCGCATCACTCGGTGACAATGGCGGGCTCCTGAAGGCTACCGAGACGACGCATCTCGACGTCTCGGACTGCCGCTTCATGGACAGCGGCGGAGACGGCGTGGTGCTGCGCAAAGCATCCGGCCGCATCGCCGATTGCGAGTTCGGCGACATCGCCCGCGCGGCGCTGTTCAGCGAAGACGCGGACGGGCTCGAGATCAGCCACAACCATGTGCATGATTGCGGCGACAACGGCATCCTCGTCTGGCGTTCGGAAATCGGCGAGGACGCCACCATCGTGAGCGGCAACCGCATCGAGCGCATCGCCGCCAACAGCGGCGGCAGCGGACAGAACGGCAATGGTGTCAATGTCTTCCGCGCAGGCTCTGTGATCGTGACGCAAAACCGCATCGCCGACTGCGCCTTCTCCGCGATCCGCTCCAACGCCGGCTCCAACTGCCAGATGGTGGCGAACTCTTGCACGCGGCTCGGCGAGGTGGCGCTCTATGCCGAATACGGCTTCGAAGGCGCGGTGATCGCCAACAATATCGTGGACACCGCCGCCATGGGCATCTCGGTGACCAACTTCAACGAGGGCGGCCGCCTCGCCGTGGTGCAAGGCAACATCGTGCGCAATCTTTTCCTGCGCAAGACGGGCGAGAACCGCGGCATCGGCATCGGCGTCGAGGCCGACACCGTGGTCAACGGGAATATCATCGAGGGCGCGCCGTCCTACGGCATTCTCATCGGCTGGGGCGACTATCTGCGCGACGTGAGCGTGACCGACAACGTGATCCGCAAAGCCCATATCGGCATCGGCGTCTCGGTGAGCCCGGAGGCCGGCACCGCACTCATCACCGACAATCTCATCGACGGCGCCAAGGACGGCGCCATCCGCGCCATGAAGGGGCCGTCACCGATCGGCCCCGATCTCGCCCGCGACAGCGCCGAGGCTTTTCGCAATCTGGCGGTCTACGCCAATATCGGCCGCTAGGACGATCCGGCGAAATCTTGCAGCGCGTCCTTGAGCGCATCGGCGGCGAGCAGGCGCCCCACGCGCCGGCCACGCCAGTTACGCACCTCGCCGTCGATCTCGGCGGCCAGCACGGCGTGCGCCTTCGGCAGCAACGCGGCCAGCACCTCGACCAGGACCCGCTCCGCACCGCGCTTCGCGCCGTCGTCCACCTTCAAGGCGATGCCGAAGCCGAGCTCGGGCAGCGCGGCGCAATGTACACCCTCGGCGCCGCCCTTGGTGAAGGCAGCGCCCTTGAGCCCGCGCAACACTTTCGTGTCGAGCCGCCCTTCCCCCGCCACCAACACCGGCGCGGCGACGCAGGCCTGCATCAGGCGCTTGGCCGCAAGCCCGCGGTCCTGGGACAGTCCCGCCCCCGTACCGAACCGGGCGAAGCCATGGGCCAGCTTGGCGAGCGGCATCGCGTAGGTGGGCAGCGAGCAGCCGTCGATCCCCAGGTTTTCGGGGCCCAACGCGGAGCCGCAAGTCTCTGAAAGGATTCGCGCGATCATCGCCTGCACGGGATGGTCCGCCATTTCGTAGCCGCTTGGGTCGAAGCCCAGGTGGACGGCGGTCGCGAGCATGCCCGAATGCTTGCCCGAGCAATTGTTGTGGATCGCGCGCGGGCGTCTGCTGGCCCGCAAGAGCTCGCGCGTCGTCGGCTCGCTCAAGGGCCAATGCGCGCCGCAGGCCAGATCGCGCTCGCGGAGATTGGCCTTGGCGAGCAGGCTTGCCACCGCTTCGAGATGGACGCGATCGCCGCTATGGGAAGCGCACGCGACGGCCAGCTCCTCGTTGCTCAGATCGAACGCGTCCGCCGCGCCGCTCTCCACCAGCGCGAGCGCCTGGAGCGCTTTGACCGCGGAGCGCGGATAGATTGGCGTCTCCACATCGCCGAGCGCCAGCACGCGACGGCCCCGCGTGTCGGCGATGGCGATGGCGCCCCTATGGTGACTTTCGCTGCGGTCTCCGCGAAACACTTCGACGAGGACCGGATTGGCGGATTTGGATGCCATGAAGCTAGCCGCGCCCGCGCTCGGGCTTCGTGCGGCCCGACACGAGCTCCGTGGGCACGCCCGCGGCATGTTTCGAGGTGCGGATCACGAGCGTGGTCTTCACGCTTTCCACATTCGGCGCGGCGGTCAGCTCGTGAATGATGAAATCCTGGAACGCGCTCAGATCCGGCGCCACGCAGCGCAGGAGAAAGTCGATCTCGCCGGAGAGCATGTAGCAGTCGCGCACGATCGCGCAGGCCGCGACTCGCTCCTCGAAGGCGATCAGGTCCGCTTCCGCCTGGCTGTGCAGCTTGATCATGGCGAAGGCCGACACGTCGAAGCCGAGCGCCTTGTCGTCGAGGATCGCGGTGAAGCCCTCGATGATGCCCGCTTCCTCCAGCGCCCGGACCCGGCGCAGGCAGGGCGGCGCCGAGATGCCGACCTTGCGCGCCAGCTCGATATTGGTGATGCGCCCGTCGGCCTGCAGCTCGCGCAGGATCAGCCAGTCCGTGGCATCGAGGCGGGCGGCGCGCATAAGGCTTCCATGCTCCCTGGACGATTGCAGGCGCATCGCGTTAGAAGGCGCGAGAGCGAGCCTGTGGGTTTGAATATTTCGCTTTCGCGCAACTTTACGTCCTCCCGGCAAAAGAATCGAAAAGAAATTGAGCGTTTTCCATTCCGGAAATTTTAGTGCCCCCGATGTCGCGCGTGCCGGGGCCGCGGAGGGTGCGGCAGCGCTGATCGCCGAGAGCCGCAAGGCCCGCGCCGAAAAGACCTGGATCGTCACCGACGGATCGGTCGGCATGGAGGCCCAAGGCATCGCCGTGGCCGAGGCCGTCGGCCTTCCCTTCGCCCTGAAGCGGGTGCGCCCCAAGGGGGCGATGCGGCTCGTCCCGACCCCATTGCAGATCCTGCTGCCGCCGAAGGCGCTGTTGCGCGCCACGGCGTCGAGTGACGCGCTTGCGCCGCCCTGGCCGCGGCTGGTCATCTCCATCGGCCGCCGCAGCGTGCCCATGGCGCTGGCCATCAAGCGCCTCTCCGGCGCCTACGCGCTGCACATTCAGAACCCCAAAGTTCCCGCGCGCCTGTTCGATCTCGTGGCGGCGCCCGCCCACGACAATTTCGAGGGTCCGAACGTCGTGACCACGTTCGGCGCCGTGCATGGCGTGACGCCGGAGCGCCTGGCGGACGCGGGGAACCAGTTCGCGCCGCGCATCGCCGACTTGCCGCATCCGCGCATCGCCGTGCTGCTCGGGGGCGAAAGCCAAGCCTTCAGCTTTCCGCCCGAGACCGCCATCGGCTTCGGCGCCAAGCTCGCGATCCTGGCGCGCGAGACCGGCGGCTCGCTTCTGATCACGCCGTCCAGACGCACACGCACCGACACGCTCGAAGCGCTCGCGCAAGCCGTCGCCGGCGTGCCGCACTTCGTCTGGGACGGCAAAGGCGACAACCCCTATTTCGCCTTCCTGTCGCTGGCCGACGCCATCGTCGTCACCGAGGACTCCGTCAACATGGTCACCGAGGCGGCAGGCACCGGAAAGCCGGTCTATGTCCAGGCCCTGCCCGGGCGCTCGACCCGGCTCTCCCGCTTCCACGCGCTGATGCGCGAGCGCGGCGCCACGCGGCCCTTCGAGGGACGCCTGGAATCATGGCAGTATGTGCCGATCAACGATACCGAGGTGGTGGCCTC
>CAYWIA010000097.1:0-2064 GCA_964458245.1 uncultured Methyloceanibacter sp. | reverse complement strand
AATTATCCCGGCTTCGCCGACGTGATCCAGGGCCCTTGGCTCATGGACCAGATGCGCGCGCAAGCCGAGCATGTGGGCACCGAGATCATCGCCGATACGATCGTCGCGGCGGACCTCAAGCAGCGGCCGTTCCGCCTGAAAGGCGACAGCGGCACCGAGTACACCGCCGATACGCTGATCATCGCCACCGGCGCCAAGGCCCGCTGGCTGGGACTGCCCTCTGAAGAGAAGTTCCAGGGCTACGGCGTCTCGGCCTGCGCCACCTGCGACGGCTTCTTCTATCGCGGCAAGAACGTCATCGTGGTCGGCGGCGGCAACACCGCCGTCGAGGAAGCGATCTATCTCGCCAATCTGGCCGAGAAGGTCACGCTCGTGCACCGGCGCGATGCGCTGCGCGCCGAGAAGATCCTGCAAGAGCGCCTGCTGCAGAACCCGAAGATCGATGTGATCTGGAACCATCAGCTCTCGGAGGTGCTCGGCGACGAGGACCCGCTCGGCGTCACCGGCGCCAAGCTCAAGAACACCCAGAGCGGCGAGGAGACCACCATGCCCATCGACGGCGTGTTCATCGCCATCGGCCATTCGCCGCAGACCGAGCTGTTCAAGGGGCAGCTCGAGCTGAAGCATGGCGGCTATATCAAGACGAAGCCGGGCTCCACCGAGACCAGCGTGGAGGGCGTGTTCGCCGCCGGCGACGTCACCGACGACGTCTATCGTCAGGCCGTGACCGCCGCGGGACTCGGCTGCATGGCCGCGCTCGACGTGGAGCGCCACCTGGCCGGCATCGATCACCTCGCCGAAGCCGCCGAGTAGCTAGAACCACACGGACACGACGCCGAACAGGCTTTCGCCCGCCACCAACCCTGCGGCCGCGCTCAACAGGAAACGCGCGGCCCAGCGCGGCGCGAGCCAGTGCAGCACGCTGGCGAGCGCTGCACCGAGAAACAGCGTGATCGAGGTGCCCGCGGGGATCACGAAGGCGAGGCCGAGAGTGGCGCCGCTCGGCACCAGCAAGAGACGCTGTCCGCCGACGCGCCGCTCGACGAGCGCCAGAACGATGCCGATCACCCCGGCGACGGCCATCGCGATCAGTGCCGAAAATGGAATGCCGGAGAGCCCGACGCCCAACGTCTCGGCCACGGCCTTCCACGTGGCGACGGCGGGCGCCGGCCATTCCGGGGTGAGCAATTGCGTGTCGGGATCTGTGATCAGCGCGAGATAGACAAGACTGCCCACCAGGCTGCCGACGGCGACGCCCGCGCATTGCGCGATCACCTGCCGCGCGGGGCTCGCCCCCACCTCATGGCCGGCGCGGAAATCGTTCAAAAGATCCGCGCTCTGCCCCGCGGCGCCGCCCGCCACATTGGCGGTCATGAGATTGGTGATGGGCTGTCCCGGCGCCATGGCGCCGAAGGAAAGCTGCGAGACCTTGCCGATGGCCCCGATCGGCGCGACCGACGTCTCGCCCACCACCCGCGCCGCCACCGTCGCCAGCACGAAGGCGAGCGGAATGGCGACGACCGCCATGGTCCAGTGAATGCCGAACAGGGTGATCTGCAGCGCGACGGTGATCGCGGCGGCCAGCAAGAACCCCCCGAGACGCAGCATCGTGCCCTGTTCCTTCGGCCGCGCGTCTTTCAGGTCGCCGCGTCCATGACGGGCGGAGGCGACCAGGGCCGCGGCGAAGCTCGTGAGGCTCGCCGTCACCATCATGGTGACGCCCGGCCAGAGCAGCCAGCCGACGAGCGCCTGAAACCAATTCTCCTCCGCTTGGGAAACTTCGACGACGCCGCGCGCGATCAGCTCCGGCGCGATCACGCCCCAAGCGAGCAGCGCCCCGAGAAGCAGCCCGAGCCCGGCGCGCAGGCCGATAATGCTGCCGAAGCCGAGCAGCAGCAGCGACGGATCGAAGGCGAGCGTCAGCTTCTTCGCCGTGAGCGACGGGGCGAAGCGCGGAATCTGCCACAGAAAGTCGTCGACGATGTTGAAGAGAACCGCGCCGGTGAGGCTCGACATCAAGACCCCCACCCGCTTCATCGCCTCGCGGCCGTGGCTGAACATGTC
>CAYWIA010000096.1:0-7980 GCA_964458245.1 uncultured Methyloceanibacter sp. | reverse complement strand
CGTCGTGGTCGTGATCGTCCGTGTCCTCCGCGCCGTGATGGTGTCCGCCTTTCATGACGATCGGCATGACGCCGCCGCTCGTCACCACGAGCGCGCCGGTGAAGCCGGAGGCTTTCTCCAGCCGCTGCATCCAGCCTTCGAAGCCGAGGCCGTTGACGAAGAAGATGTCGGCGGACGCGAGCGTCTTGGCGTCGGCGGGCGTGGGGCTGAACACGTGCGCGTCGCCGTTCGGCCCGACCAGCGTCGTGACCTCGACGCGCTCGCCGCCGACATTCTTCACCATGTCGCCGAGGATGCTGAATGAGGCGACTGCTTTGAGCTTGCCGCCGGCTTCGTCAGCCGCGAGTGCGGCACTCGAAGCGCCGAGCGCGACGAAGGTGGCGGCTAGAAGAGCAATAAGGCGATTCCACATGACGCAACTCCTTGAGGTGCAGGATTAGGCTTCCAAATGCTTGCGGGGCATGAGGCCCCAGAGGACGCCGCCGCGTACGCCCACCAGCATCGACAAGAGGTAGAACGCGCCGCAGGCGAGAATGACGGCCGGACCGGTCGGCACATTGACGTAATAGGAGACGAGCAGCCCGATGACGCTCGAGGCAAAGGCGGAAACGATCGCGACGCCGATCATGCCGCCGACGTCCTCGGCCCAGAAGCGCGCGGCGACGGCGGGCAGCAGCATGATGCCGACCGCCATCAGCGTGCCGAGCGCCTGAAAGCCCGCCACGAGATTGAGCACCACGAGCACCAGGAAGATGAGATGCGTGGGCGAGCTCAACGGGCTGACCGAGCGCAGGAACTGCGGATCGAAGCACTCCATGACGAGGGGGCGGTAGATCACCGCAAGCGTCATCATGGACACCGTGGCGATGCTGGCAATGAGGAGGAGCGCGCTGTCGTCCAGCGCCAGCACCGTTCCGAACAGCACGTGCAGGAGATCGACGCTGCTGCCGCGCACCGACACCAGCATCACGCCGAGCGCCAAGGACAACAGATAAAAGCCGGCAAGGCTTGCATCCTCGCGGATGACCGTGGAGCGCGCCACGAGCCCCGCGGCGAGCGCCACGGCGAGCCCCGCGGCAAAGCCTCCGAGACTCATGGCGAACAGCGAAAGTCCGGCGAGCAGGTAGCCGATGGCCGCGCCCGGCAGGATCGCGTGCCCCATGGCGTCGCCCATGAGGCTCATGCGCCGGAGCACGAGGAACACGCCGATGGGGGGCGCCGTCAGAGAGATGGCGAGCGAGCCCACCAGCGCCCGGCGCATGAAGGCGAATTCGACGAAGGGTTGGACCAGACTGTCGATCATGCGGACCAGCGCGCCTCGTCCCGCTCGCACACGGCCGCGTGCGCATCGAACGCCTCGGTGATCTCGCGCGACTTGGCGAGATTCGCGGGCGTCAGCACGGCGCGGGTCTCGCCCCAGGCGACGACTTCGCGGGCGAGCAAAAGCGTACGCGGGAAATGCGCGCGCACTTGCTCCATGTCATGCAGGGCCGCGAGCACCGTCCGGCCCTCGCGATGCCAACGCTCGATGAGATGGATCAGATCGGCGACGGTCTTGGTGTCAACGGCGCGAAACGGCTCGTCGAGCAGGATGAGCTTCGCATCCTGCAGGAGAAGCCGCGCAAACAGCACGCGCTGGAATTGGCCGCCGGAGAGAGATCCCACGGGGCGGTCGGCGAGCTCGATCAGGCCCACGGTGCCGAGTGCGCCGATGACCTGATCGCGTCCCCGCGCGTCGAGACCGCGCAGCGCGCCGATCTGCTGCCACAGCCCCATGGCGACGCAATCGAACACCGAAATGGGAAAGCTGCGGTCGATCTCGAAGACTTGCGGCAGATAGGCGATGTCACGCTTGGTGAGACCGTCGAGATCGAGACGGCCGCTTAAGGGCTTCAACTCGCCGACAATGCCTTTGAGCAGGGTCGACTTGCCGGCGCCATTCGGCCCGACGATCGCCAAGAGTTCGCCGCGCGCCACCTCCCCGGTGATGTGATGCACCGCCGGGTGCCGGCCGTAGCCGAGCGTCAGATTATGAAAGCTGAGGGTGGACGCCGTAGCTTTCATCAAAGCGCCCAATAGACCGCAAGCCACAAGACACCGGCCGCCGCCGCCACGAGACAAAGCCGCGCGCTAGCCGAGGCTCGCAACCACGAGGCCCCCAACACGGGAACGTGGTGCCCCGCGCGGTGCGTGGCGCCTGCCGGGACGAGCGCGATGGGCTCACGCTCCAAAGCGTCACGCGTCGAGGTTTCACGCGAGGGCAACGGACATGTCCTTCCGAAGTTAGGCCAGCCGGCTCGGGCGGCAATCCTCACAGAGACCCGCAATCTCGACGGTCACCTGCTCCGGCGAGATTTCTTTCGGGGCAAGTCCCAGCAGCAGCGCTTGGTCTTTGTCGGGGAGCAGGATCTCGACCACCTTGTCGCAAGCCCGGCAGATGGCGAAGGCGAACTTGCCGTCGCAAGCCCCGTGTCCGCAGGCGACGAAGGCCGAGCGGGACTCCAGGCGGTGGACCATGCCCTTTTTCATCAGATCGTTTAGGGCGCGGTACACGGTCGGCGGATGGGAGATCCCCGATTTCCGCACGCGGTCGAGAATGGCGTAGGCACTGAGAGGCTCGCCCGAATTCCTCAGACAGCTGAGGATTGCGCTTTGGTTGCGCGAGAGCTTCGGTGCGTCATGGTGATGGGCGGCATTCATGATCGATGATATAACATAACATCAGTATAAGACGTCAAGTGGGAACCCGGGGCGCCCTCGCGCTGTTTTTTATCCAAATGCGCCGCAAGACGCGCCCGTATTCGAGATGAGGTTTCCCCATGATTTCACCATACGTGATCAGCCGACTTTCGCCCTTTGCCTTGGCGGCCTCGCTGCTGACCTTTCCAGCATTTGCCGCCGACCAAGAGACGACGGAAGAGAACGCTTCCACATCGAGCCCCATGGAAGCCGCGAAATCGGCCGAGAAAGGCGCGCTAAAAAATCCCTATTCGACCGACGACGCCAAGGTCGTGGACGAAGGCCATGAAATCTACATGGCTGCGGGCTGCAACGGCTGTCATGGCGGCACGGGCGGCGGCGGCATGGGACCGCCGCTCACCAATCCAGTCTGGATTTACGGCAAAGATGACGACACACTGTTCCGGCTGACTGCGCTCGGCAGCGATGCGCTGCTTGAGCAGGGCTATACGCGCACGGGCTCGGAGAACGTCGTGGGGCCGATGCCGGCTCAAGGGACGATCGTCAAATCCACCGACGACATGTGGAAGATGATCACCTGGATTCGTTCGATCAACGAGTAAAATCACAGACGAGGAGACGCAATGCTGAGAGCGATTACGATTATTGGCGTGGTTATTGCCGTGGGATTTCTCGCCTGGGCGGCGCTGGTCATGACCGGCGGCCGCGATTGGCTCGTCGCATCCATGACGGAAGAAAAAGCGCCCGCCAAGATTGCCGCCAACGAAGAGGCAGCCAAGCAAGCCGAGGAGAAACCTGCCGAGACGACGCCCGCGCCCGCAGAAGCAAAGCCCGAGGATGCGAAGCCGGCGGCGCCGCAGCCGGATGCGGCGATGGATGCCGAGGCGAAGGACGAAGGGTCTGAAGAAACGGCCGCGGCCGAAAGCGAGCCTGCTCCGGCCGAAGCCGCCGCCGAGGACGCAGCCGCCGCGCCCGCAAAAGACGGCGAAGCCGAAAACGCAGAGAAGCCGGCCGACGCCGAGGGCGGCGAGGCGGCCGGCGTGGACCCGGCCGGCAACCCCACGAAGACGGCGGAAGCCGCGGAGAAAGGCGCGCTTAAAAGTCCCTACCAAGACGATTACGAGTCTGTCGCCGAGGAAGGCCACAAGAAGTTCATGGCCGCCGGCTGCAACGGCTGCCATGGCGGCACCGGCGGCGGCGGCATGGGCCCGCCTTTGTCGAACCCGGTCTGGGTCTACGGCAATGACGGCGACACGCTGTTCCGCTTGATCGCGCTGGGCACCACCGGCCTTCAGGATCAGGGTTTTTCGCGCAAGGGCTCCGAGAACGTTGTCGGACCCATGCCGCCCCACGGCAACATCGTGAAGTCCAACGACGACATGTGGAAGATCATCGCCTGGATCTGGTCGATCAATCCGCCGGACAAATCTGCCTCGGCCGCGCAGTAACGCGCTGCGCCCGCGCCCCCCTCACCTTCGCGAGGGTCGGCGCGGCGGATGCGCCGAACGTGCGGCGGAAATCACGCGCGAAATGCGCTTGGTCCGCGAAACCCGCTGTATGGGCGGCGGTCGTCAGGTTGGCTCCGTTCAAAACGGCGCGGATGGCTGCACGCATGCGGCACCAGGCGCGGTACCGGCGGAAGGGGACGCCAATTTCCCTGGTGAAGACATGCTGAAACCGCGACGGGGACAGCCCGACTGTCTCCGCGACCCTCGCGACCTGCCGGAGATCCGCATAGCTCTCTTGCAGCGAGTCAAGAACCCGCGCCATACGCGGATCAACGGGACGTTCGCGCCGGCCTGCGAAGCCGATCAGGTCGTCGAGCCCGCGCGCGATCCAAGATGGACTGTCGCGGTCCTCATACATCTCCCGCAGCACGGCAACCTCGCCGTCGTCCCCGACGCGCGCACCGGAGACATCCTGCGCGTGGCGAACAAGGCGTGAAAGGCTGTCCGCGCCGGCCGCACTTGCCTCGGCATAGAGAACGGCGAGCGGCGCGCCGCACATGTCGAACTCGTAAGCGAGACCGGCTGGAATCGCCGCCGTCCGGCAGCTCCGCCAAGCGCCATCACCAACGCGGAGCGCAAATTTTTCGTACAGCCCCGCGAGGAAGACCGGCGTGCTGTGCCGGTGGGGCGCGTTGCGGCCGAGTGGCCCGGCGAACAGCGCGCGGCCGCGATCAAGATACCAGATCGGCGAATTTTCGGGAGCGTCTGACACAGCACGTTCGTTCAAGCGGCTTCGGGATGCCAGCCGATAGTGTCGCGGACAGATGAAAAAAGAAAGATCGTCGATGCTCAAACATGCCGTCAGCCGCCGTCGCCTTATCGCCGGTACGGGCGCGCTTGCTGTGGCGCCATTTGCCGCCGCCCTCGCCGCGCGCAGCGCCATGAGCGCCGCCCCGATGCTCGGCCTCTCCGAACCGACCCATTACCGTTTCAAGCTCGGCGACTTCGAGGTGACCACGATCTCCGACGCCGCTGCCTTCATTGACGGTCCCTGGCCGCTGATCGGCGGCAACGCGGAACAAGACGCTGTCGATCAAGTGATGCGCGACAACCTCCTGCCGACGAACAAATACCGGCCGGGCTTCACGCCCATGGTGGTCAACACCGGCAAGGCGCTGATCCTGTTCGATACCGGCAACGGCGAGCGCGGCTTCGTTCCCCGGCCGCAAGGCGGCTGGCTCGCCGCACAGCTTGCGCCGGCGGGCTTCAAGGCCGAGCAGATCGACGTCGTGGTGCTGTCTCACGGTCATCCCGACCATATCGGCGGGGTGATGGAGAACGGAGAGCCGCTGTTTCCCAACGCGCGCTACGTCACGGGTGCGATCGATTATGACTTCTGGGCAGGCGACAAACCGGCAGGCGGCTTGAAACCGTTCGCCGATTTGTTCCGCGACTACGTGGTGCCCCTCGCCGACAAGACCACGTTCCTCGAGCCCGGCGAGGAGGTGGTGCCCGGCATCCGTGCCATGGCCGCCTATGGGCACACCCCCGGCCATCTGGCGTTCGATATCGAGAGCGGCGGGAAGCGCCTCGTCTTCTGGGGCGACTGCGCGCACCATCACGTCGCCTCGCTTGTGCGCCCCGATTGGCACTGCGTGTTCGACGTCGACAGAGAGCAAGGCGCCAAGACCCGTGCCCGCGTGTTCGACGAGGTGGCCACGGATCGCGTGGCCGTCAGCGCCTTCCACATGCCATTTCCATCCATCGGCTATGTGGAGCGGCGGAAGGACGGCGGCTATCGCTGGATCCCGCACTCCTACCAGCTCGATTTGTGAGTCTCGTGAGGGCTTGATCGGCCAGGGTTTCCGGCGTGCAATGCGCCCATGCCCGGCAAGATCGAGATCATCGAAGGCGATATCACGACCCTCCATGTCGACGCCGTCGTCAACGCCGCCAACGAAGCGTTGGCCCCGGGCGGCGGCGTGTGCGGCGCCATCCACAGCAAGGCCGGGCCCGAGCTCGCCGACGCCTGCGCCAAGCTCGGCGGCTGCGCCACCGGCGAGGCCAAGATCACGGAGGGATTTGACCTGCCGGCCCGCTATGTCATCCACACCGTGGGCCCGGTCTGGGGCGGCGGCGAGCGGGAGGAAGGAATGCTGCTGGCCAATTGCTACCGGAATGCGCTGAGGCTTGCCGCCGAGCACGACCTCGCATCCGTCGCTTTCCCTGCCATCTCGACCGGCATCTACGGCTTCCCGCCCGACCGTGCCGCGCTGATCGCCGTGCGCACGGTGCGCGAGACGCTCCCGGAGGTGCCAGGCATCGCGCGCGTGGTGTTCTGCTGCTTCGGCGCGGAATCCCGCGATCTTCACCAAGCGGCTCTTGCCGCAACCGCGCCGCGAGGCTAGCCGCGCATGGCGAAGTCTCAGTCTCCGGTCATCGTCTGGTTCCGACGAGACCTGCGCCTTGCCGACAACGCGGCGCTCACTGCCGCGGCGAAGTCGGACGCACCGTTGCTCCCGCTCTACATCCTCGACGATGAGACGCCCGGCGATTTGCGCATGGGCGGCGCGTCACGCTGGTGGCTGCATGGCAGCTTGAAGACGCTCAATGAAAATCTCGGCGGAAAGCTCTGCTTGCGCAAGGGACGAGCCGCGGACGTGTTGGGCGCGCTGCTCGATGAGACCGGTGCTGGCGCCGTTCATGCCGCCAGGGGATATGACCCGTGGGACGCAAGTCTCGAAGAAGCTGTCGCGAGACTCTGCGAGGCGAAAGGCGCAAGCCTCTCTCTGCATCCCGGCCAGCTTCTGTTCGCGCCGGGAGAGATCGTCGCCGGCAGCGGCAAGCCCTATCGGGTGTTCACCCCCTTCTGGAAAGCTTGCCTTGCCGCGCCCGAACCTCGCGCGCCATTGAAGGCGCCGCGGCTCGGCGGCTTTGCCGAGGCCAAGAGCTTGTCTCTCGATGACTTCAAGCTGCTGCCCACCAAGCCCGACTGGGCCGGGGGCTTGCGCGAGACCTGGCAGCCAGGCGAGGACGCCGCGAGAGAGAGACTGTCTGACTTCATCGACAGCGGTCTCCGGGCATATGCAAGCAGCCGCGACAACTTCGGCGACGACGCGACCTCGCATCTATCGCCTTATCTTCACTTCGGCGAGATCAGCCCCAATCAGGTCTGGCATGCGGCGCGCCACGCGGGGCACGCCGCGCCGGGAAAATCGCAAGGGGCCGAGGCCTTTCTGCGTCAGCTTGGTTGGCGCGAGTTTTCCGCTCACCTGCTGTACCGGTTTCCGGACATGCCGGATAAGCCGTTGCGCCCCGAGTTCGCGGATTTTCCCTGGCGAACCGACAAGGAGGCGCTGCGCGCGTGGCAGCGCGGGGAGACGGGCTATCCGATCGTCGATGCCGCCATGCGCCAGCTCTGGCACACGGGCTTCATGCCCAACCGCATGCGCATGATCGTCGCCTCCTTTCTCGTGAAGCATTTGCTGCTGCCCTGGCAGGCAGGCGAGGCCTGGTTTTGGGACACGCTGGTGGATGCCGATCTCGCCAACAACGCCGCCAGCTGGCAGTGGGTGGCGGGCTGCGGCACGGACGCGGCGCCTTATTTCCGCGTGTTCAATCCCATCCTCCAGGGCCGGAAGTTCGATCCGGATGGCGCCTATGTACGCCAATGGGTGCCGGAGCTGGCCGAACTTCCCGCAGCGGACATTCACGCCCCATGGGAAGCGCCCGCAATGGTGCTCGCGCAATCGGGCGTTGCGCTCGGGAAGACCTATCCCCAACCGATTGTCGATCACGCCGAGGCGCGCGCCCGCGCGCTGAATGCGTTCGC